>JAVEYH010000043.1:0-13396 GCA_034003585.1 Kiritimatiellia bacterium
GCAACCCGGGGGGAACCGTCATGATGCTGACTCGCCGCACTTTTTCGCAAACCTCGCTGGCCGCGATTCTGGCGGCGCAAAGCGCGCCGCATCTTGCGCGGGGCCAAGAGGCGCGGCGTTTCCGCGTCGTGCTGATCGGCGCGGGCTGGTGGGGAACGAATCTGCTCCATACGGCGCTCGACAGCGGGGTGTGCGACCTCGCCGCGCTCTGCGATGTGGATGAGCGCATGCTGGCGCTGTGCGGCGAGGCGTTGGCGAAACGGGGCGTGAACCGCCCGAAACGCTACAAGGATTTCCGCGAGTGTCTGGCGGCCGAGAAGCCGGACATCGCCCTGATCGCCACGCCCGATCATTGGCACGCGCTGCCCATGATCGAGGCGTGCCGCCAGGGCGCGCACGTCTATGTGGAAAAACCGATCAGCCACACGATCCTCGAGGGCCGCGCCATGGTCGGCGCCGCCGTGCGATACGGGCGGGTCGTGCAGGTCGGTACCCACCGCCGCGCCTCGCCGCACAACCGCAGCGCGCGCGCGTTCATCCGTTCCGGCAAACTCGGGCCCATCGGGCTCATCCGCTGTTTCGTCACCTATCCCGGCGGGCCCGAGACACCCAAGCGCAACATCGAGCCGCCCCAGGGACTGGACTGGGATTTCTGGTGCGGTCCCGCGCCGTTGCGCCCTTTCTGCGGCGACCTCAAAAACGCCTGGGGCGGCGGCATCCACCCGCGCGGGTTCCGGCATTTCATGGATTACGCCAACGGTCAGCTCGGCGATTGGGGCATCCACTGGCTGGATCAGGTGCTCTGGATCACCGGGCTGCGGCATCCCGCCGCCTGCCACTCGGCCGGCGGGCGGCCGATCCGCGGCCCCGCGATTCTGACCCGGGAGGAGCAGACCACCGACGCGCCCGACATGCAGGTCGCGACCTGGACCTTTGCGGACGGCCCGACCGTGACCTGGGAGCACCGCCTTTTCGCGGGGAACCCGCATGAGCGGGGCGAGAATGTGGGGGTCTTTTTCCACGGACAGAAGGGGGTTTTGCATCTCGGCTGGAAACAGGGCTGGACCTTCTATCCGGCGAACCGTAAAGAGGCCGTGCTGCACGAGGACGCGCAACTCAACGAACCGGACGGCCAGAACCTCCGCGAGCTGTTCGCGGATTTTCTGGAGGCCATCCGCACGGGGCGCAAACCGCTCTGCGACATCGAGAGCGGGCACCAGGCCACAGCGATGTGCCTGCTCGGCAACCTCTCCATGAAACTCGGCCGGAGCGTGGCGTGGGACGGCACGGAAGAGACCACCGGAGAGGCGGCGGCCGACGCGCTGCTGCGGCGGCCGTACCGCGGCGCATGGACATATCCGGTTGCGCCGTGACTCCTCCCGCACGGTTTTTTGCGCGGGTGTGCCCGGTCGGCCTGAAGTTCATGCCCCCGCAGGGTCATTTGCGGTTGCGCAAGGCGCTCAGCCAGGACAGCGGCGCGGCGCGTTTCTCCTGCGGCTGTTGGAAATAACCTTCTTTGGCGGTTCTGACGTCCTCGATGGTGACGAACGCCTGAGGGTTGTGCTCTTGGACGATTTCAAGCAGTACGGCCAGATCCTTGCGCTTCGCGATGGAAAAGATCATCTTGAGTTTTCCGGACATGCCCTCGATATCGATCAGCGAGGCGCCGAACCCCACGCGGCGCAGGTGACCGATCAACTCGGTGGTGTCGAAACGCGGAACAACGCGGACCAGCACCGTGCCGAGCGAAAGGCGCTCGTCGAGGCGGATCCCGATGTAGTTGCCGACCGCGAACCCCAGCCCGTAGGCGAGATAGCACAGGACGTTGTCCACGTGGTTCATGATCTGGCGGATCGCCAGCAGCCAGATCACCACCTCGAAGAATCCGAGGACCGGCGCGTAGAGGCGGTACCCTTTCGAGACGAAGATCACGCGCAGGGTTCCGATGCTGACATCCAGAATGCGCGCCACGAAAATCAGAAACGGCACCACAACCCATGTGATGAGTTCCGGACTGATGGAGGGGACAACTCCCATATTCATTCGCTCACATGATTCCCGCGGGCCGCGTTCCCGTCAAAGCGGGCGATCTCCTCGGGACTGCGGGTCAAGCTCCCCGACCAAACGCGCCGCGAGCCCGGTGTAGGCGGCCGGCGTGAGCGCGAGCAACCGCCGTTTGTCCTCTTCCGGGAGGTCGAGTTTTCCGATGAACCCGCGCATCGACTCGGCGGAGATCCGTTTGCCGCGCGTCAGTTCTTTCAGTTGCTCATAGGGGTTCGCCTGCCCGAGCTTGCGCATGACGGTCTGGACCGGCTCGGCCAGCACTTCCCAGGCCTCAGCGAGATCCGCATGCAGCCGGTCGGCGTTGAGCGTGATCTTGCCGAGCCCTTTGAGCGTGGACTGGTAGGCCGTAAGCGCGTAACCGAACCCCACACCCATGTTACGCAGCACGGTCGAGTCGGTCAGGTCGCGCTGCAGGCGCGAGACCGGCAGTTTGCGGGCCAAGTGCTCCAGCACGGCGTTGGCCAGACCGAGGTTGCCTTCGCTGTTCTCGAAATCGATGGGGTTGACCTTGTGCGGCATGGTGGAGGAGCCGACCTCGCCCCGTACGGTTTTCTGTCCGAGGTAGCCGAGCGAGATGTAGGCCCAGATGTCGCGGTTGAGGTCCAGCAGCACGGTGTTCCAGCGCGCGAGCGCGTCAAACAGCTCGGCGACGCCGTCATGCGGCTCGATCTGGGTGGTGAGCGGGTTCTGGCGCAGGCCGAAGCGACCCTCGATGACCGAGCGGGCCAGAGCGGGCCAGTCCGCATCCGGATAGGCGGCGAGGTGGGCGTTGAAATTGCCGACCGCGCCATTGAGCTTGGCGGGCAGGATGATCGCGTCGAGTTGGGCGGCCTGCCGGCGGAGACGGAGGACAAAGACCGCGAGTTCCTTGCCCAGCGTGGTGGGCGAGGCGGGCTGACCGTGGGTGCGCGCCAGCATGGCGGCGTCGCGCGTCTCCCGGGCGAAGGCGGCCAGCGTGTCGGTCAGCCGCTCCTGGGCGGCGCGCAGCACGCGTAACCCGTCGCGCAGCATCAGCGCGTGCGCGAGATTGTTGATGTCTTCCGAAGTGCAGGCGAAGTGGACGAACTCGCCTCGCGAGGCGAGCGAGGTGCCGGCGAGCCGCTCTTTGATGAAGTACTCGACCGCTTTGACGTCATGGTTGGTGACCGCCTCGATGGCTTTGACGCGGCGCGCGTCCTCCACGCTGAACCCGTCCGCGATTGCGCGCAACGCGGCGCGTTCTTCGGCGGACAGGGGAAGCGCCTGCGGAATGTCCGGGGCGTCGCACAACGCCTCCAGCCAGGCGATTTCAACGAGGACGCGGCGGCGGATCAGGCCGGCTTCGGAGAAGACGGGCCGCAGCTCCTCCACTTTTGCGGCATACCGCCCATCCAACGGCGACAGGGCGGTCAACGGGTCAAACGGATCCATGCGCAGGACTCCAGAGCCACGCCGCGGACAGACCCGGCGGCGCGGACATAGCAATGTGGGCGGGCATCAGGAGCCCGGTTTCCGGAGAAGGGGATCCTGATGCCCGACAGCGCGGTTACTCGCCGTACACGATGGTGACGGTCTCATTGTAGAGATACAGGATGTTCATCACTTTGTAATTCACGTGATGGACCTTGGTGATCCCGCCGTTCCGCATCGCCGTATCGATCGAGTTGTCGCCGGTGTTGAAGAACAGGATGCCGCCGCCGTAGGACTCGCCGCGCTTGGTGGCGCGGACACTGTTGTCCACGATCGGGTCCGAGATGGTGTGGTCCAGGGTGAGGGCCGCGGTGGTGGCGCCTTTCATGGGAAGCACACAACCGGTCAGCATGGCGGAACCGGCGCACAGAACAGCGAGGGCGAGCACTTTCTTCATGGTCATAACTCCTTTTTTGATGGGGTTCGGCACGGCGAGCAGGGCCGTGTCTCACATCCGTCCCATCGTTGCATAAATCCGCCCCGGATTGCAAGCCGCCGGTGAAAACCCCGTCCGCCGCGGGTTGACAGCGCCAGCCGAATCCATCATCATAACCGCCACAAGGTCATCCGGATGCGACGTACCGTGTCCGCCCCGGATGGACCCCGGCGCGGTTCGCGAGGCCGGGGCCGCGGCCTGAAGGGAGAGAGCGATGAAGGCGAGAGAGATCTGTAACGGCGTGCAGTGGATGGGGTATGTCGATTGGAACCGGCGTTTGTTCGACGCGCTGATCCCCTTGCCGGACGGCACCAGCTATAATGCCTATCTGGTCCGGGGCAGCGAAAAAACCGTGCTGTTCGACGCGGTGGACCCGGCCGTGGCGCACGTGCTCCTGGCGCAGATGGAAGAGGTTCCGCGCCTGGATTATCTGGTCGCGCAGCACGCCGAACAGGACCACTCCGGCGCGATTCCCATGGTGCTTGCGAAATACCCGGAGGCCATCGTGCTCTGCACGCCCAAGGCCAAGCCGCTGCTGACGGATCATCTGGCGATCGCGCCGGAGCGCATCCGGACGGTGGAGGACAACGAGACCCTGGCGCTGGGCGGGAAAACGCTTCAGTTCCTCCACACCCCGTGGGTCCACTGGCCGGAGACGATGTGCACCTACCTGCCCGAGGACCGCATCCTTTTCTCCTGCGATTTCTTCGGCTCGCATCTGGCGACCTCGTCGCTCTGTTCCGGCACCGACCCGTATGTCTGCGAGGCGGCCAAGCGCTATTATGCCGAAATCATGATGCCGTTCCGGCCGATGATCCGCAACAACATGAAAAAAGTGCGGGCACTGGATGTGGGGCTGATCGCGCCCAGTCACGGACCGCTGCATGACCATCCGGAGATCATCCTTTCGGCCTACGAAGAGTGGATCTCCGATCGCGTGGCGAATCAGGTGGTGATCCCCTACATGTCCATGCACGGCAGCACCGCGATGATGGTGGACCATCTCACGGCGGCCCTGACCGCGCGGGGGGTGGGCGTGCAGCCGTTCGAGCTTTCCACCACCGACATCGGCAAACTGGCCATGTCCCTGGTGGACGCGGCCACGCTGGTGGTCGGCACGCCGACCGTGCACGTCGGTCCGCATCCGCATGTGTTCGCGGCCGCGCACCTCGCCAACGCGCTGCGCCCCAAGGTCAAATACGCCGCCGTCATCGGCTCCTACGGCTGGGGCACCAAGGCGGCCGAGCAGATCTCCTCCCTGATCCCCAACCTCAAGGTCGAGGTGCTCGGCACGCTGATGTGCAAAGGTCTGCCGCAGGCCGACACCTTTGCGGCGCTGGATGCGCTCGCCGAGAGTATCCGGACGAAACACGAGGCCCTGTGAGGGAGAGGCGCGCGTGGAAACGACGGAACGACGAAAGATTGACCGCCATCTGTTTCGCATCGGTGTGCCGCTGATCGACAGGCAGCACGAACAGTATCTGGAGTGGGTCGACCGGCTCTTCTCCCTGACCGAACAGCCGTCCGTCAGCCGGACGGCGTTCGATGAGGCGGTGGCCGACGCGGTGGCTTACGCCATCGAGCATTTCGATGCGGAAGAGGCCCTCATGCGTTCCGTCGCGTATCCGGGATACGAAGCGCATGTGCGGAAGCATGACGAGTTCCGCGACGAAACGGACCGGCTCTGTTCCGGCGATCCGATCCCGTCATCCCCGGAGGAGCGGCTGTTTTATCTGACCAGGTGGCTGGTCCGTTGGTTCTGCGAGCAGACCCAAGTCTATGATAAGGCCCTGGCCGTGTTTCTCGCGCGGCAACACGCACCGCTCACCGCTCAGCGCGAAACGTTCCCGTAACGCTCCGTGGGGCATGGACCGCTTCTTTCCCGGGCAGCGCATCTCAGACCCGGCGCGGGGCGAAATCGAATTCGCCGAGCGTGGAACCGTCGGTCAGATTGTGCGCGGTGATCCGCAGGCGGTCCCCGCTGACACGGCCCCCGATCACCGTGAGTTGTCCTTGGGGCGGCACATCGCAGCCCGCGCCCCCCACCAGATGCGCCCAGGGGCGTTTGACGGTCGGCGCGTCGTAGCGGAACCGGTGCGTGTGGGCCGTGATCACCAGTTGGACGCCGTATTGCCCGAAGAGCGGTGACCAGAGCTCGTGGCAGTGGCGCTGCCACGAGGCCCAGCCGTCGAGACGGTCGCCGGGGTTGGCCTTGGGCGATTCGTCGAACAGCGGGATGTGGCAAAAGGCCACCAGATAGGGCGCGCTCTTGATTTCCGGCCGCTCCAGCGTATCGGCCAGCCATTTCGCCTGAAGTTCGCGGTAAGGCTTGAACTGGGCGAGCTGACCCCAGGCGGGGTGTTCGTCCGGCTTGTCCTCGCCGGTGTCGAGGCCGATCAGGGCGATTTCTCCCTGACGGCAGGCGTAATTGCGCTCCAGTGTCCAGTACGCGCTCGCGCGTTCGGTAGGCTCGCGCGTCAGGAGAAGCCGCGGCAGCTCCCGCGCCAGCAGGCCGCGGTAGTCGTGGTTCCCGGGGGTGAAGAGGAAGGGGCGGCTGACGGCGAATGCGCTTTTTCCCGGATTCAGCAGGGTCTGGATCATTTTGGGCATCTGGTCCAGCCAGTTGCAGAGATCGCCGTTCCAGACCGTCACGGCCGGCTTCAGCTCTTCGAGTTTGGCGGCCAGCAGCGCAAAGGCCTTGTGGTTCTCGTGCGTGTCGTTGATGACGGCGAACGAGGAGGGCGACCGCAACCCCGGCGTGCGGAAGGAGTAGGCGTCGCTCAGGACCGGCTCGCCGGGCAGGATCTTGTAGGGCCCGCGGAAATCGACGGGCACGGTTCCGGTGCGGTAGTGGTAGACGGAATCCGGGGTGAGGCCCGTCAGCCGGACACCGAGCGCGGCGTCATCCAGCGCCCGCAATCCGCCGCTGCCCGCGAACACGCGGCGCGCGTCCGAGAAATCGGGCCGCGTGGCCAGATCCACAAAGCCCGTGGCGCGGGTGGCGACACCCCAAACGACCCCCATGGAGGTCGGCGACGGGATCTGCAGCGACGGCGGGGTCAGGACCGGGGAGGCGGCTTCCGGAACCAGGCTGTTCACGGCCGCCGGCGGGGTCTCGGCCGCCACCCTCCGGGTCTGCGCGGCGAGTGTCGCCAGCAGGGAACTTTTCAGAAACGTCCGACGTTGTAACGGCTTCATCCTTATTCTCCGGCTTGTCTTCCTGACGTGAACCCGCCGATCACACCCCGTATCGGAAGTCGGGTTACGGAAAGGTCCTAAAAACCTAATCCATGCCGTCACCATACCAAAAGCCACGGGGACTTACAAACGGCGTTCATCGTTGGACGTTTACGCCGCATGCCTGTCCCTCCAGCGTTCATCACTCAAAAAGACACATCGAGACCCGTAGAGGAACAAGGCTGAATCATGGGTTGAATTTCTTAGTAATGAACGACGGCTGTACTCAGCCGAAAGAAATGCAATCCTTTTCGCGGAGATTCGCGGGTAGAAAACGGATGTACCGTTACGCCCCGTCCCCGTCCTCGTCCCCGTCTCCGTCCTCGTCTCCGTCCTCGTCCCCGTCCTCGTCCCCGTCCCCGTCCTCGTCCTCGTTCTCGTTCTCGTTCTCGTACCCGTACCCGTACCCGTGCGCTTTCACGATTTCCGTGTACGGGAACGGGTACCGATTCCCAAATACGGCACGGCAGCGGGGAGGAGAGGAAGTGGAAAAAAATATTTTGAACGCTCAACTTTCAACGCTCAAGTTATAGGTAAACCCGCCGCCGGTCGGGGTGGGCAAAAATGAAGGGGCAACTTGAACGCAGAACGTCGAACGTTGATGTTCTAAACAAGGGAATGGCGATTACCGGCCTTTCCCCTTTTTTTGTTTGCCGGAGGGGCCCGGGCCGCCCTGAATCACCAGGGCCAGAAATTCCCGCGCGGGCACCAGATGGCGCCAGAGGAACGCCTGCATGCAGTCTTCCGCGGCCACGGCGTCACGTACGATCGCGGCGTCCCCCTCGCCCGAAACGCCCTGGATGACGAGCGGCGCCGGCACCCCGGGATCCGACGGCTGCCGCGCCCGGAGCGTCAGACGCGCCACGGTTTGCGTTCCGGTCAGGGTTGGGCCCCGCACCTCGAACCCCGCGGCCGGTTCCCGGATGCGGAATGTGATGGGGCCGGTGAACCCGTCCTTGCGGATGGCGTGAACCGTGACCGGCGCCTCCCCGCCGCGCCGCACGGCCACGCGTGACGGCACCACGCGAAGCGCGAAATCCGGCTGCGGCTCGCTGAGCCGCAGCCGGTAGCCGGAGGCCTCGCCGCCCTGATGCTGCGCGTCCCGGAGATGCGCCGCATACATGCCGTCCGCGGGAAGGGTGACGCGCACGCAGGCGTCCGCGTGGTGCGTGTCCAGTCCGGAACCCAAATCCTCCTGATCGTCATTCCACGCCAGGGTCCGCCCCTGGTCGTCCGTGATCTTCAGCCAGGAATCGAGGGACGAGCCGAGGCGCCGCGCGGTGACCTCCGCCACGATCTCCTGTCCCGCCCGGCCGCGGAAGGAGAAGACATCCAGATCGCCCGGCATGCCGATCGTGCCGTTCATCACGATCGGCAGGCCCACCGCTTGCGCGCGCTTCAGCGTGTTGTTGGGTTCGTGCTCCATTCCGTCGGGTAAAGCACTGACCTCAAACGCGAAGGGATTGGAACGCGCTCCGCCCAGCCCCGCCGCCGTGAGCGGTTGCAAGCCCGGACGCCACGCCCGCAAGTCGGGGGTCAGACGCGTCTCCGCGAGATTGAACCCCTTGACCTCGACCGCCGCATCGACCCCGGCCTGCCCGCCGAGCGGGAACGCGCTCGTCACAAACGGCAGCTCGCCGAGGGTCATCCGGTACACGAAATCCTCGCGGCCGCGGAAAATCGCGTCGTGGATCGCCAGCACGTACTCGCCGTTCGCGGGGATTTCGCAGTACAGGACGGGGTCCGGGTTGAAGCGGTAATCGTCGTTGTACGCCACCTCGCGGCCCTGGGCGTCGCACAGCACCAGCACAGGCTGGAACCAACCGGGAACCGCGTCCGCCAAATACGGGACGAGCGCGCGCGCCAGCACCGTCACCACCAGCCGCTGGCCGCGCCGCCCCTCAAACCGGTACCGGTCGACCGAACCGGAGGCGATCTGGCCGTTGACCGTGCAGGGCGGCGTGATCCGCACCTCGCGGTCATCCACATCCGTCAGCGCGCCCGGCCCCGCCATGCCCGCCACCATCTGGACCATCTCCTCGTCCTGCTCCATCATCCCGCGCCGTTCCCGCCTCTTGCCAGCCGCACCCCTTTTCCGGCCGGAGGTGCTGCGCAGACTCTGGGCCTCCTTCCCGAGAATCTGCTTCGGACTGGTGGGGAGCGGTTCGGACGTGACTTCCGGCAACGCACCCACGTGAAACGCGAGCGGATTGGACAGCCCGCGCGGCGTCACCAGCCGGATTTCGCGGGGGCCCGGCGGCGTGCCGCGTTCGACCGCGATCTCGACCGTCACGAGGTTGGCGATGGAGGCGCACTGCGGCTGCTGCACGTAGTTCCGGATCAGCGTCTCCAGACGCGCCGCCAGATTGGTGATTGGCGCGTCGCGGCGCGCTTTGGGCATCGCCCGGATCTCGTTCCATTGCTCCCGAAGCAGTTGCATCTCCTGCGGGTTCATGCGCCGGTTGTACTCGATGAGGCGCCCTTTCACTCCCGATCCCGCAACGGTGACGCCGTTGACCCCCTCGAGTCCCTGGCCCCCCAGCGTGCAGCGGAAAACCGTGCCCGCCTGTCCGCCCGCCGGAAACACGAAGCCGATGTAGGCGGATTGCTGGGCGCGCAGGAAAACCGGCAGCACGGCCAGCAGCGCGCAGAGCGCCCGCGCCCGCGGCATCAGCCGCCGCGGTCTTTCCCTTCCCGCAACGCGCGCGTTGGGCGGTGCGTGCCGGGCGTTGTCCGTTCCCCCATCGCTCGCTTCCGCTCCGCGGGCGGCGGATTGGCCCTGTCCCGTCATATCCCACCCTTTCACATAATCTCTTTCAGGAGTCCCGCGCTCTTCGCGCCCGCCTCGCGCACATCTAGCACACGCGCGTCGGCCCCTTCGGGATGCGGCAGCGCGGCCCCGGTGTCGATCCCGGCGAGTTCATAAATGGAGCCCAGCAGATCGATCGGATAGACGGGACGTTCCGCCACCTCCTCGCCCTTGGCGGTCGAGGCGCCGACCAGCCGCCCGCCTTGGAAGCCCCCGCCCGCGACCAGCACCGAGAATACGTTGCCGAAGTGGTTGCGCCCGCCGTTCCAGGGCGGCTGCCAGTCCACTTTGGGCGTGCGGCCGAATTCGCCGCAGCACCAGACGAGCGTGCTTTCCAGCAGCCCGCGTTCCGCCAGATCCTGCAACAGCGCGGCAAGCCCCTGATCCAACTGCGGGCATTGCCGGTTCATGGTCTGGAAATGGTTGGAATGGGTGTCCCATCCGCCCGGATAGTTGATCGTGATGTACGGCACGCCCACCTCCACCAGACGTCGTGCCGCGAGACAATCCTGACCGAACGTGTGGCGGCCATACCGGTCGCGGAGCGTCGCCTCCTCTTTCGACAGGTCGAAGACCTCGCGGCCCTGACCGAGGACCAGGTCGTAGGCGCGTTTCTCCGCCTCGCGCGCCGCCGCCAATTCGGGATGTCCCGGCAGGGCGTTACCCAGCGTGTTGAGCGAGGAGAGCAGCCCGCGCCGCGCTTCCTGCCGCTGATCGGTGATGCCGCGCGCGATTACGCCTTCGACTTCGAAGCGCGGAGCATTGGGGTCGCCGCCGGTCGCGAACGGCTTGCAGCGCGAACCGAGGAATCCGGCTTCGGAAAAGCGGCCTTGGGGCTGCGTCAGCACCACGTAGGGGGGAATCAGTCCCGCGTAACCCGCCGCCTCGCCTTTGAACAGGGCGAAGACCGCACCGATCGCGGGGTACGCCAGCCGCTGCCCCGGCATATGCCCGGTCTGCATCAGATACGCCGCGGTCTCGTGCCCGTTGTTGCGGTGCGTCATGCTGCGGATGATCGAAAACTTGTCGGCCTGCTGAGCAAGCTTCGGGAAAAGCGCGCCGAGGCGGATGCCGTCCACGTTGGTGGGAATGACCTCCCGGAACGCGCCGGTGTAGTCATAGCCCGCGTCCGGCTTCGGGTCCCAGGTGTCGGTGTGGGACATGCCGCCCCAGAGAAAAACCTGGATCACCGATTTCGCGGTCGCCTTGCGCGGCGCAGGCGCGTTCTGACCGCGAACGGTCCGTCCGGGCCACACCGCCACGGCCGCGCCGCATAAGCCGGTCCGCAGCAGATCGCGGCGGGTGAACGGATTCTTCTTTCGCATACGCCTCTCCTCCTCAGTGCCGGTAGAGAAACTCGTCACTGTTGATCAGCGCCCAGACGAGATCCACGCCCGCCGCACCGCCTTCCACCACCCCGGACCGCATGTAGCGTTCGAAGGCCTCGATCTCCGCGGCGGACGGGAACCGCGAGAGGGTCGTGAGATAGGCCTCCTCGATCATGGCGCGCGTGCCCCGTTTGCCGCCGAACATCCGGCGCAGTACCGGTCCGGTCTCGAGCTTCCGCTGGATGTGGCTCGAGTTGAGCAGGTGCATGCGCTGCGCGGGCGACGCGCGGCTGATCCGCTCGCTCGCGAGGCCGGTGGCGCGCGCCGGCCGTCCGAACAGTTCCAGGAACGGGCTGGTGATCGACCCGTCCGGCAGCGAGACCGCCGGCTTGTTGGCGGGGATGAAGGTGAAGGGTTCGGGAATCGCGCTGGTGTAAAGGTCCGACGTGCCGGTGACTTTGTTGATCGCGTCGATCAGCACCTCCGCGTCGAGCTGGCGCAGCGGATAGCAGGCGAACAGCGGCGCGGCGGACGCGACCTGCCCGGACGGGAACACCGGCGAGAGCTGGTAGGTGCGGGAGGTGAGGATCAGGCGGCAGAGACGGCGCATGTCGTAGCCGTCGCGCACGAACTCGCGCTGCAGCCGCTCCAGCAGATCGGGGTGGCTGGGCGGATTGTCGGGCCGGATGTCGTCCGGCTCGTGAATGATGCCGCGGCCGAGCAGCCAATACCAGACGCGGTTGACCAGCGCTCGCGTGAACCACGGGTTCTGCGGCGTGATCAGCCACTCGGCGAACGCCGCCCGCGGGTCACGGCCGGGTTTCAGGCGGACTGTCGTTCCGTCCGGCAGACGCCCGGTCGGCACGGTCAGGGGCTGTTCGGGATCCCAAAAGACGATCTCCTCTTTCCACTCCCGGGTGGGCTTGTACCGCACCTGCGAGAAGAACACTGCGAGGTCGGCCAGCCTGTTGGAGGGCCAGTGCTCAGTCCGCGCGCCCATCAGCGTGAGCGCGGCGGCGGAGGCGAGCCCTTCCGGCGAACGGTCCGGCGTGGCGCGGTAGAAGTTCACCGGGCCGACGCGGAAATTGCTGCCGTTGGACAGCAGCAGCTCGCGCGCGAAACAGTCGTACGGCTTGTTGTCGCGCATCGCGGCGCGGATCCAGCGGTGATACGCCTGAGCGGCGTTGGGCCAGAGGTTGACGGGAAACTCCGCCTTGACGCGCAGCAAATCACTCCAGCGCATGGCCCAGTAGTCGGCGAATTCGTCGCGCTCCAGCAGACGGTCGATCAGCGCCGTACGTTTGTTCAGCGAGGCGTCGCTGAGAAAAGTGCGGGCCTCGTCCGCGGTCGGCAGCGTGCCGAGGATGTCCAGATAGGCGCGGCGCAGGAAAACCGCATCCGTGCAGTAGACCGGCGTGATACCGTGGCGCGTCAGTTTCCGGAAGACCGGCGCGTCGACCGGGTTCTCGGGCGTGGGCGTGCTTGCCTGACGGAAAAGCGCAACCTCGGGTTCCGGCGCGCCGAAACCCGCCCGCACCGCGCACACCGCACTGATCAGCCAGACGCTCCGCCGCATGGTATGGCCCCCTGTCCGCACACTCCACCACAGATGCGCGTATCGTACACGTAAACGGCGGGCCGGCCAAATTATTTCCCTGCGCCCGGCTCAGAAATTCGGAAGTTGGAGGGCGTCGGGCAGCGGGACGTCCCGGACCGCGCCGGGCTTCGGCCGCCGGACCGGCAGTTTTGCGGGATCGAGCTTCAGCACTTCCGCCGCCAGCATGTCGGCCAGGATCTCCAGAATGTAGTCTCCCCAGGGAACCCCTTTGGGCGCTTCGAAGACGGTCACCGATTTCTTGGGCACGTCCGACGGTCCGGGAATCGAAATCAGGCCGAGCGGCGTCAAAAAGGACACCCAGGTCTTCTCCTCGCCTTTCACGGTCGCGGCTGTGCCGTAAAGCGTCTCGCCGGAATCATCCCGCACGCAAAGATCGAGCTCGAAAAGGCTGGTGATCGGATAGGAGGGAAGAATCGACGGCGAGAGGGTCAGGGTCAGCAGTTCCGTAATGATCA
>JAVEYH010000043.1:13496-25282 GCA_034003585.1 Kiritimatiellia bacterium
TCCGACTCGCCGGGCACGCCGAGCAGGGCGAATGGCGTATACATGCTGATTGACTTGAATTCGCAGGCTGAACAGGCCGCCTTGCCGAAAACGCGATCCTCGCCCGCGTCCAGCGTGATGTCGAAGTCCTGGTGAAACTCATGCGGCGGCCAGCAGGGGAAAACCATTCCGGCCAGGCCCAGTGTCAGGATCAGCAGCGGGAGCTCCTTGGGTTTGTCCTGCACCTGATACGCGATGCGGGCCGTACACGGAACCGCTTTCGGCTCGCGGCTGAACAACTGGGGATACCGGTTTTCCGCGCGGCGCGTCAACTCTTTGCCGAAGCCGCCGTCCCGCCAGGTCTCGGGGACATGGTAGCAGGTGTCCCCTTCCAAGTAACGGGGGCTCCGTCTGCACGCTTGGCAAACCAGCTCCACCTTTTCCAGCGTGAACGGTTTGGCGACCTTCTCCGGCACGGTCACCTGACTCCGTTCCTTGAACCGCATACCGACGGATTCGCATCCGGCGAACAGCAGCCCGGCGACGCCCGTTAAACAGAGGAACCGTATTTTTGTATCTGTGTGTGTCATGCCCTTTCCCCTCCTTCAGCCCATCGGCTACGCCTGCGTCAGAAATTCGGCAACGGAAACGTGTCGGGAAGCGGGACTTCCCGCACGGCGCCGGGCTTCGTCCGCCGGGCCGGCAGGCTGGCGGGATCGGTCTTGACCAGCACGGCCGCGATGGATTCCACGATCTCGTCGAGGATCGCATCGCGTTCGCGTTCTTGAAAATTCTTGTCGGCCCATGCCATCACACCGCTCTTCTTCGGGATGTCCGACTCTCCGGGCACGCCGAGCATGGCGAACGGGGTATAAAAACTCATCCATCTGAACTCGCAGGCCGAACAGTCGGCACTCCCAAAGATTTGCCCCTCGCCCGCGTCCAGCGTGATGTGAAAATTCCGGTGTTCCTCGTCCGGAGGCCAAGACGGGAAAACGAGTCCGGCAAGGGTCAGCGTCATCAGGAAGAGCGGTATCCCCTTGCTCTTCATGACGGTCTCATGATCGATGCGCACCGTGAACGGAACCGCTTTCGGATCGCGGCTGAACAACTGGGGGTACCGGGTTTCCGCGCGTCGCGTCAGATCGTCGCCGAAGTCATTGTCCCGCTGTCGTCCGGCCAGAGGGGGGCAACTGACCCCCTCCTTATAATGCGGGCTGTTTCGGTCGGCTTTGCTGGTCAGTTCCACCCGCTCCAGACAAAAGGGTTTGGCGATCTTCTCCGGCACGGTCACCTGGCTCCGCTCCTTGAAACGCATGCCGACCGACATGCATCCGGCGAGCAGCAGCCCGGCGACGCCCGTTAAACAGAGGAACCGTATTTTTGTATCTGTTTGTGTCATTCCCGTTCCCCTCCTTCAGCCCGCCGCCCGCGCCCGGATCAGAAATTCGGCAACTGGAACGTGTCGGGCAACGGGACTTCCCGCACGGCGCCGGGCTTCGGCCGCCGGACCGGCAGTTTGGCGGGGTCGAGTTTCAGCACCTCCGCCGCCAGCATGTCGGTCAGGACTTCCAGAATGTGGTCCCCCCAGGGAACCGTTTTGGTCGCTTCGATGATGGTCACCGATTTTTTGGGCACGTCCGAGGGTCCGGGGATCGGAATCAGGCCGAACGGCGTGAACAGGGTCAGCCAGGTCTTCTCCTGGCCTTTCACGGTGGCGGCTTTGCCGTAAAGCGTCTCGCCGGAATCATCCCGCACGCAGAGATCGAGTTCAAAGGGGCTGGTGACCGGATAGGAGGGGAGGATCAGCGGCGAGATGGCCAGGGTCAACAGTTCCGTAATGATCAATCCGGCCATCTCGTCCTTGCGGTCGACCACCACTTCGACGGAAAGGGGAGACGCCTTGGGGTCGTCGCCGAACAGTTGCGGATGACGCGAAACCAGCTTTTCCCGGAAGGCGTATTCGAAGTCTTGGGGCAGCCACCACACGACATGGGCGCAAGGCTCGGGCAACCTTTTCTCGCGCATGGCCTGCAGGCACGTTCTGCAGCACAGCGAAACTTTTTCCACCTTGTACCTCCGCGCGACCTTTTCCGGTGGATGGACCTCGGGACGTCCCTTGACCACGATCCGGCTTGAAAAACACCCGCCACATCCCGCCGCGAGCAGCAGCCCGGCGACGCCCGTTAAACAGAAACCCCGAATTTTTGTCTCTGCGTGTGTCATTCCCGTTCCCTTCCTTCAGCCCGCCGCCCGCGCCCGGATCAGAAATTCGGCAACTGGAACGTGTCGGGCAGCGGGACTTCCCGCACGGCGCTAGGCTTCGGCCGATTATTTGCTTTTGTCTTTCCCCAGCAGATCCCCAAATCCGAGCCAGTTGATGACGACCTGCTGCGGCCGGTTATAGACGCCGCCATCCAGCAGGGAAATTTCCGGCATCCGGTTCGCGATGAAAAATTCGTTGAAGGAGCTTTCGAGACCGGTCATCACTTTCTTGGTGGTGTAGCCGTAGGCGGTCTTGAAGACCGCCAGATCGAAGGCCACAAACGGCGTGATCGAGGCGGCATAGTCAAATCCTTTGGTGAGGGCCACTTCCGCAGCGCCATACCAGCCGCCCTTTAGGATGATATCCGCGCTCTGCACAATCTCAAACCCGTCGAGCAGGGTCAGGCCTCCGGCGACATAACCCCTGCCGTTGAACACCTTGTCGATCATAACATTGGCATCGGGCAGGCCCCGCGCCGCATCCAGTCCGCCCTTGTACACGCCGCCGATCAACTCCCATTCGTCCGCGTACTGATTGAGGGTGTCGCGGCCGCGCTCCAGAGCCTCCCACAGGGAAGAGTCTCTTTTTTCCGCCGCTGCCGCGCCCGTCGCCGTACCGGGATCCGATGACGCGCGCGCCGTCCCCGGAGTTGTCCCGGCCGGTGTGCCCGCCGCGCTCCCCGATGCCGAGCTAGCCGGACTAGCCGAACCTGCCGAGCTTGCCGACGCCCCGCCCGGAATGACCGGGATCAGGGGGCCGCGCACATCGCGCAGGTCCACCACATCCGGATCGTCCCAGACCGCCTGCCGCACATAACCAGCCTTTCCCCCCTGATTCCTTCCGCCGGCGCCCGTTCCGCCAAAGGCTGAATCTGACCTGAGCGAGGTTTCAGGCGGAGGCGCGCCCCGCGGGTCTGTCGCAGGCGCATGCACGCGGAGGGGCTGATCGAAAACCGACACATCCGCGTACCCGCCGGCCAGCAGCCACTTGCGCACACCGTAGAGGTCGGGCAGCGTGCCCTGCAACCGCCCGGGCACGGGCTGGGCCGTCTCGGCCTGCTGCAGCGCCTGATAGCTCTGCGCCAGCATCGACTGCGCCTCGCGCAAGGCCTGCCGGGCCTGCGTGATCGCCGCGGCGGCCTCGCGCATGGCCGGATCGCCCTGCACCTCGGCCAGCCAGCGGTCCGTCGAGTCCAGAAGCGCCTCCGTGTCGGCCCGCAGCGCGAGAAGATCCTCCACGCCCAGGCCGGAAGGCTCAGTCGGCACAGTTGCGTCCCCCTGGTGCAGACCGATCCCCCCCGCCTCGACCGCCCCGCCGGAATCGGGCGCGAAGCCGTCCGCGAGCTGTTGTCCGGCCGTGGTCTCGCCGAGCACGCTCTCCTCCAGCGAACGTCCGCCGCGCACAACCGACTCGCTGAGCGGATCGGTCCCTCTCGCGCCGGGCGCGCCCTCCGGCACCGGGAAGGCGGAGGAGGGCGGCGCAAGCGGCGCGACGCCCGGCGTCAGCGCTCCCGGCACAACCGGACGCGAAATCCCGGACCCGGGCAGCGGCACGGAACGCTGCGGAAGCGCGGCAGGCGGCAGCGGCGCGAACTTCGGCAGGAGCGGCTGCTGCGGAAAAGCGGGCGTCATCCGGTAGGGCTGAAAGCCCGACATCGGATAGCGGCTGAACATCGCGTTCATCTGATTCTGCATCTGCCGGAGCTGTCCCGCAAGCGCGCGTGTCCGCGGATCGGAATTGGCCGCGGAAATCGCCTGGCCGAACAGGTCATTCGCCCGGCGCTGATGCGTCCGCACATCCGGGCCGCCCGCCGCGCCGGCGGCGAACAGGCACACCGGCACCCCGATCCGGAAAACGCGGGCCGCGCCGGCCCGCAAGCCGCGCATCCGGAAAATCCGGCTCTGTGTGGTTCCGGTCATGGGACAACGCGGTGATCCGGTTCACTGGCCACGGCAGAATGCGGCCAGAACCGCACACTGCTCTTCGAGCTGGAATTCGGCGCGGTGCAGGGTGTCCATCGCGTCCGCGGCCTCCGCGCCCTTCGGCCCGGTCGCGAGAAAACAGCGGAGGCATTCGGTGGCCGCCTTGTATTGGCCGTTCATCATATAGGCCACCGCAAGATGCTTGAGGACGACCGGCGACCACGGCGAGTCCTGAAGTGCCCACCGGTATTCGGAGATCGCCCGGGCGATGTCCGACGGTTTGCGCGCCTCGCTCCGCAGCGCCGCGTTGCCGCGCAGAAAACAGCGCATCCCCTGCGCGGTCAGGGGCGGCGGCGTCTCCAGGGCCGTCAGGCAGGAGGTGATCCGGGCCCGCACTGTCTCGCGTCCGGCGCCCGGCGCCACCAGCCGGTAGGCCTCGGCGTAGGAGCGGATCGCCCCGGCGAACTCTTTCTTGCCGGCCGCCTCATCCCCCTTGCGCAGGGCCGCCTCGCGGGAAGGGGCGAGCTGTTTCTCCAGCAGGTCGAGCGCCCGCCGGGCCGGACCGTATCCGGGCTGGACATCCAGACAGCGGGCGAACAGTTCGATCGCCTGCGCCGATTCGCCCCGCAATTGATGGACACGGCCCAAACGGTACATGTTCGGACAGGCGCTCGGGCTGAACGGGTTCTCGAACAGAACGCGCTGGAGCCAAAGTACCCCCTCCTCCTGATCGCCCCCCAGCGCCTTGGCCGCCACCACGTGCGTCGGAAGGGGCGTCAGCGTGTTGATCGACACCGCCCGCAAGAACGCTCCCTTGGCTTCCGCGTCCGCCCCCTTGTCCAGCAGGATCAGGCCCTTCATATACCACGCGAACGATTTCACCTGCTGCGGCGTCTCCTCCCCCCCGAGCCGATCCAGAAAACCAATCGCCGTATCAAAGGCGTTGGCGTTATAGGCCACACCCGCGGCCGCCAGCAGTGCGGAGGCGTCATTCGTCTGGCTCTGGAGAAACCGCTGGTAGTACCCCAGCGCCCGTTCCGGCTGGTCGCATCCCGCATAAATATCACCCAGCCGACGCAGCGCCGCAGGATCGTCCGGTGCCTCCGTCAGCGTTTTCAGATGCGGCTGGACCGCTTCGGCAAGGGAACGTTCCGACTCCCGGGTCATCCCCAGATTGCGGAACGCGTTGGCGGCGCGCAGCAGGCAGGCCGACCGGTCCGAACCCGGCGCGACCGACAAAAAGGTGAACAGATCCTCGATGGATTGGGCGAAACGGCCCTGCTGATAGTTCGCCTCCGCGGTCCAGTACGCCGCCGCAATCAGGGCGGGATCGGTCTTGCGCGCCTCTCCGAACGCGAGGATGGCGTCGGAAAAAGCCTGTTTGGCGTACTGCGCGCGCCCGAGATTGAACTGGATGCTGGCGATCTCGCGGCAGGCCTGCACATCGGAGAGCATGCCCGTGTCCTTCCGGAGAACCGCCTCCCCGCCGTTTGCGGTCAACGCCGCCTGCGCCGCCCCGCCCGCGGTCTGCAGCGCCATGTTCGCGGCCATCGCGTCCAGTCCGCCGCCCAAGCCGCCCATGCCGCCGAGACCGCCCACCAGCACCCCGATCATCTGGGCCGCGGCGGCATTCTCCTGTTGGCGCTTGATGAGTGCGGCCTGCTTGTTCTGCGCCTCGATCTCCTCCTTGCGGGCGTCCTGCTGCAGCTTCTCGGCTTTGATCTGCCGCGACATGCCATGCACCAGCAAGGCCTGTTTGAAGGCCACGATCGCCTCATCGTACATGCGCAGCCTGTAATATTCCAGACCCAGCTCGTTGTACAGCGACCAACTGTAGGCGTCCTGGCCGAGCCGCTCCTTGATGGGGCGCACCGATTCCGGTTCCGCCGCCATGCCTCTCCAACCGCCAGAAACGGCCAGCGCGAGCAGAAAAAGCCGAAAGAGCGTAACGCGAAGACTCCTCATGTGACTTTCCTCCTTGCCCATGCGCCCGTCGGATGGCCGGGCCGGGACATGTATTTCGATGTCACCGGAAAACGTAGCACTTCAATCTTTCTGACGCTACAGGTATTTTTACAAATCGCGGAAGGCGGGATCAGGCCGGTTTTTCGGCCGCGCTTTCCCGGCGGAGGGATACGAACGGGGGAAGCGTCCCGGAAGAAAGGCCGGGGGCGGCGCGCGGCCGCATGACCGCCCTACCGCACCTTGAGCAGGAAGAAGCTCTTTTTGCCGCCGCGCAGGACCGCGAGGCGGCCCTCGCAGAGGTCGGAGGCGCCGAACGCGCGCTCGATTCCCATGACGCGCGCGTTGTTGATGTACAGGCCGCCCTGCTGGACCAGGCGGCGCGCCTCGCCCTTGCTGGCAGCCATGCCGGCCGCGGCGACCACCTCGAACGCGGGCTTGCCGAGGACCTGGTCCGCCGACAGCGTGGCGGACGGCACGTTGGCGAAGATCGCCTCCAGCTCCGCCGCGGCCAGCCCCTCGATCGCGCCGCCGAACAGCACCCCGGTGGCTTTTCTGGCGATCGCGAGCCCGCTCTCGCCGTGCACGGCGCGCGTCAACTCCTCGGCCAGCACCTGCTGCGCCTCGCGCTTCTCCGGCGCGGCCATCACGGCCGCCTCGAGCTCCGCGATCCGTTCAAACGGCAGGAAGGTGAAGATTTTGAGATACCGGATCACATCCGCGTCCAGCGTACGCAGGAAGAACTGGTAGAAATCGTAATAGGAGGTCTTGCGCGCGTCCAGAAAGATCGCGTTGCCCTCGCTCTTGCCGAATTTTTTGCCGGTGCTGTCGCACACCAGCGGAAAGGTCATGCCGTACACCTCTTCGCCGCAGATCCGCCGCACCAGCTCCGTGCCGGCCGTGATGTTGCCCCACTGGTCCGAGCCGCCGATCTGCAGCGCGCAACCGTAGGTCTTGTACAGGTGGTAGAAGTCATACCCCTGCAGGATCTGGTAACAGAACTCGGTGAAACTCATGCCATCATCGGACTCCATGCGCTTCTTGACGCTGTCCTTGCCGAGCATGACGCCCATGCGGAAATAGCGGCCCACGTCGCGCAGCAGGTCAATGAAGGTGAAATCCTTGAACCAGTCGTAGTTGTTCACCAGGATCGCCGGATTGGCGGAATCCGGGCTGAAGTCGAGGAAGCGCGACAGGTTCTCCCGGATGCCCACGAGGTTGCGCTCGACCTGCTCCGCGCTCAACAGGTTGCGCTCCTTGGATTTGCCCGACGGGTCGCCGATCAACCCCGTGGCGCCGCCTACCAGCGCGATCACCCTGTGGCCCGCG
This sequence comes from Kiritimatiellia bacterium, assembly GCA_034003585.1. Taxonomy (GTDB): domain Bacteria; phylum Verrucomicrobiota; class Kiritimatiellia; order RFP12; family UBA1067; genus JAPXSY01. The sequence continues at coordinate 20,955 of JAVEYH010000043.1, forward strand.
CGCTGCAAGTGCGCCAGGGCCATGATCGTCACGAAATTTCCGGCCTGCAGGCTGTCGCTCGTGGGGTCGAACCCCGCGTACACGGTCAGCGGCTTGTCCAGCGCCTTCGCCAGTCCGGGGCTGGTCATGTCTTCAAACAGATGGCGCGCCTGGAAGGTGTCGAGGATGTTCATGGTCGATGCCTTAACGGGGAAACTCTCAACGCTCAGCGTTCAACCCTCAACGTTCAAGTGACCCCGCCTTCCGCGTTGAGAGTTGGGCGTTGAACGTTTCTCTCAAAAAAAAGAAGGGGCGCCTGTCGCCAGGCGCCCCGTATCGGCTTACTCCGCGCCCGGATGCCACTCTTCGCTCTGGGCGAAGGCGTCATCGAAGGCCGCCGCGAGACCCACCAGATTCTCACCCGGCTTGAGGTCCACGACGCTCAGATCGCGCGTCAGCTCGGCGATCTCGCTCTCGTCCATGCTCACGGCCTTGATGCTCAGGCCGATGCGGCGCTCGTCGCGGTCGATCTTCACGATGCGGGCCTCCACATCCTGGCCGACCTTGAGGGCGTCCTTGACCTTCTCGACGTGTTGATCGCTGATCTGGGAGATGTGGACCAGTCCGTCCACGCCATCCTCCAGTTCCACGAAGGCGCCGAAGGAGGCGATCTTGGAAACCTTGCCTTTGACGATCTGCCCGATGCCGTAGCGGCTGGTGATCGTGTTCCAGGGATCGTCGCTGGCCTGCTTGAGGCCCAGGCTGATCCGCTGATCGGAGGGGTTGACCTCGAGCACCACCGCCTCGACCTGCTGACCCTTCTGCAGGACCTCGCTGGGGTGGTTGATCTTGCGGGTCCACGACATGTCGGAGACGTGGATCATGCCGTCGATGCCCTCTTCCAGCTCGATGAACGCGCCGTACGTGGTGAAATTGCGCACCTTGCCGGTCACGCGGCTGCCGACCGGATAACGGTCCTGCACCGTGTCCCACGGGTTCGCCTCGGTCTGGCGGATGCCCAACGCGATCTTCTGGTTGGCCGCGTCGATGCTCAGTACCACCACGTCCACCTCATCCCCGACGTTCAGCACGTCCGAGGCGCGGGCCACGCGCTTGGTCCAGGAGAACTCCGAGACATGCACCAGCCCCTCGATGCCCGGCTGGATCTCGACGAAGGCGCCGTACGGCACCAGATTCACGACTTTGCCGCGCAGGCGGCTGCCGACCGGGAAGGTCCCGCCGATATTGTCCCACGGGTTGGGCGTGGCCTGCTTCAGTCCCAACGAAACCCGTTCGCGGTCCATGTCCACATCGAGGATGAGCACATCCAGCTCCTGGCCCACCTTGAGCATCTCGCTCGGATGCTTGATACGGCCCCAACTCATGTCCGTGATGTGGAGCAGCCCGTCCAGACCGTTCAGATCCACGAACGCGCCGAAATCGGTGATGTTCTTGACGTGGCCGTGACGGAGCTGGCCCTTCTCGATCGTGCCGAGCAACTCGCGTTTCTTGTCGGCCATACGCTCTTCGATCAGCTCGCGGCGCGACACGATGATGTTGCGGCGCTCGTTGCTGATTTTGATGACCTTGAACTCGAACGACTGGTTCAGATAGGGATCCGGGTCATGCACCGGGATGACATCCACCTGCGACCCCGGCAGGAAGGCGTCCACGCCGTCCACATTCACGATCAGGCCGCCGCGCACTTTGCTGCGGATGACGCCGGTGACCACGCCGCCCTCGCTGTATTTGGCAAGCACCGCATCCCAGCGCAGCTTCTCATCGGCGCGGGCCTTGCTCAGGATCACCATGCCGCTTTCGCTCTCCAGCTCCATGAGCAACACATCGATCACATCGCCGATCTTCAGTTGCGTCACGTCTTCAAATTCGTTCGCCGGAACCATGCCCTCCGATTTGTAACCGATATCAACGAGAACCTCGTTGCCTTTGATGCCGCTGATCGTGCCCTTGATGATCGACCCGGCCACAAACTGATTCATCTGCTGGTCCAGCGCTGCCGACATCATGTCGTACATGGACCCGGTTTTGGGGGTTTCGGCCGTGGGTTTGCGAATTGCCATGTGTAAGGAATTCCCGTCCGCCGCCGCGGTGCGCGCGCTTCCGCGCGCATGCGGGATTCGGGATCGAGTCCCGGCGTCAGACGTTGGGTTAGGTGTTGCACTTCCGGGGCCGTCGCGTTTCCGGCCACCCGGCCGGCCGCACGCGCCCCCTCTTGTCCTGTTGGGGACAAAGGGTTTTATTTATAGCAGAAAACCCTTTCGTGGGCCAAACCAAAAAATCGCGCCCCCCCGGGGAAACGGAACGCTCCCTGTAAAACAACGCGATTCCCGCAATTCAGCCGGAGAACCGGGAATGCGTCCCTGCCAACGCTCTGCCCTTGTACGCATGGCGGGACTGGTGAAGCGGTGCCGTCTTCTCTGCCGGAAAGGGCCGGCCGCTTCAACGCACGTCCACGCCGGGGAGCCGGAACCGCCCGATCCCGGGCGGCCTCCGCAACTCATGCATGATCCGTTCCATCTGCGCGACACGGGCGGGGTGTTCGCCGGAGAGATCCCGCGCTTCGCCCGGATCGCCGATCAGATCGAAAAGTTCGGTCCGCGCGGAGCCGGTGCGCAGATTTTTGCGGAGCGCTTTCCATCGGCCCACGCGCAGCGCCTGCTGCCCTCCCGCTTCCGGATATTCCCAATACAAAGCGGCGTGCTCGCGCTGGCCCGTGCGGCCGAGCAGCGTCGGCACAAGGCTCACCCCATCCGCATCCTCCGGCACCGTCGCTCCGGCCACCTCGCACAGGGTCGGCAGCCAATCCCAGAACGCGCAGGGCAGCGCACACTGCGAACCGGGCGCGACCCGGCCGGGCCACACCGCGATCAGCGGCACGCGGATTCCCCCCTCGTGCAGCGACCCCTTGCCCCGCCCTTTTTGCACCGGAAACGGTCCGCCGCTTTCAAACCACACGGAATCACTTCCGCCGTTGAAGGTCGGCCCGTTGTCTGAAGTGAACACGATCACCGTATTCTCATAGAGTCCCAGCCGCTTGAGCTGCGCGACCAGCAACCCGACCTGCTCATCCAGCAAGGAGACCATCGCGGCATACGCCGCATGCGGATAACGCTGCGGAAAATACCCGTTCTGTCCCCAATACGGCGCTTCCTCACCGAACTTCCCGGCGTAGTGCTCCACCCAACGCCGCGGCGCCTGCAGCGGCACATGCGGGATCGGCGTCGCCCAGTACAGGAAAAAGGGCCGCTGCCGGTTTTCCGACACAAAGGTCTGGATCTCCTCGAACATCCGGTACGGCGCGTAATCGGTCAGCGTGTAACGCCGGTAACTCGCGGGGTCAAGCGGATTCTCGCTTGCGGCGAGTTTTGTTCCGGGCGCAACCGATGCGTTGCGCAGCGCCACACGTTCCCTGTTCCTGTAAAGGTGCCGCGGATAATAGGTATGCGCCTGACGCTGGCAGTTGTATCCAAAGAAGAAATCGAACCCCTGCCGGTTGGGTTCCCCCTCCGTGCCCGGCGCGCCCAAGCCCCATTTGCCGACGCAGGCCGTGCGATATCCGGCCGCCTGGAGGAGCTTGCCGATCGTGGCCGTTGCGGCGGGCATCGGGCGCTGCCCTTCCAGAGCCGGATCCGCGCAAACCGCCGCGTAATCCCAAACCTTTCCGCGCTCAGGCCACTCGTCATTGCCGCGGATTACGGCATGTCCGCTGTGTTTCCCGGTCAGCAGCACGCAACGTGAAGGCGCGCACACGGGTGAACCGGAGTAATGCGACGTGAACCGCATCCCCTCGCGGCACAAGCGGTCAATGTGGGGCGTTTCGATCCTCTTCTGGCCGTAACACCCCAGTTCACCATAGCCGAGGTCATCGGCGAGGATGAAGACGATATTCGGTACCCGCCGGCCGGCTGCGGCCGCGGACCGGCCCCGGGACACGCAACTTCCGCACACCGTGGCCAATACGGCGGCCGCAATCACGCCACCGATTCTCCCGCACCCACCTGAACGGTTCGTCTGTTCCATCCCCTTCCCCTTCGCAGACCCAATGATTCGGAATGAGAAACCAAGAAAAATTGTAACATGCCGCGATTCAAAAGGCGAGCCCCTGCCCGATCCCGCCAACTCGGTTATTGCGCGCTTCACGCGAATGCCCTACACTCCCCACGCATCCGCCTTCGGGGCGTTGCACAGCCTGGTAGTGCGCCAGCTTTGGGAGCTGGATGTCGGGGGTTCAAATCCCTCCGCCCCGACCAGTTTTTCGTCTCCGTTTTTCGCGTTTCCGGCGAGGGGTCAGATGATGTCTGGACGATTTGCCGCGGAGCGCGGAAAAA
>JAVEYH010000044.1:0-18359 GCA_034003585.1 Kiritimatiellia bacterium
CCATGAAATTGAAGAAATCGTCTATCGAGGCGGTTGAAGAGGCCAAGCCCGCGTCGGGTGGCGCATTCATCGCCGCGCGTCACCGCAATCCGGTGGCGGAGGTCGCTGCGCAGCAGGCCGCCGGAGCGGAGATATTCGGCGGCGTGTGCGCGATCCTCGCGACCGTTGTGCTGGTGATCATCACCGCGCTGCTGTACGTCAACTGGGATGCGATCAAATCCGCCTGAGGCCGGATCGGAGGCCGGGTTGATCAATCGGATGCGCAGAGGACTCTGGCGTCTGAGGGGTTTCGCGCGATCGGCGCCTGCGGCAATCGGTCTGGTGGCCGTGTGCCTCGGTGTTTTTCTCATCCAGCAGACGGCGGCGCGGGTTGATTTCGTCGCGGTGTACGGATACCGGTACGGGTACGACCAGGCGCTGCTGCGCTGTTTCGGGTTGAGCTGGCCCCTGTTGCGCGAGGGGTTTGTCTGGCAGCTTGTGACCTACATGTTCCTGCACGCCTCGTGGCAGCACCTCGCGATGAATATGCTGACGGTCCTGCTGCTCGGCTCCGGGCTCGAAGCCGGGATCGGCGGGCGGCGCTTCAAACAGATTTTCCTGACGGGCGGCGTGGTGGGCGGGCTCGGGTGGCTGGCGGTGACGGCGCTGACGCCCCTGATGCCGCCCGCGGACGCGCTGACGCGGTGGCTGCCGCAGGCCGCGGCCGCGTGGCTGCAGGCGGGTGCGTCATCGGGGCAGACGCTGGACGGGGCCCTGTGCATCGGCGCCTCGGGCGGGGTGTTCGCGCTCATCGGCGCGTACGGCGCCCTGTTCCCGCGGCGCGAGGTATATGTGCTGCTGCTCTTTTTCCCGCTGCGGCTGAAGGCGCGGACCCTGGCATGGGTTTTGGGCGCCGTCACCGTGGCGGAGGCGGTTTTCGTGCAGTCCCGGGTGGCCTACGCCGCGCATCTGGTCGGGGGGGGCGCCGGGTATCTCTGCGGGTGCTCGCTGCGCGCGGAGGCCGGGGATCGGAGAGGAGGGGTTTCGTATGGGGGGTGACGGCGTGATGGGTGACCCGCGGGCGCTCGCGGCGGTGCGGGCGGCCCTGGCGGAGGATATCGGGGACGGGGACGCCACGACCCGGGCGCTGGTCGACCCGCGGATCGAGGCGACCGCCGCGTTGCTCACGCGCGAGCCGTGCCGCGTGGCCGGGGTCAGCGTGGGACAGGCGGCCTTTCTTTGCGTGGATGAGGAATTGCGGGTCGAGACGCTCCTGCCCGACGGGCACGCCGCGGCCGCGGGGGAGGCGCTGATGACGGTCCGCGGCCGGGCCGCCTCGATTCTGACCGCGGAACGGACCGCGCTGAATTTCATGCAGCGCCTGTGCGGCATCGCCACGCTGACCGCCCGGTTCGCCGAGGCGGTGAAGCCGTACGGCACGCTGATCCTCGATACGCGCAAAACTACGCCCAACCTGCGGCAATTCGAGAAGTACGCGGTCACCTGCGGCGGCGGCGTGAACCACCGCTTCGGCCTGTACGACCGGGTGCTGATCAAGGACAACCACCGGCGGCTGTGGCAGGGCCACGATCCGGACCGCCTGGACTTGGCTGTCGCGGCCGCGCGGAAGGCCTATCCCGCACTCGCGGTGGAGGTGGAGGTCGAGAGCGTGGCCGAGTGCGTCAGCGCGTTGCGGGGCCGGCCCGAATGGATTATGCTCGACAACATGGATTGCGGCCGGATGCGCGAGTGCGTGGCTTTGTGCCGGGGCAAGGCGAAGACCGAGGCCTCGGGCGGAATCACGCTGGATCGCGCGCGCGAGGTGGCGGCGACGGGGGTCGACGCGATCTCGCTCGGGTGCCTAACGCACTCGGCGCCCTCTGTGGATCTGTCGCTGGAATGGAGCCGGGTCTGAGCCGTGCGACTGCTCGTCATTGATGTCGGCAACACCTCGACAGGCATCGGCCTGTATGACGGCGGAAAGATTTCGCGCGTCACGCATGTCAAGGGCGGCATTGTGAAGCACCCCGAGGCGTGCGCCGAAGCGGTGCGCAAGGCGGCCCGCGGGAGCGTCAACGGCGCGGTTCTGGGCTCTGTCGTGCCGCGTGTCAACCCGGCGTGGCAGCGGCTTGTGCGGCGCGAGCTGGGGTGCGGGCTGCTGGTGGTCAAAGCGGGGTTGCCGATGGAGGTGACGGTCGATTATCCCGCCCCCGAAACAATCGGCGCGGACCGGCTGGCGGATGCGTGCGGCGGCGTGCGGCGCTACGGCGCGCCGCTGATCGTGGCGGACTTCGGAACGGCGCTGACGTTTGACATCGTGACCCGGGACCGGCGGTACGTGGGGGGCGTGATCACGCCCGGGCTGCCGCTGATGACCGACTACCTGTATGAGCGGACGGCGCTGTTGCCGCGCGTGGAGCTGGAGGGGCCTTGCCCGAAGCTGGGGCGCACGACGATGCAGGCGATGCGGATCGGCGCGCAGGTCGGGTACCGCGGCATCGTGCGCGAGATCGTGGACCACCTGCGGCAAACGCTGGCGTGCGACTTCAGGCTGGTCGCCACGGGCGGGTATGCCGGATGGGCGCTGCGGGACAGCGGCATGGAGTTCGTCCTCGATCCGGAGCTGACGCTGTTCGGCCTGGGCTGCATCGGCGAGAGGAATTGCCTGGGCAATCGCGGGTGTGAATGCTGAACCAGAATTTGGGCTGTGAGCGGGGCCTTGCAAAGATGGGGAGTTTTAACGCAAAAGCCGCAAAGATTGCGCGGCTATCTCGTCTGCCTCACGCACGAATACGTGCACGGCAGAACGGATAGCCGCGCGGGATGAAGTCAAGGTGTGTTGTCATGCATCCATTATATTCACGTGCTAACGAGCTTTCCCGGGTTGTCATCGCGTGCGCGATTGAGGTGTACAAGCATTTTGGCCCTGGGTTACTCGAATCCATTTACACGCGATGTCTGGCACGTGAACTGATAATCCGCGGCCATCATGTGCAGACCGAAAAACGTATTGATATTTCTTACAAAGGACTTGTTTTTGAGGAATGCCTCCGGTTGGACTTGCTGATAGATGAATGTCTGCTGGTGGAAGCGAAGGTTTCCGGGTCAGGAATTCATCCGGAACACCGGAAACAATTGCTGAGTTATGAAAAGTTGTTGGACATCCCCTTGGGACTGGTTTTTAATTTTGGAGATGACCGCTTTGGAGACAGGGGCATTCAACGTGTGATTTTGAAAGGCGCAGATGCTGATTGATGTTGCGCAAATGTGCGCTCCGCCGTCCATGTATCCATGGGTGAGGCGGGCGCGACATTTGCGCTCTTATAGCGGTTTTTGCGTTTATGGGCATAGAGATTTGGAAAAACAGGAGAGAGCATGAAACCGACATTGGTGATTCTGGCGGCGGGCATGGGAAGCCGGTACGGCGGGTTGAAGCAGGTCGAGCCGGTGGGTCCGTCCGGCGAAACGATCATGGACTACTCGGTGTTCGATGCGGTGCGCGCCGGATTCAACCGCGTGGTGTTCGTGATCCGGCGGGATTTCGAGGGGGTCTTCCGCGAGACCGTGGGCGCGAAATACGCCGGAACGGTGGAGGTGGGGTACGCGTTCCAGTCCCTGGACGATCTGCCCGCGGGGTTCACGGTGCCGGCCGGGCGGGCCAAGCCGTGGGGCACGGCGCACGCGATCCGTTCGGCGCGGCAGGCGGTGGAGGCGCCGTTTGCCGCGATCAATGCGGATGACTTCTACGGCCAGGACGCGTTCGCGCGGCTGGGTGCGTTTCTCTCCGCGCCGACGCGGCCTGCGGCGAAACCGCGCTTCGCCATGGTCGGCTACCGTCTGGACCAGACGCTCTCGGAGCACGGCAGCGTGGCGCGCGGCATCTGCCGCGTGACGCCGGAGGGGATGCTGGCGGGGGTGACGGAGATGACGCGCCTGGTGCGTGCGGAGGGCGGCGTCGAAAATCGCGAGAATCCCGCGCAGCCGGTCCGGCTGAGCGGCGCGGAACGGGTTTCGCTGAATCTGTGGGGCTTCACGCCCGCGCTGTTTCCGGTGCTGGAGGCGCGTTTCCCCGCCTGGCTGGAGGCGCACGCGGCGGATCCGAAAGCCGAATGGTACATTCCGTTTGTGGTGGACGGGCTGATCCGCGAGGGCGCGGCGGAGGTCGAGGTGCTGCCGACCGAAAGCGCCTGGTTCGGGGTGACCTACCGGGAGGACAAGCCTGCGGTGACGGCCGCGGTGCGGGCGCGGGTCCGGGACGGCGCGTACCCCGGTAAACTTTGGTAACGCGGAGGCCGCATGACCGGAAAAGGGCGCCAACTCGCCGGTCTGCTCGCGGAGTGGCTGTATCCGCGGGTCTGCCCCAACCCGGCCTGCGGCAAGCCGTCGGACCGCCCCGGCCGGTCATTGTGCTGGGAGTGTTTCCGCGCAATCGAGCTCTACCGGGAGAGCCTGTGCGAAAGGTGCGGCGCCAGCGCGGAGGGACATGTGGGCCACGCGTTCGAGTGCGGCGTGTGCCGGGAGGTGCGGCCGCATTTCGACCGCGCGCGGTCGGCCGGCCGCTTCTGCGGCGCCTTGCGCGAGATGATCCACGGCTTCAAATACGGGCAGGCGCTCTGGCTGTGCCAGGACCTTACGGATTTTTTGGCCGGGTGCCTGACCGCGCATTTCGACCCCGTTGCCGTGGATGTGGTCGTGCCGGTGCCGCTGCATCCGGTGCGGGAACGCGAGCGCTCCTACAATCAGGCGGCGTTGTTGGCGCGGGCCCTGGCGGGACGGATCGGGCGCCGCTGCGACGACCGCGCGTTGCGGCGCACGCGCCGCACGGGGACGCAGACGCGTCTGGACGCGGTCCGCCGGCGCCTCAACATGCGGGGCGCGTTTGAGGTCAGCCGGCCGTCATGGGTGACGCGGCGCTGTGTGCTGCTGGTCGATGATGTCATGACCACCGGCGCCACGCTGGATGCCTGCGCGCATGCGCTGAAGGATGCCGGCGCGCGTACGGTGTGGGCGCTGACCGTGGCGCGCGGCTGAAGCGGCCGGCGCGCCTCAGGATGGCGGATCACGGAGTGGCAGCGTCACGCGGAAGGCGCTGCCCGCGCCGGGCCGGCTTTCCAGGCTGACCGTGCCGCCATGCGCCGAGATGATGATCTGGACGATGTTCAGGCCGAGCCCCAGCCCCTTTTCGGTTTCGCGCGCCTGTTTGCCGCGGAAGAGGCGCTGCCAGACGAGGGTCTGCTCGGCTTCGGGGATGCCGATGCCGGTGTCGCGGACGCATACGCGCACGGCGTCGGGGTCCGTTTCCAGCGTGAGGTCCACGCGGCCGCCGTTCGGGGTGTATTTCAAGGCGTTGTCCACGAGGTTGGCGAAGGCGCGGGCGAGGCGGTTGCGGTCCCCGTCGAACAGCACGTCGCGGCCGCAGGCGTTCACGTACGAGAGGGTCAGGCGCTTTTCCTCCGCGAGCAACGAGTAGAGGTCGGTGATTTCGCCGAGGAGTTGGCTGAGGAGGAAGGGCTGGCGGTTGAGCTTGACGAACCCGCTCTCCATCTCGCGCGCGTCCATCAGATTCTGGAGCTGGAGCTGGAGACGGTCGCAGTCCTCAATGATGTCGGCGAGCGTCTCGGTCAGTTCGGCGGGAAGCCGTTCGCGGTGCAGCGCCAGCTCCGACGCGCCGCGGATGCGCGCAAGCGGCGTGCGGAAATCGTGCGCCACGTTCTCCATGGTCTCGCGCATGGCCCGGATCAGGTTGGCGTATTTTCCGGTCATGACCGTGAAGAGCTGCCCCAGCGTGTCGAGTTCCGCGATCAGGCTCCGGACCGGCGGCGCGCCGGTCTCAAAGGCCTGCGAGCGGATGATGTCGGACATCGATTTCGTGATGCGGTGGATGGGGCGCAGGGTGATCATCATCATGAAGATGCCCGAGGCGATCGAGAAAAAGGTGGAGAGGGCCGCGTAGAGCAGGAGGATGCGCACCAGCATGCTTTTCTGGTCCACCTCCAAAAACGAACCCTTGCCCACCTGGAGCACGCGGCCGTCCGGGAGGCGGGTGGTCTGGATCTGGACGTGCCGTTTCAACGGCCGGATGTAATATTCGCTCAACCCCTCGCGGGGCAGGCCTTCGCTGCCCTCCGCGAAGACGCGCCAGTCCGGGAGGTCGATCTTTTTCGGCCAGGTGATGGTGTATTCGACCAGTCCGCGGCGGTTGATCACGCGCACGATAAAGATGGTGGAGGGCGGGTAGCGGCCCATGGTCACCTGCTCGGCCAGCAGGTTGCCGTCGGTGTTCTGGGTGAGAAGGCCGACGAGTTCCTCGCTCTCGGCCCGGACGTCCTCGCGGTCAAAGCCCCGGGCGGAGACGGTGATGATCCGGCTGATCAGGAAAAAGATCACGCCGGTGCAGAGGGCGTAGACGATCAGGTAGCCCATGCCGAGATACATCGCGAAGGAGCGGAGGCGGTTAGTCCGTCGTGCGGAAAACATAGCCGACCCCTCTCATGGTCTGGATCCGCTTCACGCTGAACCCGGCATCCAGTTTCGTGCGCAGCCGGCAGACCAGGACATCCACCACGTTGGTTTGCGGATCAAAGCTGTAATCCCAGATCCGTTCGAGGATCAGCGTTTTGTTGAGGGGCCGGTTGGCGTTGCGCATCAGCAGATCGAGGAGGGCGAACTCCCGCGGCTGCAGCTCGATCTTGCGGTTCTCGCGCAAGACGGTGCGCCGCAGCAGATCGAGGGTCACCCCGCCGAGGCTGAGCGAGGTGGCGTCCTTGCCCGGTTGTGCCGGGGTCTGCAGGCGCCGGGTGATCGCGTGCAGGCGCGCGGTCAGCTCCGAAAACGAGAAGGGCTTGGCCATGTAATCGTCGGCGCCGGTTTCCAGACCGGTCACGCGGTCCTCCACGGCACTTTTGGCGCTGAGCACCAGCACCGGGGTCGGGTCGCCTTTGCGGCGCATCTGCCGGAGCAGATCGATCCCGTTCCGTTCCGGCAGCATGATGTCGAGCACGACCGCGTCATATTGCGTGCTTTGCCAGAGGCGCAGCCCTTCGGTGCCGGTCGAGGCCATGTCCACGGTGTGGCCTTCCTGACTCAAGCCCCGGCTGATGAAGGACTGGATCTTGTCGTCGTCTTCGATCACCAGTATTCGCATGGCTCCGGCTTTCCGCGCCGCGCGGCGCAAAAGGAGTTTACAGCGCGCGGTGGCGGGCGAGCGGCCCGCTTTCCGCGTCCGCCGCAAGGTAGATGAAGTGCGCCTGAAGCACCGCGACGAGGATGAAGAGCGGCAGCAGCAGCTCCAGGCCCTCCTCCAGCGCCGTGGCCAGCGCGTCCTGGCGTGCCGTCAGGAGAATGCCGAATTCCTTGCGCAGCACGGAGCTGGCCCGGTCGAAAAGTTGGATCAGGATGAGCGTGCCGCCGAAGAACCCGATCGTCCAGCACACCGGGTGCAGTTGGAAGAGGCCGCGGATCAGGCGCGGCAGGAAATAGAGCAGCGTGCCGCCGCAGAGCGCGATGACCAGGGCGAAGCAGAGCGCGACCAGAATCCGGTCCGAGAGCGGGTTGCGGGCATTCAGCAGGAACTTCATCTTGAACGGGGTGCCGCGCGTGGCGCCGGGGAGTCCCGGAGGGGCGACGAGGAGCTTGTGCCAGTCGAGCTGGCGGCAGATGGCGAAGAAGCTCAGCAGCGAGAAATCCGCCAGCCAGAAAGCGCGCCCGCGTCCGGGCCGCATGGGCGGCACCAGCCAGAAAAAGGCGATCTGGAGCCAGAACAGCGCGATCGTCGCGGCCTCCACCGGCGAAGCCCCGTCCTGATCGAAGTGGTTCGCGATCCAGTCGGGCGCGGCGGTCAGGCCGGTCACCGAAAGCGCGGCGACACCCGCGACCCAGAGCAGCGGCGCGGCCATCCACGCGGAAGGCCGTTTGAGAAAAGGTGTCGAAGGGCTAGCGTTCATGCCGGAACTATACAACATGCCGCGATTCCAGACAATACCCGGGCCGTTACCGCGCCCGCGGAAAAGGGATTGTGAAGCCGGAAGGCTTCCTTTATCATCATGAACGGTTTTTTCAGCGGTTTTCAGCGGAAAGGCGGCGTGTGGCAAACGCGGAAAAAAGCAAGAGCAAGGAAAAGGCGGTCTGGCATGTTCGCAACGAGCAGGGCGAACAATTCGGGCCGGTGGATTTTCAGACGCTTCAGGCATGGGCCGCGGACGGCCGTCTGGCGCCCACCAACGAGATCTCCCAAAACGGGACGGAGTGGCAGCGCGTGACGACCCGGGCGGGACTGGGGATGGACTGGGTGGCGGAGGTCACGCCGGGAACCTTTTACGGCCCCATTCACGGACAGGCCATGCGGGAGCTGGTCCAAGACGGGTCGCTGTCGGGTGAGACGGCGTTTTTCACGCGCCAGCTTCTCGGCACCGCGGACCGGGTCCGGCTTGAGGAGGAGGCGCGCGCCGCGCTGACCCGGGAGCGGGATGCGGAACGGGAGCGCGCGCGCGGTCTGGAGGAGCAGGCCGCACGTCTGCGGGCGGAGAGGGAGGCGCGGGAATCCGAAGGGGAGGCGTTACGTCAGCGTCTCGCCCAAGCCGGGGAGGCGGCCAAGGCGCTGCGGGAGCGGGAGACCGCGGCGGTCGCGGCGGCCGCGGACCAGGCGCAACGTTTCGAGGCGGAACGCGGTCAACTGCGGGAGGCGGTGAGGCGCGCGGAACTCAGTCTGGCGGAACAGGCGGGGCGGATCGCCTCGCTGGAGGGGGATCTGGCCTGCGCGCGGCGCGAGGCGGAGCGGAGCGAAACCGCGGACCGGCGCGTGCGGGCGCTGGAGGAGGAGACGGCCGGGCTGCGGCAGGCGCTGGAGGAGGCGCGCCAACAGGCCCGGGAGTCGGACGCGCGCGCGAACCGGGAGGCCGGCGAGGGCGCCGGCCTGCGGCGTGAGGTGACGGAAGCGGCAGAGCGGCTCTCTGAAATGCAAAGCCGTCTGGACGCGCAGCGGAAGGAAACGGACGCGCTGCGGGGCGAGGTGTCCGAGGCGCGGCGGCGCGCCGAAACCGCGCGCGCGCTGGCGCGGCGTGCGGCGGAGGCGCTCGAGGCAGGGTCCCCGCAAGAGGGTGCCGTGCGGGTGGAGGCGGAACCGGTTGATGAGCCTGCCGGCCGCGGAGCGGAGACGAGAACGCCCCACGCTCAAGGGGCGGACCCCAAAAACGTCTCCGAAGCCGCGCCGCGCGAGACGCGGGTGGTGGAGCCGGAGGTGCTCGCGCCGGAGCGGAAACGCCCCGCGCACGACAAGCCGCCCGTGATCCGGGTGGCCTCTCAGGCGAAGCCCGGCTTGTCGCTGGCCGAACTGGAGCGGCAGGCGCGCCGGGAACTGGAGCGGCTGGGCGAACAGGGCAAATCCTTTTTCAAGAAAAAGTGAACCGGCGGCGCGGGTGCGGCTGACGGATGACGGGATCCTGGGATCGGATACGGTACGGCAGAGTTCTTATGGCAGACACGCAAAACGGCAAAGAGGATACGCGCCAGTGGTTCCTGCGGATCAACGGCGAGACGGTCTTCGGACCGGTTTCCACGGAAGGCCTGGTCGTCTGGGCCGAACAGGGGCGGATCTTACCGGGGCACGAGATTTCCGCGGACCGGAAGAAATGGGTCCAGGCGGTTTCGGAACCGCTGCTCGACATGCGGTGGTTTGTGGATGACGGCACGGGCGAACTGCGCGGACCGTTGAACCGGTGCGCGGCCGAGGCGCTGCTGAAGAGCGGCAAGGTGCCGGAAGGGGCCATGCTGGTCGCCGCGGATGAGGTCGATGCCGACGCGTCCGCGGAGGCGTCCGCCGGGCGGAGCCCCCGTCCGCCGCGATCTGCCGCGCCCGACGCCGGGCTGCTGGCGCGGAACCGGGAACTGGAGGCGAGTGTCGCCGAGCTGCGCGAACGCCTGGCCCAACTCGCGGAAAGCGATGCGCTGGAGACGCTGCGGCGCGAGTGCGGCACACTGGCCGGACAGGTCCGGGAGGTGACGGAGCAGCGCGACACCCTGTTGCGGAACGCCGAGAAGGACGCGCGCGCGAACGAGCGGAAAATCGAGGGGCTGAAACAACAGATCCGCAAGCTGGAGCAACGCTGCGAAGAGACGGACGGGAGGCTGCTGCTCTCCGACGCCGCGGCCGGCCAGGCGCAGGCTTTGCGCCGCGCCGAAGCGGAAACGCGGGCGAAGTGCGAGGCGGCGGAAAAGGAGCTGGTGACGGTGCGGGAAGAGCTGGCGGCGCTCACCGTCACATGCGAGCGCCTGCGCGGGGCGAACGCGGAGCGCGAGGCCCTGCGGTCGCGGCTCGCGGAGGCGGAGGTGCGCGCGGCGGAGGCGCAAACCGAGGCGGAGCGGAACCGTGACGGGGCCGGGCGCCTGCGCGCGGCGGAGGCGGAACGCGAGGCCCTGCGGTCACGGCTCGCGGAGGCGGAGGCGCGGGCCACGGAGGCGCGGGAACGTCTGACGGCGCGGGAAGAGGAGCGAAACGCGCTCCAGGCTGCGCTGTGTGAACAGGAGGCCGCCTTCGCCGAGCTGCTCACGGACGCCAACAGCCGGGACAACGCCTATCAGGAGCAGATCGCCTCCCTGACCAAAGCGTGCGCGCAGCCGCCGGAGGAGACGGCGCGTTTTTACGAGGACCAGGCCGCGCTCTTCGAGCTTATGACGGGCGAGGCCGACGCGCTGGCGGAGGGCATGGAGGCGGAGCGTACCCATCTCGAACGGCTGAAAGAGTGGAGCGCGCAGCGGCAGCAGTTCCTGTCCGACCGCAGGCAGGCGCTGCTGCAACGGTTGGGCGTGACGCCCGCCGACATGACGCGCCGCGCGTTGCGCGAGCATCCTTCCGATCCGAATGCGAACCGGTTGCGGACGGAGTTCGACAACGTGAAGGTTGCGCATGAGCGTGAGGCGCGGTTGGCGGCGGAACGCGAGCGGGATTTGCAGCGCAAGGTGCGCGTGATGGAGGCGGAAGCGGGGAAATGGCAGGAGCGGGCGGCAGCGGGAGACAAGCTCGGGCGGCGTCTTCAGGAGATGGAGGAGGTGTTGCGGAGACGGGAACAGGAACTGGCGGACGAAAGGAAGAGCCGGGAAGCGGAGCGCGAGCAGTATCAGAGCAGCCAGCAGGCGCTGCTGATGCGCATCGAAGCGCTGGAAAAGGCGTCCCGGCCCGTAACGCCCGATGACGTGCAGGCGGCGGAGGCGCGCAACGTGAAGCTGGCCTCCTGGATGCGGTTGAAACGGTGAACGGGCGGAACGGTTTCCGCCGGAGTGTGAGAACGGATGAGTATCGGACAGATTCGAGAGGGGTTGGCCCGGGGCAAGGCGGCCGAGGTGACGCAGGGTGTGGCGCTGGCGTTGGAACAGGGTGTGGGCGCTTCGGTGATCCTGAATGACGGCTTGTGTCAGGCGATGGGCGCGGTGGGGGAGCGCTTCCGCAAGGGGGAGGTCTTCGTGCCGCAGGTGCTGCTGGCCGCCCGCGCCATGCAGAGGGGGCTGGAGCTGCTGAAGCCGCATCTCGTGGCGGCGGGCGTCGAGCCGGTGGGCACGGCGGTCATCGGCACGATCCGGGGCGATCTGCACGACATCGGCAAAAATCTGGTGGGGATGATGCTGGAGGGCGCGGGGTTCCGCGTGGTGGATGCCGGGATCGGCGTCACCGCGGCGGCGTTTGTGGAGCTCGCGCGGGCCCACGGGGCGCGGATCATCGGTGTGTCGGCGTTGCTGACCACCACCATGGTCCACATGCGCGAAGTGGTGGAGGCGGCCCGGTCATCGGGGTTGGACGTGCGGGTGATGGTCGGCGGCGCGCCGTTGACCCAGGCGTTCTGCGACGAGATCGGGGCGGACGGGTATTCGCCGGATGCGGCGTCGGCGGCGCAGTTGGCGTTGCGGCTGATCCGGCAGGATCGCGAAGACTCTGCACAGGCACAAGCTCCAATGTGATCCGGTCTGGAAAGGGATGTTGTGTCCTGTGCGAACGGTGGGGAGATCGCAATGAACGGGGCGGCAAGGCTGATCGGGATCGCGGTGCTGGCCGCGCGGGCGGCGGCCGGAGACGGGACGCTGGCATACTGGCCGCTGGACGCCTTGTGCCGCGGGGGGGATCTGCGCGATGTTGCCGGGCTTCATTCCCTGACCGCCGCGGTGCCGTGTGCGGTGACCCCTTCGTTCCGCATGCCGCTCGCCGTGCTGCCGGCGTGCGAAGCGCTGCCGGCCGCTTCGCGCGGCGAAGGCCGCAACCGCGGCTCGGTGCTGTTTCCCGGCGCGCCCGCGGCGGAGTTGCGTGCCGCGGGGCTCGGCCGCGCTCTCGCGTGGACGAACGCGTTCACGGTCGAGGGGTGGGTGCGCTGCGCGGACGATCCCGCGGAGGGCACCCCGTGGCCGCTCTTCGGCGCGGGCCGTCCCGGCGCGGGGTGGCGCGTGGCGCTGTGCCGCGATGCGCGGGGGCCGGTCTTCGCCTTGCGCGCCGAAGCCGCGGCGGACCGCCTGACGCTCGAACAGCGTTTCCGTGCCGCACCGCAAGGTGCCCCGTATGCGTGGCGGCACGTGTGCCTGACCTATGACGGCACCGGTGCGGGAGGCGGGGTCTGGGAGCTTTTCGTGAACCGCGTGTCCCTGGGGGTCGCCACCAACCCCGTTCGGGCGGCGTGCGCGGATCTTCCGGGCGGATTCTTCCTCGGCGGGGCGGGTGAGGCGGGCGGCGCGTTTTACGGGCAGATGGATCTTTGGCGGGTGAGTGCGGGCGTGCTGCCGCCCGCCGCATGGCTGTGCGCCGCCGTGCCCCGTACCCTCGCCTACTGGCCTGCGGACCGGTTGCCGGACGGGACGCCCGATTTGCGGGACCTGGCCGGCGGGCCGTACGCGCTCGCGCCGGGGCGGCACGGCGGCATATCGGCGGCGCCGGAGCAGGTGTGCGACCGCCTCCCGGTTGAGCCCGGTTTGTGGCGCAGGAGCCGTCCGGCGCGCGCGAACACCGGGAGCGTCCGGCTCGATGGCGCGCTCGGACGGCGCAGTCTGCTGGTCGCGCCGGATTTGGGTCTGCGTTGCGATCTCACCAACCGCTTCACGGTCGAGGGATGGTTCCGCAAATCCGCGAATCCGGCCGAACGCTTCTGGCAGGTGGTCGGCGCGCGCGATGATTCCAACGGCTGGTCACTCTCGCTGCGGCCCGACGGCGCGGCGACGCGTTTTCATCTGCATGTGAGTGACGTGACGCAGGGCGGACGGTTGCAGTTCGAGCAATTCTTTGTGAATGCCGATGTGGCGGCGCGCACGAACTGGTGCCATCTGGCGCTGACCTATGATCCCCTCCGGAACGGGGTGGGGGTGTGGGAGTTGTTTCTGGACGGCGTGTCGCAGGGGAGCGTGGCCAACCCCGCCCCGCCCGACCGTTCCCACGGGTGGCGCGATCTGCTGTTGGGGGGGCGTCCCTCCTTCTCCAACTCGTTCTCGGGCTGGCTGGACTGCTGGCGCGTGTCCGACAGCGTCCTGGCCCCGGAGCAGTTCCTCTGTCATGCGCCGGACGCCGCGGCCGCGCCGCGGCCGGTGCCGCATGCGGACGCGCGGCGGCTCGGCGGCGGTGTGCCGCTGCCCTTCCGGCGGGCGCGGGGCAGGCCTTTCTGCATGGTGTTGCGGGACGGCTCGTGGCTGGCGGTGCAGGGCGTGGGGCATGTGGCGCCGCACAGCGGAGTCTGCGATGTGGCGGTCAGTGTGAGCCGTGACCGCGGCCAGACGTGGTCGGCGCCGGTCGCGCCCGCGATGGTCAAAGGCGGAGGGGAAGTCTCCGCGATCGGGTACCAGACGCCGTTCGGCCGCGTCTATCTCTTTTGGGCGGACGAAGCGGCGCGGGGATACGGCTTTCTCTTTTCGGATGACGGAGGCGTCACCTGGTCGACCGAGCGTCAGCGCTTGGCGGTCCCCGCCGCGGGACAGGCCGGAAGGGGCAGGCCGGCGGGAATCGGGGCTCCCGTTTCGCTGGCGGACGGTACGGTCTGCCTGCCGCTCGTCATGCGCCGCGGGTCGGACGGGGGGATCGAGGGCCGGGTCGCCCTCTCGCGGAATCTGTATTCGGAACGCAATGCCGCGCGGGTGCGCTTTGAGGTTGCGGAAAACACGGGCCCGGGGTTTCGCACAACGGCGGATCCGGGGGAGGGCGCGTTCTACTGTCTTGCGGCGCCGGACGGGAAAACCGTGTGCGGCATCGCGGGCGGCGCGCAGGGGCCGGTGCGGTGCGTCAGCCCGGACGGGCAAGGGAACGGGGCGCTGCCGGAAGGGCTGCGCTTTGAATCCGGACAGACCCTGGCGGCCGTCACCGGGCACGTCAGCGCCGCGGCCCTGTCCGGAAACCGCATGCTGCTGCTGTGGCGCGGGCGGCCCGGCGGACGGTGCGGCCGGAGCGAGAGCGTATGGGGCTCGGGCGCGCGGCAGGCCGGGGATCCCAAGGCGCGCTGGTCCGAGCCGGAACTGTTGCTGTATGGTGGTGACGGGGCAGGTGGGGAGGTGTGCCTCGGCTCCGTTTGGGAACAGGATAACCGGGTCTGGCTCGCGGTGCGTCAGGGCGGGGACGTGCGCGCGTATTTGTTGGACCGTCTGGGACCGGACGGGCTGTGGGCGGCTCCCGCCGGGCGCGCCGTCAGCACAAACGGCCTGGTTTTTGCGCACGGAGGCGCGGGACAGGCGGCCGTTCCGGCCGCATTCGGCGCGTGCGGCCGGCCGGGATGGAGCGTCGCGCTGTGGTGCGCGCTGGCGGACGCGGAACCCGGCGCGGTTCTGTTCGGCACCTGGAATGGGCGTCGCGGCCTGCGGGTTTCGGTGGCCAGGGCGCGGGGTGCGCCCGCGCTGCGGCTGGAGGCGTATGACGGGGACCGCAGGGCCGTCTGCGTGACCGCCCCCGGCGCGCTGACCGCGGAGCAGACGCATCAGGTCACCTTCGTGTGTGATGCGGCGTGCGGGCGGATGTGGGCGCTGGCCGATGGGCGGTTCCCGGAGGGCGGCACGGATGGCGCGGAGGGGACGTCTGAACTTCCGGAGGGCTTCGGGGCCGTCGGTGTGCCCGGGCCGGCCGCGATCTCCGGGCGTGTGCGCGGGGTGCAACTCTATGACCGGCCGCTACGGACCGCTGAGGCGGTCGGGCTGGCGCGGACCGGACCGCCGGCCCCCTGAAACCGGGCGCGATTCAACTTTGTTGAATCCACACCCGAAGAATCCCTTTGTGTCCTTTGTGCCTTTGTGTGAAAATGACCGCCGGATTGGAGAACGCAGATGTTGAACTGGATGCCGGAACTTTACGGGCGCTCGCTGCTGCGCATGGCGGATTTGAGCGACGAGGAAATGCTGAATGTGATCGGTCTCGCGGTGGCGCTCAAGGCACGGCGCCGGGCGGGGGTGCGCGGTGACCTGCTGAGCCGGCGTCACGTGGCCCTGATCTTCGAGAAGAGCTCGACCCGGACCCGCAACTCCGCCTCGATCGCCATCCGTGACGAGGGCGGGACCGCCGAATACCTGACGAAAAACGATATTCATTTGGGCGCCAAGGAATCGGTCAAGGATACCGCGCGCGTGCTGGGGCGCCTCTTTGACGGCATCCTGTTCCGCGGGTTCGCCCAGCAAACGGTCGAGACCCTCGCGGCCCATGCGGGCGTTCCGGTCTGGAACGGTCTGACCGACGCCTTCCATCCGACGCAGATTCTGGCGGACCTCATGACGATCCAGGAGAACTTCGGGCGGCTGAAGGGACTGAAGGTCGCGTATGTGGGCGACGGTCGCAACAACGTGGCGAACTCGCTGATGCTCGGCTGCGCCAAGGCGGGCATCCGGTACGTCAACTGCACGCCCCCCGAACTGCTGCCCGATCCGGACCTGGTGCGGGAGGCCAACGAAACCGCCCGCCGGCACGGGGCCGGTGTCGAGGTGGTCTCGGATCCCGTCCGGGGCGTGGCCGGCGCCAACGTGCTCTATACCGACGTGTGGGTCTCCATGGGCGAAGAGGCGCAGAAAGAGACCCGCCTGCGCCTGCTGCGGCCCTATCAGGTGAATGCGGCGCTGGTGAAAGCCACCGGCAATGTGGGCGGGGAACTGATTTTCCTCCACTGCCTGCCCGCCTTCCACGATCACGAGACCGCCGTGACCGCGAAAAGCGGGGCGCTGGAGGTGACCGACGAGGTGTTCGAGGCCCCGTACTCCAAGGTGTTCGACGAGGCCGAGAACCGGATGCACACCATCAAGGCCCTGTATGTTTCCGCGCTGGCCGACCTGTCGGCGTTGTGAGGGTCCGGGGCCGCCGCTTCGCGGCCGCCCGGTGAAAGGGGGTTGTATGATCCGACGCATGTCCGACATCACATGGGAAGCGTTCGAGCCGTTGCCGCTCTTCGAGAAGACGGCCTACCTGATGCAGGAAAACGGCATGCCGTACCACACGCTGTTCGCCCAGCAGTTCGGGTATGGCCTGTTGGACAAACTCGCCACGCTGGCGAACGAGATCCGGAGCATCGCCAAAACGCGTGTCGGCACCGAGTTTCTGCGCGCGCAGGCCTCGCACAAGCGCGCCATGCTCTATTTTTCGCAGCCGAGCTCACGCACCTTCCTCTCCTTTATGTCGGCGTGCCAGATTCTCGGCGTGCCGACCGGCGAGGTGCGCGACACCTCGATCTCCTCGGAGTTCAAAGGCGAGTCGCGCGAGGATTCGGTGCGGACCTTCAGCTCCTACTTCGACCTGATCATCATGCGCACGCCGGAGAAGGGGCTGGCCGAGCGCATGGCGTGGGCGCTCTCCAACTCCGAGCGGCCGATCCCGATTATCAATGCCGGATCGGGTCAGGATCAGCATCCCACCCAGGCGCTTCTGGACGTCTATACGCTGCTGCGGAGTTTCGAGCGGTCGGGCGGGTTGCGCGACCGCACCGTGGTCTTCTGCGGCGACCTGCTGCGCGGGCGCACGGTGCGCTCGCTCTCCTATCTGCTGACGAACTACGCCAACATCCGTCAGATCTTTGTGGCGCCGCCGTCGCTGCAGGTCAGCGCCGACGTGCTGGCGGTGCTCAAAGAGAAGTCGGTGGCGTTCGAGCTGACCGACGATTTCCGCGCGGCGATCCGGCAGGCGGATGCGGTGTACATGACCCGCATCCAGGACGAATGGGATGCGGCTAAGGGGGACAGCGACAAGATCGACACGCGCCGGTTCAAGTTCGGCCCCGACGAGCTGAAGGTGTTGCCGCCGCGCGCCATTGTGATGCACCCGCTGCCGCGGCGCGATGAGATCGCCAAAGCGGTGGATAGCGATCCCCGCGCGATGTACTGGCGCCAAATGCGGAACGGCATGTGGATCCGTACCGCGCTGATCGCCGTCACCTTCGGCTGCGAGAAACGCATCCATGAGTATTTCCGCCAGAACTACTAACGCTGCTTTCCGCCGCACCCCAACGGTTTTCACGCAACCGGGTGAGATGACATGCTTGAGGTTCTCGACACAACGCTTTCCGATTCTCCGCCGCGCGGGTTGCCGACGCTGACCTGGAACCCGCGGGTGCGGAGATGGGCAAGCGAGGTTCTGCGAGGGCTCGCGGTCTGCTGCGCCCTTTCCTGCGCGATTCCCGGGCTGGCGGGGGAAACAACCAACCGCTCGCCGGACCGCGTGGTCAGCCGTTTCCGCATCGGACCGTTCTTCGAATACCGCGCCGCGCGCGGCGGCGGCACCTTCTGGGCCGTGCGCCCCTTCTACGCGAAAGTGCGCGATCCCGTGCCGGACACGCGGGTGACGGATGTGGCGTGGCCGCTCGGCACCTTTCACCGCGACCGCGAACAGTCCTGGTGGCGGCTGCTGCTGGCGTACGGGTCGGATGACGACGTCACCCGGGATGATGCGGCCTGGAAGACCGTGATCCTGCCCGTGTGGTTTGCCGGGCGCACGCGGGCAGGTGAGGCGTATCGGGCGCTCTTCCCCCTGTACGGCCATCTGCCGCATCTGGCGCTGATGGACGACATCGACTTCACCCTGTTCCCGTTCTATTTCAACTACGAGGTCAATGGGGTGGAGCGCGTCTATACCCCCTGGCCCTTCTACTCCCGCCTCTCGGAAAACCCGCATCTGCGCGAGGAGGGGGTCTTCCCGTTCTGGTGCCGCCAGATCAACACCAAGCGGCAGACCGAGCGCCGGTATGTCTTGTGGCCGCTCTGGAATTCCGCGCGGTACGGGAACGGGCGCAATCCCGGCTCCTCGTTCCTGCTTTTCCCGCTTTACGGCGAGGTCAACCGCGAGCGCGAATCGCAGCGGCTGGTGCTGCCGCCGTTTTTCTCCCACGCGCGGACCGACTCGGCCGAGCGCTGGCGCCTGCCGTGGCCGGTTTATGAGACGCGCGAGACCTGGGACACCCGGACCACGA
>JAVEYH010000044.1:18459-25023 GCA_034003585.1 Kiritimatiellia bacterium
ATGGGCATCAAGAGCCTGCCGGTGATCTCGGTCGTCGGGATGTTCACCGGTATGATCCTGGGACTTCAGGTCGGCCTGGAGCTGCGGCGCTTTAATCAGGAGATCTACATCGGTTCCGCGGTGATGGTCTCGCTGTTGCGCGAGATGGGACCGTTCATGACCGGACTGATCCTGGCGGCGTGCGTCGGCTCCTCCATGGCGGCGCAGATCGGCACCATGACGGTGAACGACGAGGTCGCGGCGCTGGAAATCATGTCCATCGACCCGGTGCGGTTCCTGATGACGCCGCGCATCGCGGCCATGACCTGCATGACCCCGGTGCTCTCCTTCTACACCTGCGTGCTGGGCGTGATCGGCGGCGGCATCGTGGGCCTCACGCAACTGAATGTGCCGTGGGACCAGTATATCGCCATGGCCATGGAGATCGCCCGCTTGCGCGACCTGTATGTGGGGCTCTTCAAGGCGCTGCTTTTCGGGATCGTCATCACCGGCGTCTCCTGTTACGAGGGCTTCACCACCACGCAGGGCGCGGTCGGCGTGGGCCAGGCCACGCGGCGTTCGGTGATCACCTCCTTTCTGCTGATCCTGATCCTTGGCTACATCGTCACCCGCATGTTTTACGACCTATGATCCGTTTTGACCATGTCACCAAACAGTTGGGCGGCCGTCTGGTGCTCGACGACCTCTCCTTCGAAATCCCGAAGGGCGAGATCTTCGCGATTGTCGGGCCCTCGGGCACCGGGAAGAGCGTCACGCTCAAGCACATGGTGCGCCTGCTGACCCCCACTCGCGGTGCGGTGTGGGTCGACGGCACGGAAATCAGTGCGGCCAACGGGACGGATCTGGCGCGCGCGCGCGAACGCTTCGGCTACCTGTTCCAGGGCGGCGCGCTGTTGGGCTGGATGACCGTCGAGGAGAACATCGCCCTGCCGTTGCGCGAAAAGACGCGTCTGTCCGAGGCGGAAATCGCGGCGCGGGTGGCCAAGGCCCTGCGCGCGGTCGGGTTGGAAGAGGACGGCGATAAAGTCCCCAGTGAGATTTCCGGCGGGATGCAGAAACGCGCCGGGTTGGCGCGGGCCATCGTGCGCGAACCGGAGATCGTGCTCTATGACGAGCCCACCTCCGGACTCGATCCGGTGACCGCGCGCACGATCGATCAACTGATCCGGCGGCTTAACGAGGAACTGGGCATCACCAGTGTGGTGGTGACGCATGATCTGCAGGGCGCCCTGCTGATCGCGGACCGCATCGCCATGCTGACGGGCGGACGGTTTGTGGAGGTCAGTCCGCCGCGCGCGTTCGTGGCCACCGACCAGCCGGATGTCCGGCGTTTTCTGGACGCCCAGTTCATTCCGAAAAAAGGGATTGAGGGGATGTGAGCGCGCGGATCCGTCACGCGCGGCGCAGCCCGTAACCGCAGGAGGAGGGACGCATGAGCCTGAAACGCAACCGTGAGGTCTTTTCCGAGATGATTGTCGGCCTGTTTATGGTCGCGGTCCTCGGACTGCTGGCCTATTTCACCATCATCATCTCCGGCATCGATCTCCTGAACGGCAAGAACAAAGGGCCGGTCACGGTGCTGTTTCATGATGTGGGCGGACTGAAGGTGCGCGACACCGTGATTCTGCGCGGGATGACCGTGGGGTCCGTGAGCGAGATGCGCCTGGAGAACAGCGGGGTGCGGGTCACGCTGCTGATCGATGGCGGGGTGCGCTTGCGGGAGGGCTACCGCATTTCGGTCAATTCCGGTTCGCTGCTGGGCGGCAACTACCTGCTGCTCGAAGAGGGGGAGGGCGCCGAAGTGCCGCGGGAAACGGTGCTGCGGGGCGAGACGCCTTCCCAATGGATGCGCGATCTGGGGGTGATCGTGGCCAATCTGCGCGAGGCCACCGAAGGCGGCCACCTCCGCAACACCCTCACCAACCTGGACGTCGCCGTGGCCTCGATCCGCGAGGCGGTCACGCGTGTCGAGGAGGGCCGGGGCACGCTTGGCAAGCTGTTTTCCGACGACATGACGCTCTACAACGACCTCTCCAACGCCGTGGCGAGCCTGCGCTCGGTGGCGGTCAAAGTCGATTCCGGCGAGAACTCGCTGGGCCGGCTGATCAACGACGACGGCAACGTCTACACCAACCTCAG
The DNA here is from genome assembly GCA_034003585.1 of Kiritimatiellia bacterium. Lineage (GTDB taxonomy): Bacteria > Verrucomicrobiota > Kiritimatiellia > RFP12 > UBA1067 > JAPXSY01. The sequence goes on from JAVEYH010000044.1 coordinate 20,599, forward strand.
CGCCTCGATCGCGAACCTCAAATCGATTTCCGACCGCTTGGAGAAGGGGGAGGGCACGCTCGGCAAACTGCTCTCCGCGGATGCCGGAGTGTATGAAGATCTGCGGGCGGCGGTCGAAAACCTGAAGACGGTTTCGGCGCGGCTGGAGAAGGGCGAGGGCTCGCTGGGCAAGCTGCTGAAAGACGACAACAAAGTCTACAACGACCTCGACGCCACCGTGGCCAATCTGCGCGAGGTGACCGACCGGCTCGTCCGGGGCGAGGGCACCCTGGGCAAGCTCTCCAAAGAGGATGAGCTGTACTCCGACGCGCAGGGGCTCATCCGCGATGTGCGCCAAACCGTGGACAACTTCCGCGACACCACCCCTATCAGCGCGTTCGCCAGTCTGCTCATGGGCGGCTTATAAACCGGAGGACCTGGTATGCTGTACACTCTCGGAGAGATGGCGGAGAAGTTGAACCGCCCCCCCGTGATGCTGCGCGGCCTGCAGCGCAGTTTCAAACTGCCCGTGTGCCGGGGAGCGGGCTATTCCGAATCCTATCTGGCGTTCCTGGACACGGTGCTCGCCTTGCGCACCCTGAACGTCACGGAGAAGACGCTGCTGAAACTCTGGCGCATCGAGCGGAAACTCATGCGCATGCTGCATGCCGACACCACCGGATCCCCCACCTGGTTCCTCGACTCCTGCGGCTCGGCGCGCAACCGCAAGCGGCGGCTGCTGCTCAGTCATTTTGATATCGGCGCCACCCTGCCTTCCGGCGGCATCCAGCTCGGCCTCGCCTTTGCGGAGCCGCAGCGCGAACTGTTCACAAGCCGGGAAATGGGGGAGGATGTGCTCACCGTGCTCAACCTCTACGCGGGGCTGCACGATGAGATCCGCGACTCCGTCCGGGCGGAAATGCCGCGCCTGTTCAGCGCGCTTTCCCTGACCAAACGGTTCGACGGCTGAGGCCGTGTCGGAAAGGCAAGCATCCCCAAAACAGCGCGGTTTTCACAAAACGCTCCGCTCTCAACTCCTCCTTACTTTTGATCCCGTTTCAGCGAAACGGAATCCGACCCTTCTTGTCTTGCTTTCACGCGGCATTTGGGTTATATAATAACGGGAAAGCGAAACGAAGTCAGTTCGGAGGTTCCCCATGCATGTCAACACCCAAGTCTCCGCTTTCATGAACCAGTTCCCGTGCGAGGGGCTGACCTTTGACGATGTCACGCTCGTCACCCGGTACGCCGATTTCCTTCCCGACGAGACCAGCCTCACCACGCGCCTGACCAATCGCATCACGCTGAACATCCCGTTCGCGAGCGCGGCCATGGACACGGTCACGGAGTTCGGCATGGCCACGGCGATGGCCATGCTCGGCGGCATCGGCGTGATCCACAAGAATCTCCCGCCCGAACTTCAGGCGCAGCATGTCCGGCGCGTGAAGCACTACCTCAACGGTCTCATCATGCGGCCGGTCGCGTTCCACGCACGGGACACCCTCGCGCACATCCAGACCCATCGCGAGGAGCACCGCCTGTCCTTCAGCGGCTTCCCGATCTTGGACGATCAGGACCGTCTCGCGGGAATCGTCACTTCCAGCGACATCCGGTTCGCCAAAAAAAGCGCGTCGCGCGTGGCCGAGGTGATGACGACGCGGGTCATCACCGCCCCGTCCGGAACCTCGCTGGAAGAGGCGTACGCCATCATGATGGAGAATAAGATCGGCAAACTGCCGCTGGTGGATGGCGACGGCCGGCTGGTCGGCCTCTATTCGTTCACGGATGTGCGGGAGCTGGTTGAGAACGCCCAGCCTCTCTATACCCGCGACAGCCGTTACCGGCTGCGCGTGGCGGCGGCTGTCAGCGCGGGGGATCATGACCGCATGGGCCTGCTCGCGGAGGAGGAGGTCGATGTGGTGGTGGTGGACAGCGCCCACGGCCATTCAAAGGGAATTCTCGAGATGGTGGCGTGGATCACGAAACACTATCCGGACATTGACGTGATCGGCGGGAACGTGGCCACGGGCGAAGGCGCCCTCGCGCTGCTGAAGGCCGGCGCCCACGGCGTGAAAGTCGGGATCGGTCCCGGTTCCATCTGCACCACCCGTGTGGTGTGTGGCGTGGGCATCCCGCAGATTACCGCGGTGTACCATGCCGCGCAGGCCCTTGGCGGCGAGATTCCGGTCATCGCCGACGGCGGCATCCGCCACTCGGGGGACGTCCCCAAGGCACTGGTCGCGGGGGCGGACACCGTGATGCTCGGTTCGATCCTCGCGGGCACCGAAGAGAGCCCCGGCGAGAAAATCATCCACGAGGGGCGCCATTATGTCGTGTACCGGGGCATGGGCAGTCTGGCCGCGATGAAAGAGGGCAAGGGCAGCCGCCAGCGCTACGGGCAGGACAACGTCCAGACCGACGATCTGGTGCCGCAGGGCATCGAGGGCATCGTGCCGCTGGCCGGTTCGGTCAAGAAAATCATGACCCAGTTCTGCGGCGGCCTGCGGTCTTCCCTCGGGTATTGCGGGTCACGGACCCTGGCCGAACTCAAGGTGAACGGCTGTTTCTTCCGCGTCTCCAACGCCGGCGTGCGCGAGGCGCATCCCCACGACGTCAAGATCATCAAAGAGGCGCCCAACTACCGTTCCTGACCCGGGTTCTGGAGCGTGTGGAAGGACTGGTTGACGAATTCGCGCGGCGTCCGGCCGGTCGCCGCGCAACACGCTGCGGCGCGTCCGATGACCGCCCCCATGAGCCCGCCGGTGTGCATGACGCGGACCGAGCCGAGCGCGACGTAGGTCGCGGAGATGTTCTTGCCTGCCATGAAGAGATTGGGGCACGTCCGCGAATAAAGGCAGCGGAACGGAATGTTGTAGGGCTTCACCTGGATATGCTCGCCGTTGAATTTGTCCGCCGGGAGGTCCGCCTTGCACCACTTCGCCTGCACCGCCGCGCGGAATTCCTCGCCCGGAAACTTCGGCGTCTGCGCCGGATGCGGGAAATGGAGGTCGATGTGCCATGACGCTGTCACCGCCGCGTCCGCAAACGCCCGCGCCGAGACGATGTCTTGCTCAGTGAGCAGATGGTCGCCCTCGATGCGCACGGCCGCGCGCTTGCCGAGCAGGTACGCCATCCACGAAAGTTCTCCCTTCGCGTAGTTCGCCTTCTTCGCCGAACGGTTCTTGAGATAGTCCCACGTGCCGTAGACGGCGCGGAAATTGCGGTCGCGTATCATCTCGCCGTTCGCGACGTTGTCCTCGTAGAATCCGGTCTCCCAGTCCCATCCGGTGGCAAAGGCGTACCGTTTGAAATATCCCTCGCTCAAAAGGGGAAGAAGCGCATCCTCGTCGCGCTCGATCCTCATCGCCCACGGGCAGTCCGGGAAAACCGATTCCGTCTCCCGCCATTCCGCAACGGCGAAGTTGGTCGCCCCGTAGCCGCCGCCCTTCATCCCCTTCTTCCGCGCGAGGTTCTCGCCGGTTTCCTCGAACGTCTCGGGTTCGCGCCGCACCGCCGCACCCGCCTTGACCGCGAGCGCCGCGTCGCCCGTGCAGTCGGCGAAAAACCGGCCGCGATAGCGCGTGCGGAGCCCGGAATCGATCCGCTCGCCGATGACAGAGAGGATCTTCCCGCCCTTGTCCGTCTCCGCCCCGGTCATCCGGGTGGACATCGCGAGCGTGAGGTTCGGTTCCTTCGCGAACCGTGCCGCGAGTCCCGCCTGATTCGGCTGGAACTGAAACCCGCCCTGCATCTCCGGCCCGCCCCGCATCGCGTCGCGCACATCCCGGAGAAGGTCCGCGGCGAACGGGAGGATGTTCGTGACGCACCCTTTCGGCGGCACACGGATTTCCACCGAGGCGTTGCCGCCGAGCACCGGCCGGTCCTGCACGAGCAGCGTTTTCGCGCCGGCACGGGCGGACGAGAGTGCCGCGCACATCCCGGCGAAGCCGCCCCCCACAACGACGAGATCGTATTCGCCGCCGTCCACCGGCGCGGCTTTCACGCGTTCCGGCGGCGTCTTCCCTTCCGGCACGAACGCGAGCGCGTCGACGCGTCCCGCAAAGCCCGTCAGGTCGCGGAGCGCGAGTTCCGTCCTCTCCTTCACAACGACCGCGCCGCCCTTCCACCACGACCATGTGCCGTCGCCGCCTTTGCCGAAGCGGCCCGCGCTGTTGCCGTTGACGAGCACTTCGAATTCCCCGGGACCCGACGGTGCGCACCAGTCGCGCGTCCTGACCCAGAGCCGGTACGTTCCGGGGGCGGTCTCGGCGACGGTTTCCGCATCCTTCACCGGGCGGCCGAGTCCGTGCGCCATCAGAAACGGCGACCCCATCTGGTCGGTGAACTGCTGGTCGATCACCCAGCCGCCGTGCTCGGCGAAACGCTCCGCCTCCACGAAAAAGGCACCGGCACTTTCGGCGCGCCCCGCCATGACCCAACAGACGC
>JAVEYH010000045.1:0-24785 GCA_034003585.1 Kiritimatiellia bacterium
AACGTCAGCGGTGAGGCGGCGGTATCCCGTCGCCTCCACCGCGTTGTTGGGGCTTGTCTTCATCCAAATCGCTATCGGGATCGGGATCGATTGGGTTTCCGCCGTAGGCCGATGTATCTTCCCGCACCTGGTATCCTCTTCCGCCCAGCCGACTCAGCATCGCCGCCATGCGGTCCAGTTCATTCTTTCGTTCCTGGCCTTCGGCTTCGTCCAGCGCCTTTCCGACAACCAATACGTCCTGGATCGCTGCGCATTCCAGCGCCGACCCCCGTGCGATCTCGAAGTAGCGCCTGCGGTCCGCATCGGCCGTCTTTCCGTTGCCCTCGGCGATGTTCAAGGGTATCGACTGGCTGGCGCGCAGCCATTGGTCCCGCGCCGCGCGATGGACGCCCTCCAGCCGCGCAGCGATCTCGTAGACCCACGCGACGTAGCCGATCGCCAGCCGGTAGACGTCCAGTTTCTCGTGTCCGAGTGCCATTGGCATTCCTTCTTGTTTCGATCCCGATAGCGATAGCGATTTCGATATCGATGGCCCCAACGTCGCGGCGCACCAACGGCGCGATCAGCGCCGTTCGGTGTCGCCGCTGGTTGGAGTTCTTCGTACTTTGTTGTCATCCATAAACAGTTGGGGGGGGGCAGTGCGTACATTCTCCGTAGCTTATAGCTCAATCCGGCCGGCCATTCCAAGGAAGGCACCAAAGTCCGTTTTCAATCCAATAGTCAAAAACCGACCAATAGCCGTTTGCCACTCTAATAAGGTAATGCTCATTTTTCCCGAATATCGAAATGCTGAGGATAACAGGCGTTGCCAGAATCATCACGATTGGGAACAGGACGAGCCAAAGCAAAATCGAAAACAAGATGTCTTTTATCCATCCAAGGAGAATGCTCATTGTTTTCTTTCGCTCCAACGTATTCTGGACGGATGACACAATTGCTGTACCCTCGCCGACCACATATGAATATTTTCATATTTTAGTGGACAAATCAAACCGTATTTGACTTAATTTACTCGGATTCTGACACAGTTTATGGTTTTTCCGCATGTTAGGCCGTACCCGCCTAATATGGGCCCGGAACAGACGGACAGCGTCAGCGGTGAGGCGGCGGTATCCCGTCGCCTCCACCGCCTTGTTGGGGCGTGGTCTCGTCCAAATCGCTATCGCTATCGGGATCGGGATCGATGGAGTTCCCATCGTAGGCCGATGTTTCCTCCCGCACCTGGTATCCTCTTCCGCCCAGCCGACTCAGCATCGCCGCCATACGGTCCAGTTCATTTGACTGGCACGCAGCCATTGGTCCCGCGCCGCACGATGGATGCCTTCCAGCGTCGCGGCTTTCCCGTAGACCCAGGCTACGTAGCCGATCGCCAGCCGGTAGACGTCCAATCTCTCGTGTCCGAGGGCCATTAGCGTTCCTTCTTTGTTCGATCCCGATCCCGATAGCGATTTCGATAGCGATACCCCAACGTGCTTGCATCGGCCCGCTGACATGGACGTCAAGAAACGCAAAAGACTCGAAGCCTCGGGCCGTACGTTCTGCACCCCCACACGCCGAGCGCGAGCGCCATCGCGCAGTCATCGTGATAACCACTCGACGCGACATTGGTACTTGCTAAAGACCTGTCCCTCTATCCGCTGGGGAAAAGTGGAATTCCGCCATGCGGATACCCTTGACTAGCCTTCTCATAGAAGGCGCGGAGGCGCAGAGCGAGACGGTCTCGTTGGTGAGTTGTCCCGGCAGTGTATTAGCTGTAAAGGTTGGTGGAGACGCCCGCCACGATGGCCGAGACCTGCCGCCCGAGGCGGTCGTATGCGTAGGCGACGGCCGGAGTGGGAGTGGAATCGGAGTAGACGATGTTGGTGAGGAGGACCGTCGCTTCGTCATTATCGCACTAAGGGACAGACAATCTATCGCATTCCAGACGTTACGGGATCGCCCATTCCGATGCAAGCCTGTTTATCCTTATGTTCCGACCACTACGCCTCGTACCATCTTACCACAAACGGAACAGACAAGGGACGCCTCCCCCCCGAACCGTCCCTGCCGACTATTGGGCCTCGGTTACAGAACAACGTAACCCCGCGTTCAGAGCGAGTTCACATACTCCGCGAGATCCTCGACCTCATCCGGCGTCAGGCCCCGGGTGTTGCCGTGTTTGTTGTTGCCGTTATCGGTGGTGATCACGTCCTGGATCGTCACCGCGCGGCCGTCATACATGTAAGGCGCGGTCCGCCACGCCTCGATCAGAATCGGCGTCGCGAAGGGACGGTCGCGCTCGCTGTCGGAACCGAGGCCGAACGTATACTTTTTTTTGTCGCTGTGATAGGGCGGCGTGTGGCACTTCACGCAGGCGGCCTTGCCCTCAAAGATCTTTTTGCCGCGCAGCGCCGCCGCGGTCATGGACCCGTCGGGGTTGAGATACGGGCTCGGCACCGGTTTCTGCGCTTTGATGTAGGCGTTCACCGAATCCAGCTTGTCTTCCGGAAGTTCGTGGAACTGGATCAGCGCGAACCCCTTGGTCACCGCCACCTCGGCGGAGGCGCGCACGCCCGTGATCATCACCGGCGAGGTGCGGTGCGTGTAGAGCAGGCTACGCGACTGTTTCGGGTTGCCGATCCCGTCGTTCATCAGATCCCAGTTGGTGCCGTCGGAACGCAGGTCCGGATGACAACTGGCACAGCTCAGCCACTGCTGGTAACAGAACGTCGCGTCGTGAAACGCCATCTCGCCGAGCCGCACGGCATCCGGCTTCGGCGCCGGGCCGAGCGGCAGCGGCACGGCGGCCCCGGGGCCGTCCTCCCAAATCTCCACCTGGTTCAGGCTGTCGGCATACCGCATGGCGGCATAGACCCGCTCGCCGCAGACGGCCAGCCACTGCGGACCCTGCCCCTCCAGGGGCACGCGCGTTTTGGCGCCGTAGAGGAAACTGAGGTCATTGACGACCTCGGCGGGTTTCTCGGCGGCGTCCAGGCGCCGCCGCATCTCCTTGAGATCGACGGCGATCAGTTCGTGCGTGCCGGAGATGCCCACGCACAGCCAGGCGTCCTGGCCGACCACGGCGAGCCCCCACGGGTTCGCGGCGCCTTTCACCGTATCGTCCAGCAACATCGAATTCACGTAGCGGCACGCCGCGACGTCGAAGATCGACACGGCGCTGGTGTTGATCCAGCCGCGGTCGAGGTGCGTGGTGGGAACCGTGAAGCGCCCGATCGAGTGCGAGACGAAGCAGGTCTTGCCGTCCCGGCTCATCACCATATCCCGGACGGCGAAGGCACCGGCCGGCAGGTTCAGCGTCGCGCGTTTTTTCAGGGTCCCGGTCTCATACACCTCCACCACGGCGTAGACGTGCTGCGCGTTGGCGGGCATCAGCGGCAGATGACTGCCCACCCACAGCGTGGCGCCGTCGCCCGACAGGCAGCTCGCGCACGGCTCGCGCACGGCTTTGGCGGAGTTCCGGATCTTCCAGGAGACGAGATCCACGGCATGCACGTCCGGTTGGTCGGCCCGCGAGAACCGGTTGCAGTAATAGAGCGTTTTGCCGTCCGGGCTGAGGCACAGCGCCTCGGGCGTATGGCCGGCCGGAAGCGTCCGGAGGATCCGCCCGCTTTTCCGGTCCAGCTCATGCAGCAGACCCCGGGCGCCGCCCGCGGCGGCATAGATCCGGTCCTGCCCGTCCGCGACTGCCAGCCGGGTGACCCCCTCGACCGCATGGCGGGCCGTCACCTTTTCCGACTCCACCCCGAACACCAGCACGCTGCCGGCGGTCTCGCACGCCACATACAGGTTTTTTCCGTCCCGGTCCGCCACCACATGCGCGGGCGTCAGGGGCGTCTCCGCACCCGTTGCCTGCGCGCACACCAGCGCGACCGCCGCCCCGATCCGGCGCGCGGCAACGCGCACCCTCCTTCCGCTCATCCCCCGCATGGCGCCCCCCTACCGCATCACTCCTCGATGATGATGCGGAATCCGACATTGAACACACCCTGCCACGGCACATATCCCAGACGGTAGCTGGCTGTCGCGCGGTAGGGGCGGTCATAGAACGAGCCGCCGCGCACGACCTTCTTGACATCCGGTTTCCGGGAGTCGGACCGGCCCGCGTCGTACGGATACCGCACATAATCGCTGCGCGTCCACTCCGCCACGTTGCCGTGCATGTCATACACGCCCCACGCGTTCGGCTGGTACTGGCGGGTGCCGGTGACCAGGAACTGCTTGTCGTCAAATTCCGGCACGCGCGGAACAAAATTATACGAGCGGTTGCTGACCAGGTTGGTGCGGAACACCGGGTTCACCCCGTTCACCGCGAACTTTTCGATCGACTTGTCCGCGAGGTTGGCGTAGGGGCTGAAGTCGGCGTTCAGCGCGCCGAAGGACATCGGGGTCGCGCTGCCCGCGCGGCAGGCCCACTCCCACTGTGCCTCGGTCGGCAGGGCGATCTTCAGGCTGGTCTTTTTGCCGAGCCACGCGCAGAACGCTTCGGCGTCGTTCCAGTTCATGCGCACCGCGGGCTGTTCCGAGTAGTTCGCGTAGTATCCGAGCCGCACGTGGTCCTTCCACTGCTGGTCGAACACGCCGGCGTTGTGGTCCGGCTTGAAGGTGAAGAAGGCCGCGTTGTTGATCTCCGTCTCGGAAATCCAGAAGGGCCGCGCGATCCGGACACGGTGGCGCGGCTGTTCCCAGGGCGTCTCCTCATCGCTGCCCATCACGAATTCGCCGGCCGGGATGCGGACCAGCGTGATGCTGAGCCCGTTGCCGAGATCGACCGTCCGTTTCCGGTTGCCGCCCGCCTGCGCCTGCTGCAGCGCCTTCGCGGCCTCGGCGGTCAACGGCCACTGCGGCGCCGAGACCGGAACCGGCGCGGCGCGCTCCTCCCCCTTCCCGTGGGTCACGCTGACCGGATACGGCCGGTCGGGAATGGATTCCCAATCGTCTTGCACGTTCGCGTACCGCGCGCGCAGCGACGCCGCATGCGCGGAGATGTTGGTGGTCCAGGCGTGCCGCTTCTCGTTGGAGGCGTAGACCGAGGTCCAGTTCCCGAAATACGGCACGTTCAGATCCACCCAGGTGTGGAGCCGCAGCCAAGACTCCGGATCGAGTTTCACGCCGTGGTGCCCCTTTTCGAGCAGCTGCACGCCCTCGGAGGTGGAGGAGTGATACTCGTACGGGATGAACATCGTGCCGGCGCTCTCGGGGCCCGGCCGGCGGAAATACCTGTGGAACGCGTGGTACGCCTCGCTGTACCCGCGGGGCTTGCTGTCCGGGGCGGGGCCCTTGAAATTCGGGAGCTTGGCGTTGCTGCCGTCATGGCAGCGCACGCAATAGGCGTCCAGCACCGGCTGAACCTCCGTCTCGAACGCGAAGCCGTCCACGCGCGGGCGCCAGGGCCGGATCGCCTGCGGCGGCTTGCCGGAGGCGACCGTCTTGCTGGTCACCGGCGGCTCGGTCGGCGGCTCATGGCACCCGATGCACGAGAGCTTCTCGCCGGGCATGGCCACCAGCCAGCTGCGGAAGAGCTGAACCGCACGGCCCTCCCGGTCCAGGGGCTGAAGCGAGATCGTCGTGTTGGCCGGGATGCGGAACATGGCCGACCCGTCCGGCTCGACCTTGACGGTCCCCAACAGGCGCTTGATGTCCCAGCCGCTCTCCACGCCGATGTGGTCGTGGCTGCCGATGTTGTAGTACCCGTAGGCATAGGTGAAGACGCGCAGCGCATCGACCGTTCCGACCGGCACGTCCTTGAGTCCGGGGCCGCGGTAGACATTCTGGACATAGCAGACCGCCTCCTTGTCCTGCAGGTTCACGCGGTCCGGAATCACCGGCGGGCGGGCGCGTTTCCGGATCGGATAGGGCTCGACCATGAACGCGTACCCCTCCAGCTTTTCGGGCTGCAGCGGCACGAAGTTGTCGAAGGTGTCCACCAGGTAGAGCCGCCACGGCGCCGCGCCGGTCAGTTTGGCGACGGTCAGGAAATAGTGCGCGCTGAGCGGATACGGCTGGAGAAACTGCGGGGACACCCCGTTCACCAGCGCGTCGAGGTCGAGCGCCATCTCCGGATAGAGGTTGCGCAGCTGAGGGTAGCATTTGTTGAAGAAGTCATTGTTCAGCTCGTGATAGTCCTTGCCCTGCTGCGACTCCGCAGGCATGTGCGTGGCGACCAGCTCGTCCACGTTCTTCTGCAGGTCCGGGAAGCGCTTCAGCAGCTTCGGCGTGACGCGGGGGTAAAGCTGGTCCACCGTGACATGGGTCACGGTCTTGCCGTATCCGGGGATGTGCTGCACCACGCCGTCGGCGTGGGCATACCCCTTGTTGGTGTCGAAGATCGTCAGCTTGCCTGACGCGGCGACGCCGTGATGCCCGGAGACCACGGCCACGAACTGGCCCGCCGTGCCGGGGATCGGGCGCGCGTTGAACATGGAGTTGGGCCACAGGCTCTGCGACCCGTAAATCGCCCGCTGATTGCTGCCGTCCGGATTCATGGTCATCATGATGCGGGAGTAGTAGTGCATGATGTCCGTATACTCCCACCGCAGATACATGATCTGCCCGTCCTCGCGCACGGTCGGATACCAGTCCGCATCCTGTTCGAACGTCAGTTGGCGCGGCCGCTCGCCATTGGGGCCCATGAGGTACAGGTTCGGCACGGTGCGCGAACCGCCGATGCAGGGCACGCCGACCATCGGCGCGGTCGAGCTGAAAACGATCTTGTCGTCCGGCAGATAGATCCCGCCGTAGTTGTGCACATACTCCCCGACGATGGTCGAGACCTGGCGCAGGTTGCTTCCGTCCAGCCCCACCTCCATCACCTGGAACATGCTGTTGGTGTCCGTGGAGGTGAAGAGCAGTTTTTGCGCGTCATAATGCAGGTCCGGCTCGCCGACATACGCGCCGTCCCGGGGCGCGTACACGTCGGTCAGGGCACCGGTGCGCAGGTTAAACCGGACCAGCTTGTTCCGATACCCCTTGGGCGCCATGGTGTGCGTGCCCACCCAGTTGGCCTTGACCGCCACCTTGTCGGACACCACCACCAGCGTCTCGTCGAAATCAAGATACGGGTTGTCCTCCACCAGCGCCTGACGCTTGAGCCTGCCGAACTCCAGCACGGCGCGCTTCGCCTGCTCATCGCCCTGCTTGAGCCGTTCCCGCAACGCCGGCAGGTCCCGCACGAACTCCTCGGCCCGCTTGAGATGGGCGCGGCCGTTCTTGTAGGCGCGCGGTTTGGTTTTTTGGAGATGGCGGATGGAGCGCACCAGCGCCTCGGGCGAGGAGATCTCGAACAGCGCCATCTGCGCCTCGGCCTCCGCGCGGTCAAGGGCCTTGCGCGCCTCTTCCTCCGCGCGCTGGCGGGCCTGCACGCGCAACTCGCCGAAATCGTGGCGGCCGGAACCGGGCGTGCAGGCCGCGGCCAGATCCGCCTCCGGACCGTTGGGGGGCTGCACCGTGGCTTTCAGCTCGTGTCCGCCGGTGAAGTTGAAGTAGATCAGCGCGACCTGGCGCTTTCCGGCCGCGAGTTCCGCCTTGCCGGTCCGTTTCGAGGGTCCGTGCAGCCCGTCGTTCATGATCACCGGCTTGCCGTCCACAAACAGCGCGCTGCCGTCATCCGAGGTCAGGGTAAAGGCATACGTTCCCGCCGCTGGCACCGTCAACTCACCGGAGAACTCGATGTTCCACGCGTCCCCGAATTTGCGGTCGCCCAAGGAATGGATCTTCGGCACCTTCCCCGTACCGAGCGGCTTCCCCTCCCCCACCAGCGCAACGGTGGAGATTTTTCCCTGATACGCGTAATACGTCATTTCGGCACGGGCAACAAACACCGACAAAACCGAACACGCGATTCCGAACCATTCCCCTTTATACGACATGTCCCCTCCGCTGAATTCGCCCCACAGGGCTTGAAATTAATCTGATCTTAATGAATCGGCCCTGTTTGGGCAAGCTCCGAAACAGGCGCGTCACCGGCCGCCGGACTCCGCCCGCGCCGCGCGCTCGACCGCGAGCAGCCTTTCGATCATGGCCTCGGTCAGCTCGTACCCTTTCTGCCCGGGGTACCCCTCCCACACCACCGTGCGGAAACGGGGTTCGAGAATCACGACATGCGGCCACCCCCACACGCCGAAGAGCGCCTCATACGCGCCCTGCCCCTTCTCGCGCGGGATCGTCCCCTCGGCAGGCTGACCTGCGGCATCCCCTCCTTCCCCGGCCGCGGCCCCGGTCTTCGGGCGGTCCAGCGCCAGGAAATACTCCTTCTTCGGCCCCTTGTAGGCCCGGACAACCTCTTCGGTCTCGCCGGTGATGCCGATCACGGCCAGTTCCCTGCCGTATTTCGCCTGCAGCCCGTTCATGAACGGCGTGCCGCGTTTGCACGCGCCGCACCACGTCCGCCAGAACTCGATCACCAGAAACTTGCCCTTTGTCTCGGGCGGGTCCGTGAGCCAGCGCGCCACCTCCAGCGGCGGCGCCTCGGTGAACAGCCGCTTCTCCGCCCAGAACCGCCTGCCCCCGACCGGCCGGGCGTCCGCAGGCGCCGCGCCCGGAAGCGTGCAGACCCCGGTGCCGTCGCACGCCGGCGCGGTATCCTGCCCCGCAACGCGCACCCCCGTCAGGGCGGCGGCGCATCCGATAAAAAACGCGATCCGAGTCAAACGCTTTCTCATCTCCACTCTTCCTTTCCCTGGCCGCCCCCCGCCCGCACTTTCAATGGCGGGAACGCCTCCCCGCAGGCGGCTGGCTTCCCCAAGCAACATCGGGGGCGTGAAGGCTAGGATAGCATATTCCGGGTTACGCCGTACACCGCGTATCCGACTTTGACGCGCGGGACGGCTTCGGGTAAACTGAATTCCCATGAACGTGCGCTTCCCCTCTCTGCGTGCCTTGCGGCGCGGCGGCCGGCAACTGGCGGCCCTGGCGGGAACCACCGTGATCGAGTCGATCCAGCAGCCGGCCGCGTTGCTGATGCTCCTGACCGCGGTGGGGACCACGCTGCTCGTGCCGGTCTTCCAGTTCCACCGCTTCGGCGAGGACGGCCGGCTGGCGCGGGACAGCGGCCTCTCCTGCATGCTGGTCTTCGGGATGGCGCTCGCCGTGAGCAGCGCCGGACACGCGGTCGCGGGTGACCTGGCGCGCGGCACCGCGGCGGCGGCGCTGGGCAAGCCGGTGGCGCGCCCCCTCTTCCTGTTGGCCAAATGGGCGGGCGTGCTCGGTGTGGTGACGCTCTTCTGGTGCGCCCAACTGGCGGCCACGCTGCTCGCCGAGCGCGCTTCCGCCCACTTTCTGATCCGGGGCGACACCGCGGGGTACGCCTCGGACCCCATCACGCTGCTGCTGGCGCTCGCCGGACTTGCGGCGGCGCTCTTCACGGCCGCGGCGCGCCACGCCGTGCTGCGCCGCCGGTTCGGCGTGTCGGCCTTTCTCGGCGTGCCGGTCTCGCAGGGGATCGTCGTGCTGATCTCCGGCTTCTACAACCGGTTCGGCCAGCTTTATCCGGTGTTCGGTGAAGCCGCCTGTGAAGGCTGCGGCGGCGCGCATGCCCACGAACCCGCGCAGGTGTGGCTCTACCACGCGGAACTCAATCCGCGCGTGATCCCCGCGGCCCTGCTGCTGCTCTTCGCCCTCGCCGTGTTCGCCGCGCTGGCCGTGGCCCTGGCCACGCGCCTGCCGACCGGTTCCGTGCTGGCGGTCTGCGCCATGGCCCTGCTGCTGGGTCTGGCGGGAGACGCGCTGTTCGCGGACGCGGCGCGGTTCTCCGCGCGCGGCCTGCTGGCGGGCGTGCTGCCCGATCTTCAGCATTTCTGGCTTTGTGACCGGATCGCGCGCGGCGGCCGCGTGCCGGGGCGCTACGTGGCCGAAGCCGGCCTCTACGCGCTGACCTGCTGCGCCCTGTTTCTGACGGCGGGCGGCGCGGCGTTCCGCAACCGGGATCTGGGATGAACCGCAGGACGCGCGGCACGCGCGCGGGCCGTGAAACAAAGTGAGGCACATGGAGACGCAACAGGTCATTGAAACGCGCGGCGTGCGCAAAACGTTCCGCGATTTCTGGCGGCGGCCAATGGTCGAGGCGGTGAAAGGCCTGAACCTCTCGGTTGCGCGGGGCGAGGTCTTCGGTCTGCTGGGCCCGAACGGGTCCGGCAAAAGCACGACCCTCAAAATGCTGCTGGGCCTGCTGCGCCCCTCCGCCGGCACGATCCGCGTTTTGTGCGCGCCGCCCCAGTCGCTGCGGGCCCGGGCGCGGATCGGGTATCTGCCGGAAATCTCGCACCTGCACCCGTTTCTGACCCCGCGCGAGACGCTGCGCTATTACGCCAGCCTGTTCGGGCTCGGGCGCCGCGAGACCGAGCGGCGCACCGCAGAGCTGCTGGAGATGGTGGATCTGACGCAGGCGGCCGACCGGGCCGTGGGCCGCTTCTCCAAAGGGATGGCGCGCCGCGTGGGGTTGGCCCAGGCGCTGGTGAACGCGCCGGAGCTGCTGATCCTGGACGAGCCGACCTCCGGACTCGACCCGGTCGGCGCGCGCGCGGTCAAGGATCTCGTGCGGACCCTGGCCGGAACGGGCGTGACGGTCCTGATGACCTCCCACCTGCTGGCGGATGTGGAGGATGTCTGCGACCGCGTGGCGATTCTCGACCGCGGCGCGCTGCGCGCGGAGGGCCGCACCGGCGAGCTGCTGCGCCAACCGGATGCGGTGCGGTTCGAGATCGAAGGGGTGGATGACGCCGCGGCCGGCGAAGCGCGCGGCGCGCTGGAGGCGCGCTTCGGACGCCCCGTGCGGCAAAGCTACCCTTCCCTCACGCTGGAGAGCTACTTCCTGCAGGTGGTGGCGGACGGAAGAACGTCGGGCGCCTTCCGCCTGGCCCCCTTTCTGCTCAGCCCGCAGCCTGACCCCGAACCCTCCGGAGGCGCGCCATGCGCAACGGCCTGATCCCGTTTCTCCGGCAGACCGGCGGCACCCTGCGGCTGGCCGCGCGCACGGCGCTCCGCACCCGCACGGTCGGCGCGGTGCTGGTGCTGCTGGCGGCCTGCGTGGGGCTGCTGCCCCGTGCCGTTCACGGCGACGGCACGCCCTCCGGCGACATGCAGATTCTGCTCCAGTACACGCTGGGGTTCGCCTTTTTCATCCTCTGCCTCGCCACGCTGTGGTCGGCGTGCGCGCTTCTCGCCGCCGAGATCGACAGCCGCCGCATCCACCTCACGGCCGTCAAACCGGTGCGGGCCATCAGCCTCTGGCTCGGCAGATGGCTGGCCCTGCTCGCGATCCAGGCGGCGCTGCTGGCCGTGATTTATCTCGGAACGTACGCCCAGCTCCACTGGCGCATGCGCCGGGACGGCTGGCGCCCCACCGACCGGCCCGCCAGCCGGAGGGTGACGCGGCCCCTGCTGCCGCCGCCGCGCGAGGAGGCGCGCGCGATGCTGGCCTCCATGCGCGCCAGCGGGACCCGCCCCCAAGGCGTGGGCGATGCCGCGATCCTGCGTGCGTTGGAAACCAAGGCCCGCGAAAAATTCGATGTGGTGAACCCCGGCCAGGATGTGCGCTGGCGTTTCCGGCTCGGGCGCCCGCTCCGGCCGGGCGGGCCGCTGACCGTCCGGCTGCGTTTCGATTCGGAGTACAGCACGCGCGAGCACGTCCGCGGCGTGTGCCGCATCTGGCCGGAGGCCCATCCGGAGCGGGCCGTGGAACACCCCCTGGACAACTTCACCCTGAATGAGATCGCCTTCCCCGTGGACACCCGCGCCTTTGCCGGAGCCTCCGGCCGCGACACGGAAAGTCTGCGCGAGTTCGTCCTCTCCTTCCGGCACGCCGGCGAGGCGCGACGCGTCTCCGCCCTGATGTTGCGCTTCCGGCAGGATGTGGCGTTGCTGACGGCGGGAGGGTCCTTTGAGGCCAATCTGGCGCGGGCCGCCCTGCTCCAGTGGGCTGTGCTGGCTTTGCTGGCGGCCTTCGGCCTGACCCTGAGCGCCTGTTTCTCGATGCCGGTCGCCGCGTTTGTCGCGACCCTCACGCTGGCGCTGACCCTGCTGGGCCACTCGGTCGTGCGCACGGTTTCCGTTGAAGAGGAACAGGCGTGGCGGAACCGGATCGGCATCTGGGTCTCGCGCGGCATCAGCTCCGTCACGAGCCGTGCGGTGCGTGCCGAGCCCCTGACCTCGCTGACCCGCGGCGAACGGATCGGGACAGACCGGATCGGCGAGACCCTCCTCTGGAACGCGCTGCTGCTGCCCCTGGGCCTGGCAGGGGTGGGCGTGCTGGTGTTGCGCCGCCGGGAATGGGCGGATACGGAGTCATGCGGAAAGGGCCACACATGAGCATCACCCGTCAGGGGTTTCTGAAAACGGCTTTCGGCGCGGGCGCCGCGTTCGCGGGCGGCTGCCTCGGAACGCGGAACGCGCCGCCCGCGCGGCCCGCGCGGACGGCCGGCCGGCTGCGCGTCGCCCTGATCGGGGTCGGCGGGCAGGGCCTGGCCAACCTGAAGGCGGTGGCCGACGCGGCCGACGCGGCCGAACCCGTGGCACTCTGCGATGTGGACGAGACCGCCCTGCTGGCCGCCCGCGACCGCGTGGCGCGGCAGGCGCCCGGGGTGCGCCTCTACAAGGATTTCCGTGTGCTGCTCGACGCCGAGCGCGCGCTGGACGCGGTGTTCCTCAGCACGCCGGATCACGGGCATGCCCTGCAGGCCGCCTGGGCCATGGCCGCGGGCTGCGACCTGTACATCGAACCCCCGGTCGCGCGGACCCTCGGCGAGGCGGCGCGCATACAGGCGCTGGCGCGGCAACGGGGCGCGCGCGTGCAGGTCGGGCTGCGTACCGCCGCGGGGGAGGCCTTTTGCCGCGCCCTCGAAATCCTGGACACCGGCATCCTCGGCGCGGTCACCGCGATCCACGCCTGGACCAACCGGCCGGTCTGGCCGCAGGGTAACCCGCGCCCGGAAGGGAGCGACACCGTGCCCGCGGGCTTCGATTGGGACCTGTGGCTGGGCGGCGCGCCGGCGCGGCCCTACAAATCGCTGGTCTACCATCCCTTCAACTGGCGCGGCTGGCACGATTTCGGCACCGGCGCGTTGGGCGACGCGGGCAGCGATTTGCTGCACCTGCCGTTCCGCGCGCTCACGCTGCCGGCCCCGGCAATCATCGAAGCGGAGACCGCGGCGCCGCAGTCCGGCGGGAGTTTCCCGCGCGCCAGCCGGCTCCGGTTCACCTTTGCGACGCGCCGCCGCCAACCGCCGGTGACGCTGCATTGGCATGACGGCGGCGAACGGCCCGATGCGGCTTTGCTGGAACCGGTCACGGCGGCGTTCGGCCGTCTGCCGGACGCCGGCTGCCTGCTGCTCGGGTCGCGGGGGCTCTGGTTCACCACCGATGACCCCGCGCCCCGGCATTTTCTCGCGCTGACCGGCGAGACGCGCGCGCAGGAGATTGACCGCCACGCAGCCTGCCGGAACGTGCCGCCACGCCTGCCGCGCGTCGCGAGCCCGCAGCGTGGGTTCCTCGACGCGCTGCGGGACGGGAAGCCGATGCTGTCGGACCTGGCGTGCACCTCCGCGCTGACCGCCTGCATCCTGACCGGGTGCGTGGCGCAGCGGATCCCGGGCCGCCTGACGTGGCAGGCGCGACGCAGCCGTTTCGCGGATCATGAGGCGGCAAACCGCCTGCTCTCCCCGGTCTACCGCGAGCCGTGGGGCGAACCGGAATAACAAAACAAAAGGAGAAGGACAACATGACGGATGACCGGTACACCATGGGGCGGGACCTGGATCTCGCGTCGGAACAGGAGCGAACCCTCGCCACGCCCGTACTGCCCGCGAACCTGGCGCTCAAGGCGCTTTTCCTGACTTTCGATCTGCTGTACGGCCGCACGCGCTCGCTGCCGAAAGTGCTCGTGCTCGAAATCCTCGCGCGCTACCCCTACTGGGCGTGGGAGAGCGGCGCCTACCGGCTGCTCTCCGCCTGGCACTGCGGCACGCGGCCTGTGCCGCAGGAGAAGATCGAGCGCGCTCTGCGCCACATCCGGATGGGCCGCGAATCCCAGGACAACGAACAATGGCACATGCTCTTGTGGGCGGATCTCTGCCATCAGAAAGGCATCCGGCTCTCGCCGTTCCGGCACGGGCTGCTGCCGCGCCTCATGACCCGCGGGTACTACCATTTCACCCGTGTCCTGTATTGGCTGAACCCCCGGTGGTCGTTCGCCATGAACGCCGCCTTCGAGTCCCACGCCGAACACGAATACATGCGTTTCGCCCAGGAACACCCGGAGTTCGGGGACGAACCGGTCGACTCCGTCTGGTTCGCGCACTATCCGCGGCAGCAAACCCTGGCGGATCTGATCCGGCGCGTGGCTTTGGACGAACGCGACCACATGAACCATTCGCTCGACGAACTCCGCCGGCTCACGGGCGGCGGCTGACCGGCCTGCGCGGTCCGCCGCCTCCCGCGGGCCACGCGATCCGGAACCCTTCCGCCTGCCGCAGCATGACCTGCCGGCCTTTCGGGGTGAGGGCCACGAGCCGGTACGCATCCGGCGAGGTCACAAGGCACCCCTCGGCCTGCAGCGCGTCCATCACCGCGCGGATGCGCGTCACCGGCATCTTCGCGAGCAGGCCGAACGTGGTCAGCTCTTCCAGCCCATGCTTGAGGATTGTCGCCTCGCGGTCACCGTGCAAAACCTGCGCCACGCGCGACGCGCCGAACCGCCCCTTCATCCGGGTGACGCAGCTCAGCACTTTCTGGATCACGACCCACTGTTCTTCCGTGGGCGCGGCGGCGCGGGCGGGCGGAGTGCGGCGGCAGCGGTCACACGCCGTGCAGGCCGGCGCCGCGGAACTCTCGCCGAAGTACCCCAGCAGAAACGCGTGGCGGCAACCGGGATGATCCACATACCGCAACAGGGTCTCGAGTTTACGCTCGTCGCGCCGCCGTTTCTCGTCCAGTCCCGCAGTGAGGCGTTTGAGTTCCTTGAGCGCGGGATCGGGATCGGGCAGCAGGCGCGTCGTGTACGCGCGCTGGCCCGGCAGGATCTCCCGTTCGATCAGGCGCGCGCGTTCGATCAGCCCCAGAACCGTACGCGCCTCCATCTCGTTGCCGAGGCCGGCCTCCGCGGCCCAGCGTTCGACCGGCCAGGTCACCGGAGCGGTTTCGCAGGCCTTGCGCACCGTCTGCCAGACCGTGAGCACATCGGCGAACGAGGGGTTCGCGCCGTCGAGGAAAAACCGCTGCGTGCCCACATCGGCATAATTGAAAAGTAGTTCACACCAGGCGTCCGCCCCGTCGCGTCCGGCGCGGCCCACCTCCTGGTAATACGCCTCCAGACTGCCGGGGATGTCCCAATGCGTCACGAAGCGGAGGTCGCCGCGGTCCACGCCCATGCCGAACGCGTTGGTGGCCACCACCACGGGCGACGGCTCGGACAGGAACCGGTTCTGCGCGGCGGTGCGCTCGGCATCCGCCATGGCGCCATGGTACGTAATGGGCGCGAACCCGTCGCCGGCCAGACGCGCGGTTACGCGCTCGGCCATCTTGCGGGTGGAGCAGTACACGATGCCGCAACGGTAGGCTTCCACCGTTTGAACGAGCCGGTTGAACTTGTGCCGGTGCGTCGCGCAGCGCGTCACCGCCAGATGCAGGTTCGGGCGCGCGAAACCGGTCACCCGCACCACCGGGGCCTGCCGCGGCGCCGCGCCCAGGCCGAGCTGCCGCACGATGTCCTCGCGCACCTCAGGCGTGGCGGTGGCGGTCACGGCCAACACCCGCACCGCACCCAACCCTTCGACCACCTGTTTGAGGTGGAGGTAGTCGGGCCGGAAATCATGCCCCCACTGGCTGATGCAGTGGGCCTCGTCCACGGTCAGCAGCGAGACCGGCACCGCGGCGAGCGCCTCGGCGAAGCGCCGGTTACGGAACCGCTCCGGCGCCACATACAGCAGTTTGTAGCGTCCCTGCCGCAGCCCGTCCAGCCGGTAGGCCATCTCCGCGCCGTCGACCGAAGAGTTGAGGAAGGTCGCGGGAATCTTTTTCCGTTCGAGCGCGTCGACCTGATCCTTCATCAGCGCGATCAGCGGCGAGACCACGACCGTGACCCCGGGCAACAGCAGGGCGGTTAACTGGTAACAGAGCGATTTGCCCGAACCCGTGGGCATGACCAGCACCAGATCGCGGCCTTCGAGCACCGCGCGCACCGCCTCGCCCTGTCCCGCGCGGAACGCGGCGTGCCCGAACCGTCCGGACAGCTCCCGCGCCAGCCGCTCCTCTGTCCAGAGACCGCTCATGGGCTTCCGCCCCCTGCCCCGTTACTCACACCTCGACGCACCAGCCGTGCCGGTCGGGCAACACCCCGTACTGGATCCCCTGCACCGTATCGTACAGTTTCTGCAGCACGGGGCCGCACCCGTCCGGCGGGCCCACCCGGAGCACCTGTTCGCCGCGCGTGATCTCGCACACCGGCGTGACCACCACTGCGGTACCGCAGGCGGCGATCTCGGAGAACTCCGGCAGCTCTTCATACGGCACGGGACGCACCTCCACGCCCATGCCGAGATCCTTGGCGATCTGCTGCAGCGTGTTGTTCGTGACGCTCGGCAGGACCGAGCGCGAGTCCGGCGTCACATACGTGCCGTCCGGTTTGATGCCGATGAAATTGGAGGTGGCGAACTCCTCGACCAGCGTATGGGTTTTGGCGTCCAGGTACAGCTCCACGGGATAGCCGGCGTGTTTCGCCGACTCGTGGGCGTACAGGCTGGCGGCGTAATTCCCCGCGACCTTGACGTCGCCCATGCCCTGCGGCGCGGCGCGGTCGTAGTCGTCGAGGATCAGCGCGCGCACCGGTTTCAGCCCGCCCTTGTAATAAGGGCCGACCGGCATGACCATCACCAGGAACGTGTACTCGTCCGCCGGGGCCACGCCGATCTGCGCGCCCGAACCGATCAGCAGCGGCCGGATGTAGAGCGAGCCGCCCGTGCCGTACGGCGGCACGTAGTCCTCGTTCGCCTTGACCACGCGCAGGACCGCCTCGGTGAACATCGCCACCGGAACCTGCGCCATGCACGTGCGCCGGGCGGTGTTGAACAGCCGCTCCGCGTTGGCCTCGGGCCGGAAGACGCGCACGCGGCCGTCCCGGCAGCGGAAAGCCTTCAGCCCTTCAAAGGCCGCCTGGCCGTAGTGCAGGCAGGAGGCGGCCATATGCATCTTCAGGAAAGGATCGCTGACCAGCTCCCCCTGATCCCACGCCCCATTCCGCCAGACGTGGCGGACGTGGCAGCGCGTATCCATGTATTTAAACCCTAGCGTGCTCCAATCGATGTTCTGCATACTTCGGAATCCTTGTTGGGGACGCAAACGCCCCTTATGACGGACGGCGAAGGATTGTCATCTTTTTCCGGGCGCGATGCAAGCCCGGGTTTTGCGCGGACCAACTTGCGCGCTGCCTTACAATCACGGAACACGGCTTCCGGTTCGGCACGCGCTTTTCCAGATTCCCGGTCCGCAGCCAAGGCGAAAGCACTTTTTATTCGAACGTCTCGCGGATGGAATCGTAATAGCACTTCACGAGCTCGGGCGTGAGCTCGGTGTGTCCCGTGCCGGCGGAGATGTTGTATTCGACGCTGCGGACGGAAGCTTTGAGCGCTGCGGCGAGTTTGTCACCGTGGCGCTCCTTGCTGACGCCGGCGTCCTTGTCGGAATGGAAGAGAACGTAGTCAATGTCCGGCATTTTTCCCGCGAGCGCGAGATGCAAGGGCGAATGAGCCTTCACCGCGGCGTCGAAATCCGGTGCGCCCGCGAAAGCCGAGACGATCGTCCTCGCCGTGTCCGGACGCTCCGAGTAGTGGTAGACGAGATCGGCGACGCCGCAGTTGGAGACAACGCGCCTCACGCTGTGGCGCGAATAACGCGCGAAGACGAGCGCTCCGAGCCCGCCCATCGAGCCGCCGGACGAACAGACCGGCGTATTTGCCGGAAGCCCGTAATGGCTGAGCACGACTTCGATGAGCCGGTCAGTGTGTTTCACCGCCCCGTCGTTCATCCACGCCCAGGGACTGTAATGCGGATGGATCCAGACAATGCCCCGCGCGCCATCCTCCGACGTCCTTTCCTCGAAGCCTTTCGCCGATGATTTTCCGAAAACGGCGCAGCCGAGACCGTGATGATCGACGACGATGCCTTTCACGGGCGTACTCACGTGCTTCACGTTGCTGAACGAAAACGAATCGAGGTTGTCCCAATTAATCTTCGCGGTGAAATCGCACACGGCGAGGATTGCAGCTAACATCGGACTCGCGAACAGGGTCATTTGTCTTCCTTCTTGCCGATGACGGTTTTGATGAAAGTCGAAGGTTCGAACCATTCGCCGCCGCGCCATCCGGTGTTTTTCTGCGTCGTGCCGTTCCGATGGACGAACAGGAGCTTCATCGCGTTGTCTTTGATCTCAAGCGGATCGACCGGAACCTTGACGATCGCCCGCCAGCCGCCCGCTTCCTTCTGGACCGAGACGGTCTCGATCTTCGCCTTGGTCCCGACGCCGAAAACGAGTTGGCTCACGGTGTTGCCGTCCGCATCGACCGCGAAGGTGAAATACGGATAGCCGCGAACCGCAGTCTCCATGAAGATCTCCCAGTGATCGGAGAGCCAGATGTTCTTGTCCGGTTTGGGAGAGGAAGCCGCGGACTTCAAGCGGAACCAGAGCGCCTTGCCGTCGTTCGCCATCGCGACTTCGAGCGGCTGGTTCTGGAAGTCTTCGGCGGAAAGCACCGTCGCATTCGCCCAGCCCGTGCCTTCGGGGGAAGCGAGGGACTGGGGGTCGGCAGAGAACGGGATTTCCACATCCTTCTTCGAATCGAGCTGTTCCTGCGCTTTCGTACGGTAGCCGGTCATCACCTCGCGGATCTTCTCGATGAGGAGCCTGGAAGCGGGATGCGTCGCTTTCCTGACCGCCTCGTCAAGTGCGGTGAACGCCTTCTCGGTCGCGGCGGTGTCCTTCATGAGGAACGCGATCTGGCTGACCGGATTCTCGCTCCACGTGCTTTTTCCGGGGATACGGAACCACGAGTCGCGGACGATGTCGTAGAAAATCCGCATCTCCTTCGCGGCGCCGCGGAAGGCCTTCGCGAAGAATTCGTCGCGGAGCGTTTCGATGTCCTGATCCGGATCCCACATGAGCTTGTTGGTGACCCAGAAATCCATCGCCGAAACGTATTCCGCGCCGTTCTTGTGGATCCATTCCGTGCCGGTGCGGGAGCACCCGAGCGGAAGCATGATCTTGAGGTCCTTCCGGATCACATACGAGACGGGCCGCGGATAGTGCGCGCCGCACCCCCAGTATTCGTAGACCGAGAAGTTCGGACAGAGCTTTGACCAGCCGACGAGCTGAGACCACTCCTTCTTGTTCGAAGGATCGTTGAACGGTTTGCGCGTGTCCTTGCCGATCGGACAGTAATTCACCACCACGTTCTTCTCCACCGGGAACGGCGGCGGCTCGCATGTGAAGAAGTAGGCGATCGTGTTCAGCTTGAAGCCGGGATGCGTCTTCGCGAGCTCCCGCGCCACGTTGTTGAACCAGCGGTAGTAGAGCGCGCTCTTGAAGAGCTCGGGGTTGTCCTGTTTCGTAAGAAGCGTTCCGTCCGGCAGCGGAATCGGCGCGAGACACGTCGGGCAGCAGCATTCCTGGTTGGCGTCTTCGATGCCGAGGCCCGCGTACCCGCACTCTTTTTTCTGTTCGATGCGCTCTCTGGCGAAGCTACGCGCCATCTCCTCCGCCGCGCCGGGCGCGGTGTAGCAGATCGTCGCATCGTAGCCCTGCTTCCGGCGGATGCCGTCCACCATGCAAAAGTATTCGGGGTGTTTCTCATGGAGCTTGTCCCACGAGAGATACCGCCAAAGGTTATGTCCGCCCCAGTCGCCATTGTCGAAACCGAATGCGGCGCGGCGCGCGGAATCACCCTTTGCCGCATCGCTCTTGAGGCGAAGGCAGTAGTGCTCGGTCCGCGGATCGTTATAGGAGTAGCCGTTGTTGATGGACCAACTGCGGTCGTTCAGCGCGGGAATCCGCCGGTAATCGCACATCTTCGGCTCGATCTTTTCGACGGGCGTGAAGATGCGGTCCACGTCTTTCGCGCACGACGGCCAGATGATGTCCGTGTTCCTCTCGAAGAAGTCGTAGACCGCGAACGAGTTGCCGCACGGGCTCGAGCCGAAGAGGTAGACCACGCCGCCACGGGTGCGGACCGCGAAGCCCTGCGTTCCCTCCAGCGCACGGATGTCTTCGGGGAAGAACTTCTCGCCGAAAGCGCGCCCGATGCAGACGTCATAGGCCGGCTCTTCCTTGCCGGTGATCTCCCTGTGCCAGTACCTGAATTCGCCCGCGGCGAACTCCTCGTTAATCGTCGGCTTCGCCGGAACGATCACGCTTGCCTGGCATACGCGCGCACAGGCGCAGACAATCAGACACTCCGATACCCGTAAAACCAGCCGCTTCCTCATTTCGCCCCTTCCTTCGTGAACGCCATGCGGTGAATCTCGGCGTTATCCGCGTAGACGCGGAGGACGTGGATTTCCGGAGGAACGACAAAGTCGAACGACCCTTCGGTCATCCGCTTCCCGATGAAGAACGTTTTGGAGAGCGTGCCGTCCTGGCAATCGTCGCGCTGGGCCGTCGACTTGTAGGTCATAAAGACGACGCGTCCCGCGCCGTTCGTAAGGGACGACCTCATCTTATATTCGCAACGGATCTTCTCGCCGGGCACCACCGGAATCCAGTTGCTGCGGAGGTTGCCGTTCCCCGCGTCACCGCCGGCTACGAGCATGTACTTGCCCGGATTCTCCGGATCCTCCGCAATCCTGCGGTTCCGGCCGACGCTCCAACCGGCAAAGCCGCGCGGTCCCATCGAAAAGTCAGGATTGACGTTTCGCGTCGGCGGATTTTCGATCTTTTCGAGCTTCGCGTTCTCAACGACAAGGTTCTCGTTCGTGTTCGGCTGGTTGAAGGCGATCTCGATCTTCACGGTCCCGGGCGGCGTGATGAACTCGTCGTGGTACTTTTCCATCTTCGAACTGATGACGAGCGTGTAGAAGTAGCTCGCGTTCGGCGCTTCCGTGACCCGCTTGCCATCCTTGTCGAAGCACTTCACCTCCCAGTTGGCGAGGGGCTGCCCGTAATATCGCGCGACGCTGGCCCCGCAATAGAACAGCTTCTCATACTGGGGATAGTTCTCGATGACGTGGTCGCCCTCGACTTTCGCGTCGAAGGAGAGATGCCAACGCTCGAACGGGCCGGCCGGCTGCACGATCGGTGCGATCGCCGCGAACAGCAAAGTCGCGATGCTCATCTCATTTCCCCCTTTCGAGTTTCAGAAAGCCGGCGGGATCGTGCAAGGTGCCGGTGCCGCGCAAGGCGGCGTGTTCCTTGTTGGCGCCGTCCCAGTGATAGAGGTAGATGCGCGGCTCGCCCCGGATCTCGAGCTGTTCCATCGGGACGGTGACGAGCGCCTCCCAGGCGTTGTCCTTGAAATCGTACTCGACGTTCCACTTGATGAGCCCCGGCTTCTCCTCGTACGCGGCGGAAGTCCAGCGGCGGTCCATCCAGTCGAAGGCGATCTGACAGTAGGGAATCGAGACGTTCGAGCGGTTCGCCTGAATGAACACCTCCCAGTGGTCGTTGCCGAAAAGGCGCTCCGCCTTCTTCTCCTTGCGCGGATCGATCCCGGCCCGGAGCTTGAAGTACAGGGTCTCACCGTCATGGGCGAGATGGGCGGAGATCGGCGTCTTGAGCCCCTTCTTCTCGCCCCAGAGGTTGCGGAAATCCTTGAACTCGAACGCGGCCGCCCGGCCCCAGTCGCTTCCGGACATGCAGTTGAGACCGCCGGTCGTCAATTTCGGACAGACCGCCGAGGTCGTGCGGGCCATGCTCTTCCTCGCCTTCTCCGCAAAGCCGGTCATCGTTTCGAGGATCTTTTCGGCCATGAGCTTCGAAACCGGGTGATCCGCCGTCACGACCGCATTCGAGAGCGCGGCGAATGCGGCGCTTTCGGTCTTCGGATCGGAAAGGAGGTGGTAGCCGGTAAGGCGGCTCGGGTTGTCGTAAGAGAAGCTCGGGGCGCTGTCCGCATACCACGTGTCACGGACGATGTCGTAGAATTTCTTCATTTCCGGCGCGGCGGCGCGGAAGGTCTTGTTCAAGTACTCGTCGCGGAGCGCATTGACGTCCTGATCGACGTTCCAGAGCAGCTTCGTGAAGATCCAGTATTCGATGCCGCTCGTGTATTCGGCGCCTTCCTTGTGGATCCACTCCGTCTTGAAGCGGAAGAGCTTCATCTTCGAAAGGAGTTCCAGGTTTTTCCTGATGACGACGTGCACCGGACGCGGGTACTGCGCGGCGCACCCCCACCACTCCCAGTTCGTCCATTCCCTGCAGCGGTCGTTCCACTCGCACATCCACTTCCACGCTTTGGCGTTGGTGTCGCCGAGGTAGTCCTGTTTCAGGCTGGAGGATGAGGGAACGTATCCGACGATGATGTTGTCCTCGATCTGGATCGGCGGCGGCATCGTGCAGTTCATGTAGGCGAGGGAATTGGGACGGAATTCCGGCTTGATCTTTTTGATCTCGCGGGCGACGCGGTTCATCCAGAGCCAGTACCGCGTCGAATCGAATTCCTCCTTGTTCTCCTCGCGCTTCAGAACACGTCCGTCGGGGAGCGTGATCGGCGCCATGCAGCCGGGGCACCGGCAGATGAGGTAATGGTCCTCAACGGCGAGTCCCGCGGTCTCGCAGGGCTGTCCGCACTCGTAGCGGTCATGAACGAAATTTCTCGCGACTTCCTCCGCCCCGCCGGGGGCGGAATAGCAGACCTGGCTGTCAAAGCCCGGTTTTTTGCGCTCGCCGTCGATGAGCGCAAAATATTCGGGATGCGTGTCCTTGTACTTTTCCCACGGAAGGAATTTGTAGATGTTGTGGCAGTTGAAGTCATCCTCGGGAAAGCCGAATGTCTTCCGGCGCGCGGCCGTTCCGACACATGAGTTCGCCTTCAGCCTCAGCGAGAACGCTTCTGTCCGCGGATGGTTGTAGCACACCCCGTTGTTGATGGAGACGCAGCGGTGCTTGAAGGTCGGCTTCTCGCGGTAGTTGACGACCCTGAGCGGAACCTCGCCCACCTTCGTGAAAACGCGGTCCACGCCCTCGGCCATCGACGGCCAGATGATATCCGTGTTCTTCTCGAAGAAGTCATAAACCGCGAAGCAATTGCCGCACGGCTTCGCGCCGAAGAGGTAGAGTTTCCCGTCCTTGACGCGGACGGCGAAACCTTCGCTGCCCTCGAGGTCCTTGATGTCCGCAGGGAAGTGTTTTTCGCCAAAGGCGCGTCCGATGCAGACATCGTACACCGGACGTTTTTTGCCCGTAAGCTGCTCATGCCAGTACTGGAACTCGCCCGCGGCGAATTCCTCGTTGCGGGTCGGCTTATCCGGAAGGCTGATCGCCGCGATCAGAAAAAGCGCCGGGATCACTTACTTCACCTCTTCAAAGTTGACGTCAGCGATGAGGTAGCGGCCCCAGTTCGAATTTCTGAGATACCCGATCGAAAACGTGAACATGTGCGCACCTTCCGGGACGGTGATCACGTAGGACCGATCCACCCATTTCGCGGGCAACGGCTCTTTGTCCGCCTCGGGAATGTCGACGCCCTTGACGCTCTTCAGGCAGTCCCAGGCGTCCGGATACTTCTCCCCGCCTTTCCAAAAGCGGAAAAGGTTCGGGAAAGCGGCCTTTCCGGGCGCGGGATTGTTCGTTGAAACGACGCCGTCCTTCATGCCGCAGTTGAAAACCTTCATCGAGAGCTTATACTTCTTGCCGGGTTCGACGGGGAACGGACGCGAATCCGCATAGGCGATGTCGCAGCAATAGCCCTTGTACCCTTCGAGGTTACGTTTGAGTTCGCCCGCAAAGGAACGCATGAAGTAGTCGCGGTAGTTGCCGTCCGCGAACTTGTCGCCCTGCCGGAACCACACGCGCTGTCCGTACTCCTCCTCGTCCGGATGCTGTTCGATTTTCGCCGTCGCCGCCGCCGCGACCATCGCGACGCCCAGCGTTATTATGCTTTTTTTCATATCATTTCCCTTTATCGAAGAAGGATTACGAAACTGCTCTTGCTGATGATTGTAAGAAGTTCGGCATACCCGTCTTCGCCCGCATACGAGAATTCTAGCGCGCCGGATATGCCGGACAGCTGAAAACCGACCGGCGTGACGCCCGCGGGACCGGTGACCGTGCCGACGACCGCGCCGTCGGCTTTGACGGTCAACGTGCCGGTGCCCACGACCTTCGCCGTGATTTCGCCTCGTCTCGTCTGTCCGTTCGGGATGAACCGACCCGCAACCGACGCGCCGGGATAAATGCACACCGACTTCGTTTCGCTTTCCACAACTTCCGGAGACGCATTCGTGACCGTAAGCTCACCCCTCTTCGAAATGTCCGCGGCGTACTTCGCGCGCCAATCCGCCTCGACCGCACCGACGTCGATCACGCCGTTGTACACGCGCTGACCGCCGAGCGCATCCTTGCCGCCGAATTTACTGATGTCCGTGTAATCCTCGTTCGCGGCGTCGACGAGAACGCTCGTGCCGAGCGTCGGACAGTAATTCGTGTCCACCGCGATTCCCTCCGCGTTGGTGACAAGACAATCAACCAGCGTGTACCGCTGTTTGCCGGACAGGAACACACAGTTCGAGAACGCCATCGAATTGTCGTGCCAGTTGACCGTCCCCATCACCAGCGAGTTATTACAGACGTAGTGGTTGGCGGCGCAACTCATTGA
>JAVEYH010000046.1:0-13076 GCA_034003585.1 Kiritimatiellia bacterium
GGACCGCGAAAAGCCGATCTGCATCGGCGAGGATTTCTACCACGGGTTCCACGATCAGTTCTTCGGACTTACGAAGTGGGGCGGGGACAAGATCTGGCATCTCGACGGCTATCTCGAGATGTGGCGGGACGCGGTGTGGATGGCGGCGGACGGGTACTACGATGCCGACCTCGCGGGCTGGAATCTCTGGAGCGCGGCCGAGGCCGCTGTCACCAACCGGCTTTTCGACGGAACATGCGGCGGTCAGTTGATGCCGGATTACCTGATTTCGATCCGCGAACCGTATCGGAATCTGTACGCGGGCGAGGTCGAGAAGCGCACGCTCACCGTGTACAACAAGCGGTTCCTGGACCGGGAGGTCAGGCTTGTGCGCGAGGTCCTCGTCGCGGATGGAACGCGGCCCGTCGCGGAGCGAGCGGACCTCCCTGGAAAGACCATGTGGCGTTTCACGGTCCCGGCGGGGGAGCGCCATGTGATGGAGGTCGAGGTTGGGGTACCCGATATCCAGGGGGGGCACTCGCTCCGCGACGGGCCGCGTGATCGTCCCGAGACGGAAATGCATCGCTACACGCTCTTCGACGCGAAGACGGGGGAACGCCTGTTCGCGCGCGACTGGATCTACAATATCTTCCCGAAGACGGCATTCGCATGGCCCGAAGGTGTGGTCCTTCTCGGCGCGGCAGTCGCGGGGCGACACGCCCTACCGAGTGGACGGAGTGGCGACGGCAGCCTCGCCGTCACGGAAGTTGACGCGGCGATGGCCGCGGGCAGGCCGATCGTGGTGACGAAATCCCTCACAACCGCCGAGGGCCTGAAGCTCAAGAAGTTCGTCGTGGAGGGCGGCCGGGTGATGATCATCGAGGCGAAGGGACCGGGGTGGACACCGATTCCGCTGATCGAGAACAAGATGCAGAGCTTCGTCTTTCGTCGCGAAGGCGGGGTGATGCCGGAGGTGGACGAGCGGATGCTCGCGTGCTGGCGTCCGGATGCGCTCGTGGGATCGAGTGGCTACGTGAAGCCGTCGGACCGCACGGTGGAGGTGATGTTCGATTCCGGCCACCAGTACGGTCTCACGGAGATGCAGATCGGCCGTGTGTGGGATGGGAAGGGCCATTGGTTCCTGTACCAGATGCCCGTGGGCGGACGACCGGATGCGGCGGCGGATTTCGTCCTTGCGGCCGCGGTGAGGGAATTCCTGAAGGGACCGAAGGCGCTGGATCGGCATTTGACCTTGAAGGCGGACGATCCGCTGTGCGAGGTGTTCAGGGCGAACAAGATCCTGTTCGACACGCGGGAGGATGCGAAGAGCGTTCATCTCGCGGATCTCGATCCGACCGATCCCGAACAACGGAAGGGGCTTTCGAACGAAGACCGCTATCTTTCGGTGGCGAAGCTCGGGGACGTGAAGTTCCGTTTCGAGAACACGGGCATGGTCTCGCCGAAGTGGAAGCCGGTCGATGCCGTGCGGACGAATTTCGACTGGGCGGTCGACATGAAGCTTCATCCGCGGAAGACGCAGACCGTGCTGCGCACCATGCTGCGGAACCTCGGTGTGAATGCGGCCGAACCGGCACCCGAGACGGTGGAGTCGCCGATTGGATTGGGGAAGTTCGTGAACCGTCCGGTGTGGAACGATCCGCGGCTCGGGGGCGGTGTCACGGCGTGGTTCGGGGAAGAGGACGACATGCGCTATTTTCCCGTGAATCTCTGTGGATGGAGCCGGGACTCGGGCAATCACTGTCCCGTGGAGTCGGTGCCGGCGGAGGCCATCAACTTTGCGGGCTATCCGTTCCGGATTTCCCAGGGGACGTTCGACGGCGTGGAGATGCCGGGCTCGATTGTGCTGGAGCCGGGCGAGAAGAAGAGGCTCAAGGTCTGGCAGAAGAACGTGAAGATGTTTCGCTTCCTCGGCGCGTTGCGGAAGCATGTTTCCGCGGGCGAGGCGCTCAAGATCGCCTACGGGTACGTGAACCACAGTCGTTTCGAGGACGTGGTGAAGGCCGGTGATGCGCTGAACGGCTACAGATGGGCCGGGGCCATCGATAACGGGAAGGTGGGGTGGACGGGATTCTCAAAGGAGGAGGCCGCGGCGGTGCTGTACGTGTGGCACGTGCCGGCGAAGCGTTTGGGTCCGCTGGCGGGCTACACCAATTTCGTCGAGTTGGAAAACGTCGGAACGTCCGCGATCGCGATCGTGGGGATGACTTTGGAGAATCTGCCATGAAGACCTTCTATGTGACGATGTTGGCCGTACTGGCCCTGGTGAACGTCTGGGCGGGATCGCCGAAGATCGACCGCGCGTGGGATTTCACGCGTCAGCGTTTGATGTCGGGCTTCGACGGGAAACGCTGCAAGGTCCAGCCATGCGTGACGACAGACTGGAAGGGGAACGCGCTTCTCACGTATCAAACCCTGCTGCTCACGGGGGCGGACGTCTTCTACGGACAGTACGTCTGCAAGTCGACCGATGGCGGACGGACGTGGAGCGCGCCGAAGGAAATGGCTCTCTTCAAAGACGAATATACGAACGGTTATCGGATCGTGCGCTATGCGAATCCCCGGTATTCGGCGAAGAACCGGAAGTGGTACGCGCTGGGGAAGTCCGGAATGTACAAGGGCGACAAGGAGCCGGTCAACGGACGTGTCAACGGCAAACCGAGCGGACTGCCGCTCTACGCGACGGTGGACGTCGACACGGGCGCGTACACGTCCTGGAAGACGATCGACTTTCCGTTCCCGTACATCACGGCGTTTCCGTTCGGCGATCCGGTCGACCTGGACGATGGGAGTCTCCTCATCCCGTTCTACTACACGGTTGGACACAAGTTTGGGGGAAGCGCGTTCGACGTCATGTGCCAGGTCGTGTGCGTGAAGTACCGCTTCGAGGGGGATGGCATCACGCTCGTCGAGGCGGGCGAGTCCATCGACTGTCCGGAACTGAAACGCGGCGTCTGCGAACCGTCCCTCGTGAAGTTCGGCGACAGATACTATCTGACGCTTCGGTCGAATGAAAAGGGACTGTTTGCGGAAAGTTCCGATGGACTCCGCTTCGGCGCGCCGAAGACCTGGTGCTGGGAGGACGGCGAACCGATCGGCAACCGCAACACGCAGCAGCACTGGCTCAAGATCGCCGGAGATCTGTACCTGGCTTACACTCGGTGGAACGGAATGAACCAGCATGTCTTCCGCAATCGGGCACCCGTGTACATCGCGAAGTTCGATCCGAAGCGGGGCTGTCTCGTCCGTGGAACGGAACTGGCGGTCGTACCGGAACTGGGGGCGCGGCTGGGAAATTTCCAGACGGCGATTTCGGAGACCGGCGAATCGTGGTTGATCACTGCGGAGTGGATGCAGCATCCGGGTTGCGAACGATACGGCAGCGACAATTCGCTGTGGTTCGTAAAGTTCTTCCCGAGCGGACCGCAGGCCGATCAGTCGTTCCAGTAGAGCTTGGAGCTTAAAGCGCTTTCGGACGGGGTGGCACCCGTCCCTCCCGCCGGAATGGGCCGTATTTGCAGCTTGGGAGGGTCCGGTGCCACCCGGACCGGATCCCGAATTTGTCAAATTTGAATTGCCGGCTATGCGGACAGCGCGCTTGACTTCCCTGCGGTCGAATCGGTATAGTTCATTCGTTTTTCAAGCCAACGTAGCTCAGCTGGTAGAGCAGATCATTCGTAATGATCAGGTCGTCCGTTCGATCCGGATCGTTGGCTCCATCCGAAACCCCGAAAACCGGTGACCGCGCCTTTCGGGGTTTTGGCCTTTCACGGGGCTGCCATGACCACATC
The DNA here is from genome assembly GCA_034003585.1 of Kiritimatiellia bacterium. Taxonomy (GTDB): domain Bacteria; phylum Verrucomicrobiota; class Kiritimatiellia; order RFP12; family UBA1067; genus JAPXSY01. The sequence goes on from JAVEYH010000046.1 coordinate 3,789, forward strand.
GCGCCAGCCGCCCACGCGGCGGTTCATCACCTCGGTGCTCGTGCCCGACCGCGTCGGGCTGCTGCGAGACATCACCCAGGCCGTGTTCGCGCTCGAAGGCAACATCGGCGGCATCCGTCAGACGCTGGTCGACGGTTTCTTCAATCTTGTTTTCACCTCCGAACATCCCGCCGCCGTGGCGCCGGAGAACCTGCGCGCCCTGTTGGACGCCGCGCTGGCGTCCGATGCCGTCGTGACCGTGCTCGACCGGCCGGAAACGCCGCCTCCGGCCCTCGCGAACGGCTCCCGCTTCGTGGTGATGACGCGCGGCGCGGACACGCCGGGAACCATCCTGGCGATCGCCTCGTTCCTGGTCGCGCACGGGATCAACATCGAAGACTGGCTGGTCGAGATGGAAGCTTCCGGCAGCGTGATCTACCTCGCCCAGGTGACGGTGCCCGAGTCCGCGGACTTCCGCCAGATCCAGGGCGCGTTTCAGCGCGAGATGGCCGGACGCGGTCTGAACGCGCTGCTCTGCCACGAGAACATCTTCCGGGCCACCAACGAGATCGGCCCGATCCGGGCGCTGATCGGCACCGAAGCGCGCCACACCCGGAACCTTGAACCCGCAACCTGCAACCCGCAACCTTGATCCGGGATTTCTATGCTCGCAAGACAAGACGTACTCTCGACCCTCCGCATGGTGCGCGAGGAAAATCTCGATGTGCGGGCCGTGACCCTCGGCGTCAACCTCAACGTGTGCGCCCATCCCGACCCGGACAAGCTCACCCAGGCGGTCTACGCCCGCATCGTGGAGAAAGCCGGCAACCTCGTGCGGTTCTGCAACGAGGTGAGCGCCAAATACGCCCTGCCGATCGTCAACAAGCGTATCGCGGTCTCACCGGTCAGCCTGCTGCTTGAGGGCCATACGCCGGCGACCGCCGTGCGGGTCTGCCAGGCGCTCGACGCGGCGGCCGAGCAGGTGAAGATCGACCTGCTCGGCGGTTTCTCGGCCCTGGTGCAGAAAGGCGTGACCCCCGGCGAGCGCACGCTGATCGAGTCGCTGCCGCAGGCCCTGGCCGCCACCCGGCGCGTCTGCTCCTCGTTCAACGTGGGCACGACCAAGGCCGGCATCAACGTGGACGCCGTCAACCTGCTTTCGCGGAAGATCATCGAGACCGCCGAGGCCAGCCGCGCCGCGCGCGGGTTCGGCTGCGCGAAAATCGTGGTGTTCGCCAACATGCCGGAAGACAACCCCTTCATGGCCGGCGCCATGCTCGGCCCGGGCGAGCCGGAGTGCGTCATCAACGTGGGCGTCAGCGGGCCCGGCGTGGTGAAGCGCGCGGTGGACCGCCTGGTGCAGCACGACCCGGAGGCCACGCTGAACGAGATCGCCGAGGAGATCAAGCACACCGCGTTCCGCGTGACGCGCACCGGCGAACTGATCGGCCGCGAGGTGGCCGAACGCCTCGGCATCCCGTTCGGGGTGGTCGACCTCTCGCTCGCGCCCACGCCGCGCGTGGGCGATTCGGTGGGCGAGATCTACCAGAGCATGGGCATCCGCCGGATCGGCGCGCCGGGCACCACCGCCGCGGTGATGCTGCTGAACGACGCGGTCAAAAAGGGCGGGGCCTTCGCCTCCAGCGCGGTCGGCGGGCTCTCCGGCGCCTTCATTCCGGTGATGGAGGACCACGCGCTCTCCAAGGCCGTGACCGACGGCACGCTGACGCTGGAGAAGCTCGAAGCCATGACCGCGGTCTGCTCCGTGGGCCTGGACATGATCCTCCTGCCGGGGAGCACCTCGGCCGAGACGGTCGCGGGCATCATCCTGGACGAGGCGGCCATCGGCATCACCAACCGCAAGACCACCGGCGTGCGCGTGATCCCGGTGCCCGGCGCGAAGCTGGGCGAGTACGTGGATTTCGGCGGCCTGTTCGGCGCGGGCGTGGTGACACAGTCGGCCAGCCCCGAGGGGGCCGAGGTGTTCGTGAACCGCGGCGGGCAGATCCCCGCGCCGATCCACAGCCTGATGAACTGAATCATCGTGCGGGAACGCCCGCGCTTGTCTGTCAAAAACATGTAATAATGGGGGCGGTTTGCGGGGAAACCGCCCTACCCTGCTCCGCGACAGGCATTCATGCGGCATTCATCCCCGAGGTGCCGATCCTTGAGCGTTGAGCGTTCTTTCCCCCGAGGCGTCCGCAGAACTGGATTCAATCTTTGTAATCGGAGCCGCTTCCGCCCTCGAACTCGGCCGCGACCTTCTCCATCCAGGCCGGGATGTCGATCGACTGCGGGCAGCGCTTCAGGCAGGCGCCGCACCGGATGCAGGCCGAAGCCTTCTCGTTCGGCAGGAAACTGCGGTAGAGGGCCGGCTGCAGCGTGTGCTTGCGGTCGACCAGCAGGTGCTTGTTGTAGATGTCGAACATCACCGGGATCTTCACCCCCACCGGACAGCTCGCCAGGCAATACCCGCATTGGCTGCACGCGATGGGCACGCTTTCGCGCATCTGACGGCAAACGCGTTCGAGCACCTGCGCCTCGCGCGCGGTGAGGCATCCCGCCTCTGCGGTCCCGGCCAGACGCAGGTTGTCCCGCACCTGGACCCTCTCGTTCATGCCGCTCAGCACCACAGCCGGTTCGGGCTGGTTCCAGAGCCAGCGCAACGCGCTGGAGACCGGATCGATGCCGGCCTCCTCGAACAACCGGTTGGCGCCGGGCGGCAGGCGCGGCCCGGCGAGGAACCCGCCGAAAAGCGGCTCCATGACCGCCACGCCCACGCCCCGGCCGTGCGCGTGACGCAACCCGCGCGTCCCGGCCTGGATCTCCGGTTGCGCGTAGTTGTACTGGATCTGGCAGAAATCCCAGTCGTAGGCGTCGAGAATCTCGCGGAACACCCCGAAGTCGTCATGGAACGAGAACCCCGCGAACCGGATGCGGCCGCGCCGTTTCTCCGCATCCAGCCACGCCAGCGCGCCGGCCTGGAGGGCCTGCTCCCAGTAGCGCCGGTTCAGGGCGTGCAGCAGATAGAAATCGATCCGTTCCGTCTGGAGGCGGGAGAGCTGCGTCGCGAAGCGCGGCGCGAGATCCTCGGGCCGGGCGACCTCCCAGACCGGCATTTTGGTCGCCACGTAGACCCGGCCGCGCCAGCCGTTGTCCAGCGCGGCGCAGACCGCCCGCTCGCTCTCGCCGTCCTGATAGGCGTAGGCGGTGTCGAGGTAGTTGATGCCCCCTGCCAAGCCGGTTTCGAGCAATTCGATTGCGCGGGGCAGGTCGACGTGCCCCCCGCTTTGCGGCAGGCGCATCGCGCCGAACCCGAGCGCGGAGACCAGCACCCCGGTCCGGGCCCCGAAGGGCCGGTACCGCATCGCCGGATTGTAGTTGAGAATCTCCATGTCCGCTTCAAGCCGGGACGCCGTTCAGCGCTCCGCCATCGGTTTGTAGGGCCGCTGCTCGAAGATCGCCTTGTACGCCGGCCGGATGATGGGCCCGCCGTTGAGCAGCTCCTCCATCCGGTGGGCGCACCAGCCGACCACGCGGGAGATGGCGAAGATCGGCGTGTAGAGATCGAGCGGGATGTTGAGCATGTCGTAGACGAATCCCGAATAGAAGTCCACGTTGGCACACAGATCGCGCGGCTTGGCGCGGTTGCGGTTGAAGATCTCGGGCCCGATGCGCTCGATGGTCTCGTACAGCGCCATCTCCTCATCGCGCCCCTTGGCCTTGGCCAGCGCGCGCGCCTTCTCGCGCAGCATGTCGGTGCGCGGATCAGAGAGCGTGTAGACCGCATGGCCCAACCCGTAAATCAGCCCGGTGCCGTCGCCCGCCTGCCGGCCGAGGATTTTGGCGAGGTACTCCGCGACCTCGCCCTCCTGGTCCCAATGCTCCACGTTCTCCTTGATCTCGCGCATCTGCCTCATCACGCGCAGGTTGGCGCCGCCGTGACGCGGCCCCTTGAGCGAGAGCGTGGCCGCCGCGATCGCCGCGTAACAGTCGGTGAACGACGAGGTCACCACATGCGTCGTGAACGCGGAGTTGTTGCCGCCGCCGTGTTCGGCATGCAGCACCAGACACAGATCGAGCAATTCCGCCTCAAGCTGCGTGTAGAGCCCGTCCTCGCGGATCAGCATCAGGAAATTCTCGGCCGTGCTCTTGCCCTTCTCCGGGTACCGCATCATCAGGCTCTGCCCGAGATGATAGTGGGCCTTGGCCTGGTAGGCGTACGCGGCGATGGTCGGGAACTGGGCGATGAGTTCGATGCTCTGCCGCAGCGTGTTCTCGATGTCCAGCTTGTCGGGCGCCGGATCGTAGATATAGGCCATCAGCACCGCGCGCGCGATGCTGTTCATGATGTCCTTGCCCGGCGCCCGGATGATCGCGCTCTCCTTGAAGCCGTCCGGCAGCCGGCGGTACGTATCCAGCGTCTCCTGCCACCCCGCCAATTGCGTCGGGTCCGGCAACTCGCCGAAGAGCAGCAGGTAGGCGCTCTCCTCAAACCCGAAACGCTTCTCGCGCTGGAAGCCTTCGACGAGATCGTTGACGTTGATGCCCCGGTAGAAGAGCTGGCCCGGCACCGAGACTTTCTCGCTCTCGGAGATGACGTAGCCGTGCACGCTGCCGATGCGGGTCAACCCCACCAGCACGCCGGTGCCGTCCGCGTTGCGCAGTCCGCGCTTGACATTGAACTGCTCGTACAGCGCCGGATCGATCCGGCCCGTCGCGCGAATCTGATCCGCGTATCCCTTCAGAACCTTCCCGTCCACCATGAGGGGTGCGGATTGCTCTGCCTTCATCCCTGCCTCCTTTGCGGAAAGACCCTCCGCACCTACCCGTCGGAACGGACACTGACCGCCCTTAAGGAGCCGTGAGTGTAGCGGGTTCGCCCTGGGGGGTCAACTCTTCTCGCGGATGAATTTCAAAAAAACACGCTTGCCGAACGGGCATCGCTTTGGTAAGGTATGACGCACTTTTTGGAATTCATGGGGCGGTAGCTCAGTTGGTAGAGCATCACGTTCGCAACGTGGGGGTCAGGAGTTCGAATCTCCTTCGCTCCACCATGATAGGAAAAGGGCCGCCGAAACCGGCGGCCTTTTTCCATGTTATATGCAACTGTCAGTCAAAGAGGCGGCCACGTTCCTGAACGTTTCCGACGAAGCGATCTACAAGTGGGTCAGGCAGAACGATATCCCCGCCCACACGGTCAACGAGCAGACCCGTTTCAACCGGGCCGAGCTGCTGGAGTGGGCGACCGCCCGGAACATCCGCGTCTCCCCCGGCTTGTTCAACGAAGGCGAGGCGGGCAAAGCTTCGCTGCCGACGCTTTCCGAGGCGCTGAAGGCCGGCGGGGTGGCTTACCGCGTCGGCGGCGATGACCCGCCTTCGGTGCTGCGGGCCATCGTCGATCTGCTCAAACTTCCGGAAAATGTGGACCGCGAGTTTCTCTACCAGGTCCTGCTGGTCCGCGAGAGCCTGGGGTCGACCGGCGTCGGTGACGGAGTCGCGATTCCTCACGTGAGGAACCCGCTGGTCTTGCACGTTTCGGAGCCGATCGTCACCCTCCATTTTCTCGCGACCCCCATCGATTTCCACGCCGTTGACGGCAAGCCGGTCAACACGCTGTTCACGCTGATCTGCCCCACGGTCAAGATCCATCTCCACCTGTTGTCCCGTCTGGGGTTCGTTTTGCATAATCCATCTTTTAAGGCTGCACTCAAAAACCAGGTCTCCCGCAATGACCTGATGTCGGAGTTGGCGGCCGCCGAAGCGATGATTCGAGGCTAGCAGAACATACGAAAGGCCCCTCATGTTTCTAGACCTGACCCTTCTGGCGATTGTCCTGGCCGTCTGCAGCGGACTGGCGGGGCTCTTTCTGCCGCGGTCGACGGCTTGGGGCGAGCGGATCGCGGCCGCATTCATGGTCTTCGCCGCGATTGCGGGTCTTGCGGGCGCGGCGGGGGGACTATGCGGCCGTAGCGCCGCAGCAGGTTTTTTCCCATGGCCTGCGGCCGGCCATGGCGCGGTGGGCCTCGATCCGCTGAGCGCCTTCTTCCTCGTCCCGGTTTACCTGATGGGGGGTCTCGGTCCACTTTACGGCCTTGGCTACTGGCCGCAGCGTCGGCACCCGGGCAACGGACGCAAGCTGCGGCTCTTCTGGGGGCTCATGGTAGCGGGGATGGGACTGCTCATCATCAGCCGCCACGGGCTGATCTTCCTTCTGGGGTGGGAGTTCATGGCGCTTTCGGCGTTCTTTCTGGTCACCACCGAAGATTTCCGCGCCGAGAGTTGTCAGGCGGGGTGGGTCTATCTGATCGCGGCGCACGTGGGCACGCTGACGCTATTCGCCCTTTTCGCACTGTGGCGGCACGCGACCGGGTCCTACCTGCTGCAGCCCGCCGGGCAGGATTTGAGCCTGGGTGTGATGAATCTCTTCTTTGTCTTGGCCCTTCTGGGGTTCGGTCTCAAGACCGGTGTCATGCCGCTCCACTTCTGGCTGCCCGGCGCGCACGCCAACGCGCCCAGCCACGTTTCGGCCATGCTTTCGGGCGTCGTGCTCAAGACCGGCATTTACGGGCTGGTGCGTTGGCTTTCGCTGCTGCCCGATCCGCCTGCGGCCTGGGGGGGCTTCCTCCTCGCCTTGGGTGCGGTCAGCGGTCTGCTGGGTGTCGTCTTCGCCATCGGGCAGCACGATCTCAAGCGGCTGCTGGCCTATCACAGCGTCGAGAACATCGGCATCATCCTGATGGGGCTCGGCGTGGCGCTGCTGGGCCGTTCGGCCGGATGTCCGGAATGGACCGTCCTGGGCCTGGCCGGCTGCCTGCTGCATGTCTGGAACCATAGCTTCTTCAAATCCCTGCTGTTCTTGTGCGCCGGGGCGGTGGTTCACGCCACGCGCACGCGTCAGATCGACCGCCTGGGCGGCATCGCCAAAGCCATGCCGTGGACCGCAGCGTTTTTCCTGACCGGCGCCGTGGCCATCTGCGGACTGCCGCCGCTGAACGGTTTCGTGAGCGAGTGGCTCGTCTATCTGGGTCTCCTGAAGGGCGCGCTGGCTCCGGAAAGCAGCGGCATGGCGGCGCTGATCGGGGTTCCGGTCCTGGCGATGACCGGGGCGTTGGCGGTGGCCTGTTTTGTGAAAGTCTACGGGGCCGTGTTCCTGGGTGAACCGCGCACCCGCGCCGCGCGGCGGGCACGCGAGGTGCCGTTCGTCATGCGCCTGCCGATGGGGGTGCTCGCGTCGTGCTGCGCGCTGATCGGTTTCGCGCCGTTGCTGGTCGCTCCCGCCCTGGATGCGGCGGTTGCCTGTTGGCTCGCAACGGAGCGGGGGGGCTTGCCGTTGGCCGGCATCGTACCGCTGGGACGGGTCAGCGTCATGGCCGCCTCGCTAACGGTTTGCGCGGCGGGGCTGACAGCCCTTCTTGTCCGCCGCGCCGCCGCGCCGCGCTCGGGGCTCACGTGGGATTGCGGGTATGCCGCGCCTTCCGGCCGGATGCAGTATACGGCCGGATCCTTCGCGCAGAGCATCGTGCTGCTGTTCCGCGGCGTGCTTCGTCCTCAAGGGCGCTTGCCGCATCTGACCCGCCTGTTTCCCGAGAAAACGCATTTCCACAGCCATGTGGACGATGCGGTGCTGGACCGAGTGCTTCTGCCCGGGGGGCGGCACATCGAAGCGGGGTTCGCCTGGCTACACCGGTTCCAGCGCGGATTGACGCAGCACTATTTGCTTTACCTCCTGCTGACGCTCCTCGCGTTCCTGTGTTCGCTGTTCTCGTTCAGGCAGTTTGTGGCCCAGTGGTTCACGCGTTAGGGCTTGCGTAAAGGGTTCCGGTTCCAATGAATGTTTCACTTTTTCTCGTAGCGGCGATCGCCTTGCTGGGGTTCAGCGGGCTTCCGGCCTGCCTGTTGTCGCCGCGATCCTCGACGGGGCAGCACGTCGGCACGGGACTGATGGCGGCGGGCAGCCTGCTGGGGCTTGCCTGTCTCGCCGCAGTACTCGCGGGACACGCCGCGCCGGCGCCGCTGACCTGGTCTTGGCGGATCCCCCAAAGCTCCTTTGCGGTGGGCGTGGATCCGGTTTCGGTCCTGTTTCTGTTCCCGGTTTTTATTGTGCCGCTGCTCGGTTCGGTCTACGGGCTGAGTTACTGGCGGCAAGCTGAACATCCGGCGGACGGCCAACGCGTGGGACTTTTCTACGGCGTGCTCGCCGGCGGCATGGCACTGGTGGTGATCGCGCGGGATGGCGCCCTCTTTCTGATCGCGTGGGAACTGATGGCCGTCGCCGCCTATTTCGCGGCGACCGCCGGGGACGACAAGCCGGAGGTCCGGCGTGCCGGATGGATCTATCTGATCGCGACGCATATCGGGACGCTGTGCCTGATGGCCCTGTTCGCGTATTGGCGATACGTGACCGGCTCCTTTTCCTTGGAGCCCGGACGCGTCATTCCGACGGGGGCGGCCAGCGTGATGTTCGTGCTCGCGCTGGTCGGCTTCGGGTTCAAGGCCGGCCTGATGCCGCTCCATGTCTGGTTGCCCGGCGCGCACGCCAATGCGCCCAGCCACGTGTCGGCTGTGATGTCGGGCGTGATGCTGAAGATGGGCGTGTACGGGATTGTCCGCATGACCGCGCTGCTGCCCTCCGGTACGGCGTGGTGGGGACCTGCGGTACTCGCTGTCGGCGCGTTCACCGGCGTGGCGGGCATCGCTTTCGCCATCGGGCAACGGGACTTGAAGCGCCTGCTGGCGTACAGCAGCATCGAAAACGTCGGCATCATCGCGATGGGGGTGGGGCTGGCGTTGAGCGGCCGCTTTCAGGGCCGCGCCGAATGGGTGCTGCTGGGGTTGGGAGGCGCCCTGCTGCACGTCTGGAACCACAGCCTGTTCAAGTCGCTTTTGTTTTTCAACGCGGGCGCGATCATCCACGCTGCCGGAACGCGCCGGATCGACCTGATGGGCGGCCTCGCCAAACGGCTGCCGGCCGTGATGGCGCTCTTTACCGTGGGCGCGGCCGCGATCTGCGCGTTGCCGCCCCTGAACGGATTCGCCAGCGAGTGGCTGATCTACGCCGGGCTCTTCCGGACTTTGGGGCGCGGCGCGGCGACGGGGGCGCCCGCGGCAGCGTTGGCGACCGTGGCGCTGGCCATGTCCGGCGCGTTGGCCGTGGCCTGTTTCGTCAAAGTACTGGGCGCGGTCTTTCTCGGCGCGCCGCGCAGCGAAGCGGACGGGCCCGCGCACGCGCCGGCCGCGACGATGATGGTCCCCATGGCCGTTCTCGCCTGCGGCTGCGCGGGCATCGGCCTCTTTCCCCTGCTGCCG
>JAVEYH010000046.1:13176-24322 GCA_034003585.1 Kiritimatiellia bacterium
CCGTATTATGATCTCGCGAAGCTGATGCGCAGGGGCCTGGTGTTGAGCACCACCACCACATGGATGTTTCGCGCGGGCCCCGTCGTGACGCTGGCTACGGTTCTGCTGGCCGGGCTGCTGATCCCGATCGGCGGGGCCGATGCGCCGGTCGCTTTTGCGGGCGACCTGATTCTCTTCGCCTATCTTTTCGGGCTGGCGAGGTTCTTCACGACGTCGGCCGCGCTGGACACGGGGTCGGCTTTCGAAGGCATGGGGTCGGCGCGGGAAGTGACGTTTGCCTGCCTCTCCGAACCCGCCCTGTTCTTCGCATTCATGGTGCTGGCCAAAATCTCGGGGTCGATTTCGCTGACCCCCATGCTGCATGCCCCCGCGGGCACGCTGTCGGCCGGCGTCGCCGCGCCGCTGGTCCTGATCGGGATCGGCCTGTTCATTGTGCTGTTGGCCGAGACCTGCCGCATTCCCATCGACGATCCCACTACGCATCTGGAGCTGACGATGATTCACGAGGCGATGGCGCTCGACCACAGCGGCCCCCTGTTCAGCGTGATTCTCTACGCTTCCGCCGTCAAACTGCTCGTGCTGGGCACCGTCCTGCTCCATGTGATCGTCCCGTTCGAATTCGGCCGGGCCTGGCTGGATTGGCCACTGTATGTTGTGGAGATCCTGGGGCTGGCGGCGGGCATCGGCGCCGTGGAGTCGATCATGGCCCGCCTTCAAATGCGGCATGTGCCTTACTTGCTTGTCGGCGCCATGCTCTTCTGCGGTTTCGGGTTCATTCTGCTGATAAGGTAACGTCATGACGAATCTGCTGAACTCCATCCTCGTGATCGTGCTGATGCTGAACCTTTTCGCGCTGGGGACCAGCCGCATCGTTTCGGTCATCCGCACCGTATCCATCCAGGGCGTGCTGTTGGGGGTGCTGCCGCTCCTGCTCCACGGGCACCTGTCGCTGACTGCCCTTCTGACCCTCCTGACGACGATCGCGCTCAAGGGCGTGGTGATCCCGGGCATGATGACCCGCGCGCTGCGCGATGTGAAGATCAAGCGCGAGGTGGAGCCGCTGATCGGCCTGCAGCCAACGGTCATCCTCGGCGCGTTGGGGACGGTGTTCGCGCTGCTGTTCGCGGACCAACTGCCGCTGGCCTCGCGGCACACGGGGGCGCTGATCGTGCCGACCGCCATCGCGACGGTGCTGACGGGGTTCCTTCTCCTGATCACCCGCTTCAAGGCGTTGACCCAAGTCATGGGTTATCTCGTGCTGGAGAACGGGATTTTCATTTTCGGCATGTTGCTGGTCGAGGCGATGCCGCTCGTGGTGGAGATGGGCGTGTTGCTGGATCTTTTCGTCGCGATTTTCGTTATCTGCATTATCGTGAACCAGATCAATCAGGCGTTTTCGTCGTTGGACACGCGCCGGCTGGTGTCATTGAAGGAGTAGGCCATGGCGTTCCTCATCATCTTCTTTCCCCTGCTGATGGCGGGCCTCGCGGCGGCGGTCCCTTCCAATCGCCTGCGGCCCTGGCTGTTGCCGGTCACGGCTGCCGTGCACTTGGCGTTGACCGTCCTCACGCTGGCGAGGCCGACCCTGACGGCCCCCATAGCGTGGCTGGTGCTCGATCCGCTCGGCAAGCTCATTCTGCTGGTGGTCAGCACCCTTTTCCTGTTCTGTTCGGTTTATGCCGTGGGATACCTGCGCAACCGCGGCGAGCGGCCCAACCGCATCTTCTGTGTCTGCCTGATGGCCTTCCTCGGCATCATGAGCCTGGTCACGTGGTCGCACCACCTCGGACTGATGTGGGTGGCCATCGAGGCCACGACCCTGGTGACCGCGCCGCTGATCTTTTTCAACCACACGCAGCGCAGCATCGAAGCCACCTGGAAATATATGCTCGTGGGCTCGGTGGGCATCGCGCTCGCGCTGTTGGGCTCGTTCTTCCTGGCGTATGCGGCCTTGCATGCGGGTCTGGAGACTTCGCTGGTGCTGGAGGATCTGCTCGCGCACGCGCCCAGGCTCTCGAAACCGTGGCTCCATGCGGCGTTCGTGCTGCTGCTCGTGGGGTACGGCACGAAGATGGGGCTGGCGCCGATGCACACGTGGAAGCCCGACGCGTACGGTGAAGCCCCGGGCGTGGTCGGCGCCATTCTGGCAGGCGGCGTGACCAGCTGCGCGTTTCTCGCGATGCTGCGCACGTGCCACATCTGCTTTGCGGCGGGCGAGGGCACCTACGTGTCAAGGCTGCTGCTCTTCATGGGCCTGCTCTCCATGGCGGTGGCCAGCCTTTTCCTAGTCGGCCAGCGCGATTTCAAGCGGATGCTCGCCTATTCCAGCGTCGAGCACATGGGCATTCTCGCGCTCGGGCTCGGCATCGGCGCGCCGGCGCTTTTCGGCACCTTGCTGCACGTCGTGACCAACGGGCTGACCAAAGGCGTGCTTTTCCTCTCCGCCGGCAACATCCACCGCGCGTACGGCAGCAAGAGCACCGAGAAGGTGTGCGGCGCGATGCGCCGGCTGCCGCTCTCCGGAACCCTTTTCCTCGCCGGGTTCCTCGCCATTACCGGGTCGCCGCCTTTCGGGCCGTTCCTCAGCGAATTCGCCATCCTCAACGGCGCGTTGGACGCGGGCCGGATGGCCACGGGCGGGCTTTTCCTGTTTCTGCTGCTCGTGGTGTTTATCGGCATGGGCGCGACGGTGCTCAAGGTCGTACAGGGGCGGGCTTCGCCCGAGGCCCGCAATACGCCTTACCGGGATACGTTTCTCACAGGGGCTCCGATTGTGGGACTGATGCTCCTCGTGCTGCTCATCGGCCTCGATATCCCCGCGCCGCTCGCCGGGCTGATCCGCGACGCGGTTCTGTTTTTGGAGGGCCATCCATGAACGCTTCCCGTCCTGAACTCGCCATGTTGACCAACGGACAGGCGGTCAAGCGTTCCGAGATCCCTGTGCTCACTCCCGAACGGTTCGGCCAGGCCATCCTGGACGGCGTGGCCGCCCGCCAGCGGGTGAGCGCGTTGTTCGGCGCATCCTCGCCGGTCCCCGGCGCAATCCGGCTCTACGCCGTGCTCGCCGACGACGAGCAGAACCGGTTGTTTGCCGCGGCGACCGAACTCGACGGCGGCGAGTTCCCTTCGTTGACGCCGCGCTGCCCCCAAGTGCATCTCTTCGAGCGGGAAATCGCCGAACAGTTCGGCCTGCGGCCCATCGGCCACCCGTGGTTCAAGCCGGTGCGGTATTGCCGTTCGTGGACCGGGCGGGACGCGTGGGACCGTCCGGCCGGCCAGCCGGTCTTGCCTGCGGTGGGCGACTTTTACCGCGTCGAAGGCGAACAGGTTCACGAGGTCGCGGTCGGCCCTGTCCACGCGGGCGTCATCGAGCCCGGCCATTTCCGTTTCCAGTGCCACGGCGAACAGGTGTTTCACCTCGAGATCGCTTTGGGGTTCCAGCACCGCGGAGTGGAGGAGGCGCTGATCGGCGGACCCAACGCGCGCACAATCCCTTTTGCGGAAACGCTGGCCGGTGACTCCACGGTGGCGCACGCCACCACCTACAGCCAGGTGGCGGAAGCGTTGGCGGGCTGCCAGACGGGTGCGCGCGCCCAGGCGGTCCGGGGGATCGCCTTGGAGCTGGAGCGCCTGGCCAACCACATCGGGGACCTGGGCGCGTTGGCCGGCGATGTCGGCTATCTGCCCACCGCCAGTTTCTGCGGCCGCATCCGCGGCGATTTTCTCAACATGACGGCGCTGCTGTGCGGCAGCCGCTTCGGGCGCGGGCTGATCCGCCCGGGCGGGATCGGGTTCGATCTGGAGGCCGACCGCATCGCCGAACTCGGCCGCCGCCTCGACGCGGGCGAGAAAGACGCGACGGTCGCGATCAACCTTTTGTGGAATACCCAGTCGGTCATGGCGCGTTTTGAAGATGTCGGCCCGCTGCCGCGCAACATCGCCGCCGAGTTGGGGATTGTCGGCCCCGCGGCGCGGGCCTCGGGACTCGAACGGGACATCCGGCGCGACCAGCCGTCGGGCATTTTCTGCTTCTCCCACATTCCGGTCTCCACCTGCGACACCGGCGACGTTTTCGCGCGCGCCTATATGCGCTGGCTGGACATCCAGCAGTCGCTCGGCTTTATCCGCGACCAGCTCAACGCGTTGCCCTCGGGCGCATCCCGCATGCCGGTCACGGCGCTGGCTCCGGACCGGTTCGCGGTCGCGCTCAACGAGGGGTGGCGCGGCGAAGTCTGCCACGTGGCGCTCACCGATGCCCAGGGGCGTTTTGCCCGCTACAAGGTGGTGGACCCGTCGTTCCACAACTGGCCCGGCCTCGCTTACGCGCTGCGCAATCAGGAGATTTCCGACTTCCCGATCTGCAACAAGAGCTTCAACCTCTCCTACTGCGGACACGATTTATGATCAACATCCTCCTCGCCCGGCTGCAACAGAAACACCGCACGATGAAGTATCCCGACGGCGCGCCGCCGCCGCTGCCGGACCGTTTCCGCGGAAGGCCCGTCCTCGATACCGCCCGGTGCCCGGAGGAGTGCCGCGCCTGCGCGGACGCCTGCCCGACCGGCGCGCTCACCCCGCAGGATCCCGGCCACATCGATTTGGGCAAGTGCCTCTTCTGCACCGGCTGCGCCGAGGCCTGTCCCAGGCATGCCATCTCCTTCTCGCAGAATTACCAGCTTGCGGCCCGCAGCCGCAGCGCTCTGCTGGTCCCGCGGGAACGTCAGGACGCGGAGGTGATGGGCGCGGCACTTGACGCCAAGCTCAAGAAGCTCTTCGGCCGCTCGCTGAAACTCCGGCAGGTCAGCGCCGGGGGCTGTAATGCCTGCGAGGCTGACACCAACGTGCTCGGCACGGTGGGATGGGATCTGGGCCGCTTCGGCATCCAGTTCGTCGCCTCGCCGCGCCACGCCGACGGCCTTCTGGTGACCGGCCCGGTGTCGCGGAACATGGCGCTCGCGCTCAAGAAAACGTACGACGCCGTCTCCGACCCGCGCATCGTCATCGCGGTCGGCGCGTGCGCCATTTCGGGCGGGCCTTACGTCGGGCACGCGGAAGTCGGCAATGGCGCGGAAAGCGTCGTGCCGGTCGACCTCTATGTCCCTGGCTGCCCGCCGAACCCGCTCACCATCCTCGACGGCCTGCTCCGCCTGATCGGCCGCATCGAAGACGGCGCACGCAGAGAAAAACCTTTGTAACTTGTAGCGCGCAGGGAAAATCCCTACCGGGTCAGTCCACCAACTTGCGCAGATCCTTGACGCGGCGCGATTTGCCCTCGAAGCGTTCGAGCGTGTTGGGACTCACGAGGTTGACGCGCATGTGCAGTCCGGTGACGCCGTAGATCTCCGCGGCGATGCGGTCGCGGATGTCCTGCATCTCCCGCATGCTGTCGGAAAACATGCCCGGCTGCATCTCGATGTGGACCGTGACCTCGTCCAGCGCCGTGGGCCGGGTGACCTCGATCATGTAGTGCGGCGCCACCTTCTCAAAGCGCATCAGGGCGGTCTCGATCTGCGACGGGAAGACATTCACCCCGCGGATGATCAGCATGTCATCGGTTCGGCCGAGAATCCGGCTCATGCGGCGGGTGGTGCGGCCGCAGGGACAGAGGCCGTCCGCGTACAGGATGCCGATGTCGCGCGTGCGGTAGCGGATCACGGGGAGAGCCTCGCGGCACAGCGGGGTGACGACCAGTTCGCCCTTCTCGCCGTCCGGCAGCGGCTCCAGCGTCTCGGGATCGATGGTCTCGACGAGGAACTGGTCCTCCTGGATGTGCATTCCGTTGCGGAAGGCGCACTCGCCCGAGAGGCCGGGGCCGCCGCACTCGGCCATGCCGTAGTTGTTCCAGCAGCGGATGCCGAGCCCGGCTTCGATGCGTTCACGCATCTCTTCCGTCCAGGGTTCGCCGCCGAAATGGGCGTGCTCGATGGCGAGCGAGGCGCGGTCCACCCCGCCGTGCAGGATATCATCCATAAGCTTGAGGGCATAGGAGGGCGTGCAGATCAGCACTTCCGGCTGCAGGTCCCGCATGCACATGAGCTGGCGCGCGGCGTTGCCGCTGGAGACCGGCAGGATCGCGGCGCCGACGCGCTGAATGCCGTTGTGCAGTCCGAACCCGCCGGTGAAGAGTCCGAAGCCGAACGAGATCTGCACCGTGTGTTCCGGCCGCAGGCCGCCGGAGACCAGGAACCGGGCGCACAGATCGGCCCAACGCTCCACGTCGGCCGCCGTGTAGGCGGTCCAGGTCGGCTTCCCGGTGGTGCCGCTGGTCCCCTGAAAGCGCGCGATCCCGGAGCGCGGCACGGCCGTGAGCCCGAGCGGATAATGGTTATGGAAATCAGCCTTGGTCGTGAACGGCAGGCGGCGTACATCCTCCGCGCTGCGGATGGCGTCCGGCGTGACGCCCATGCGCGCGAAGCTCTCCCGGTAAAACGGCACCCGCGCCGCGCGCGCCACCGCCTCACGCAACCGCTCGGCCTGCAGGGCGAGGAGGCGGGACCGCGGCATGCATTCGAATTCCGGCTGCCAGAAACGGTTCTCGACAATCGGCGTGGTGTTCATTTCGCCTCGTGGAAGAGGGTGACGGCGTCCAACACATCCCGGCCCGCGGCCTGCAGCGCCCGGACGGCGCGGTCCGGATCGTCAAACCGGAAGACCAGCACCGCTTCGGCATTGTGCCGGAAGGCGAAGGCGTACATGTACTCGATGTTCACACCGGTCTTGCCGATGATGTCAAGCACCTCCGCCATGCCGCCCGGCCGGTCGGCGACCGCGGCGGCCACGACCTCGCGCACATTCACCACATACCCGGCCTGTTCGAGCACCTCCTTGGCCTTCTGCCACTCCTGCACGATCAGCCGGACGATGCCGAACTGCTGGGTATCGGCCAGCGAGAGGGTCACGATATTGATGCCCGCATCGGCCAGCGTGCGGCAGATCGTGTTCAGGTGGCCGGGCTTGTTCTCCAGAAACAGGGAAATCTGTTGGATTTTCATACTGCACTCCCTTTCGCCGATACCGCGCGGTTCCGCAGATCGGTGACGCGCTGGAGCTTGCCTTCGCTGCGCGGCAGCGTATGGGGCTCCACCAGTGTGATGTGGGCGCTGAGGTTGATGATCCGCTGGACCGCTTGCCCGATCCGCTGACGCAACCGCTCCAGCGTCTTGATGTCATCGCTGAAGGTCTCCCGCGTGACCTCCACTTTGATCTCGAGCGTGTCGAGATCGCCCTCTTTGTCCACCACGATCTGGTAGTGGGGCAGAACCGAGTCGATGGACAGGAGTCCGGCCTCGATCTGCGAGGGAAAGACGTTCACGCCGCGGATGATCAGCATGTCATCGCTGCGGGCGCGGATCCGCTCGATCGCGCGGATCGTGCGGCCGCAGGGGCAGGCCCCGGTGAGGAGACGCGAGAGATCGCGCGTGCGGTAGCGCAGCATCGGCGTGCCGGTACGCGTGAGCGTGGTGAAAACCAGTTCGCCCTGTTCGCCGTCGGGCAGGGGTTCGAGGGTTTCCGTATCCACGATCTCGGGATAGAAGTGGTCCTCGAAAACGTGCAGGCCGCGCCGGCAACGGCAATCGTTGGCGACACCCGGACCGGCGATTTCCGTCAGGCCGTAGATGTCGTGCGCGGTGATGCCGGTGAGGCTTTCGATTTTGGCGCGCATCTCCTCGGTCCACGGTTCCGCGCCGAACACGCCGTGCCGGATTTGCATGTCCCGTCTGAAATCGATGCCTTTTTTCATGCCCTCGTCGATCAGGTGCAAAAAATAACTCGGGGTGCAGGCGATGACCGTGACCCCCATGTCGCGCATGAGCATAAGCTGACGGTCGGTGTTGCCGCCGGAGATCGGCAGCACGGCGCAGCCCAGCCCCTCGCCGCCGTAATGCAGCCCGAGCCCGCCGGTGAAGAGGCCGTACCCGTAGGCGACCTGCATGATGTCCGAACTGCGCACGCCGCACAGGGCGAGCGCCCGCATGCAGCCGTTCTGCCAGACCCGGATATCGTTCTGCGTGTTGCCGATCACGATGGGTTTGCCGGTCGTGCCGCTGGAACAGTGGAAACGCACGATGTCGTTCATCGGACTGGCGAAGAGGCCGAAGGGATAGGTGTCGCGCAGGTCGGTCTTCATCATGAAGGGCAGCAGCGCGATGTCCCGGAGGGTTTGGATGTGTTCCGGCCGGACCCCGCGCTCCTCCATGCGCGCGCGGGTCAGGGGCACATGGTCGTACACCCGGCGGACCAGGCCCTGCAACCGGTGAAGCTGCAGCGCGCGCAGCTCCTCGACAGGCATGTAATCCGGGGCGCTGACCGGATGGACCGGGGTGTCCAGATCGTGCGCGTACTCATAAGGGGACATGATTATTTCTCCTCTTCGATCACTGTGATGGCGGGGTCGACGAACTCGCGGAGCCGCGCCTCGATGAAGTCCTGGCGGGTGAACGTGGCGGAGTGGCACCCCGCGCACATGCCGCGGAACGCGATGGTCACGCGGTCGCCCACGATATCGATCAGCTCGACATCGCCGCCGTCCTTCTGCAGTTGGGGCCGGATCTCCCGGTCGACCACCTCTTCGATCCGCTTCATCTTCTGGAGGTTGGTGAGTTTTTTCACGGGGGCGGCCGCGGCGGCCGCGGACGCGTCCGCCGGCTGCGCGCGCACCACGTCGATGATTTTTTGGATGTCATCGTGGCACATGCCGCATCCGCCGCCCGCCTTGCAGAAGTTGGTCACCTCCTCCACCTGCGTCAACCCGTTCTCCGTGACCACGCGCCGGATCTCGTTCTCCGAGACGCCGAAACAGGTGCAAACGATGGGATCATCGAGTTTTTTCACGGCGGTCTCCCCGGTGCGGTAATTGCGGATGGCGGCCTCCAGGGCCTCGCGACCCATGACCGAACAGTGCATTTTCTGATCGGGCAACCCGCCGAGGTATTCCGCGATCTCCTGGTTCGTGATCCGCTCCGCCTCCTCCACGGTTTTGCCGAGCACCATCTCCGTCAGCGCCGAAGAGGAGGCGATGGCGCTGGCGCAGCCGAAAGTCTGGAACTTCACCTCCGCGATGCGCCGGTCCGCGTCGAGCCGGAACATCAGCGTCAGCGCGTCGCCGCAGGCGAGCGAGCCGACCGTGCCCGCGCCGTCGGGGTTTTCGATTTTCCCGACGTTGCGCGGATTCCGGAAATGATCCATCACTTTGTCACTATACTCCCACATGGCTCCGCTCCCGCGTTACGCTCATCCCCCTACCGGCCGAGCGCCTTTTTCAGCGCCTGGCCGTAGACCAGCCCCTGACGAAACATACCGAGGTCGTTGGGATGGCATCCGTCCACCGTACCCTCGCCGTCATGCCCCAGCATGTCCTTCGCCTCCAGATAGTGGAGCGCGGACCACAAGGCGGGGTCTTCCGCCTTCAGTTTGTCGAAGATCCCCCGCAGCAAAAGGGATTTGGAGGTCGGGGCGCGGCCGAAAACGTTGCAATCCTCCGCCAGCAGGATCGGCGTGCCGGGACGGCGTTTTCGCAGGGCGCGGATAAAAGGCTCCGCCCGCTCCCGCACCAGCGCGTCGCTCATGTTCCAGAGGCAATCCAGCACATAGACGGAGGCGTCGATCTCCGCGAGCAGATCGCAGAGCGCCATCTCCATCTTGCCGCTGCCGGAAAAACCGAGGTTGACCACCGGCGCGTCCGCGAGGCGCCCGGCAACGGCCGTGAACGCCATGCCGGGCCGCGAGGCGCAGCCGCCGTGCGTGATGGAGGTGCCGTAAAAGACAACCGGCTTGGTGATCCCGCTGGCGCGCGCGGGCGGCGCCGAGAGGCGTTTGCCCTTGGGAATCCCCACTTCGAGAAACGACGTGCCGTTATAGAGCGGCAGGTAAATCAGGAACTCCGTGCCGGCGGGCAGGCTGAACGTCACGAGATTGTTGGTGACCGATCCGGGGCGCCCGTTCCGCACGAAATACCAGCCGCCCTCCGGCGTGCGCCGGTAGATATCCACCCCGCTGACGCCCGTGGCGGGCATGTGCGGCATGGCCAGCGAGGCATTGCGCACGCCCCAGCGGACCTTGAAGGTCTCGGCGTCGGAAACGAGGCGGAACGCCATGCCGGCCGAGTGGCGGCTCAGGTTCCAGACACTCGGCGGCACAGTCTTCTGCGCGCGCGCGGGCAACCGGTCGTAAAACGCCTCGGTGTCGCGGAAGGCGCGTCCCTCGATCGGCAGGGCCTGGCCGTCGTACCAGGCAATTTTGCCGTCCGCGTCCTCGCGTCCCCCCGGAATAACGGCCGCGGCGCATGCCCACACCGCAGCCGACATGCCGACCAGAACCCCCGCATACCTGAAGCGCCTGCTCCTCATGTCCGATGCCCCCTTTCCCGCGCATGGCCTTTTCCGAATGCCCCGGGACGGCGCAGGGGCGCCCCGCGGGCCCGTCCGATCACTCGTTCCGGTACAGATGCACATCCTGCTGCGGGAAGGGAATGCTGAGCCCTTCGGCTTCCAAGCCCGTTTTGACGGCCTCCAGCAGCGCGAAGCGCACATCCCAATACTCGGCGGTCCGCACCCAGGGGCGCACCGCAAAATCCACACTGCTGCCCCCCAAATTCAACACCCCGACCATCGCGGCCGGCTCCTTCAGGACGCGCGGCTCCGCAGCCAGAATCGACTCCAGCACCCGCTTGACTTTCTGCGGATCGTCACGGTAACTGACGCGGACCGTCAGATCCAGGCGGCGTGTGGCGTTGGCCGAATAATTGACAATGTTGTCACCCATCATTTTGGCGTTGGGGACAATGATCGTCTTGTTGTCCGGGGCGCGCAACTCGGTGGTGAAGATCCCGACGGCCTTGACCAGCCCGCCCACGCCGGCGCCCTCGATGTAGTCGCCGGCCTGGAAAGGCTTGAAGAGAATCATCAGAATGCCGGAGGCGAAATTGGAAAGCGAACCCTGCAGCGCCAAGCCCACCGCCAGGCCCGCCGCGCCGAGCACGGCCACGAACGAGGCCGTCTGCACGCCGACCTGGCCCAGCGCGGCGATGATGACCAGGATCATGACCGCGGCATGGCACAGGCTGGAGAGGAACGTGACCAGCGTGTCGTCCAGATGCGCTTTGCGCATGAGGTTTTTGAGCGCCTGGCGGATGATCCGCGCCGCGAAC
>JAVEYH010000047.1:0-24263 GCA_034003585.1 Kiritimatiellia bacterium
CTTTTCGCGGCCCTCGCGGGCCGGGGTGTGGCGCGCGCCACGGTCACGCTGCTTGTGGGGCCCGGCACCTTTAAACCGGTCAAGGTGGCGCAGGTCGAGGCGCACCGCATGGACCCCGAGCGGTATGCCGTGCCCGCCGCCACGGCCGCGGCCGTGGCGGCCTGCCGCGCGCGCGGCGGCCGTGTGGTGGCGGTCGGCAGCACTAGCGTGCGCACGCTGGAGACCGTGGCCGCGGCCCACGGCGGCGAGGTGGCGGCCGCGGCCGGCTCCAGTTCGATCTTCATTTATCCGCCTTACCGGTTCCGCGTCACCGACGCGATGCTGACGAATTTCCACCTGCCCAAATCGACGCTCATCATGATGGTCGCCGCCCTGGCGGGCCGCGAACGCATCCTGGAGGCCTACCGCGAGGCGGTCCGGGAGCGATACCGGTTTTTCAGTTACGGCGACTGCATGCTGATCCTGCCCTGAAGTTTTGGGTGGAAGCCCCCTCCCTGGAACCGGTATACTGCAAGGCAAATGACCGAAAAAACGCTGATCATCATTCCGACGTATGACGAGCGCGAGAACGTGGAGCCCATGTCCGCGGCGGTCCTTCGCGAGGTGCCCGGGGCGGACCTGCTGTTTGTCGATGACCATTCGCCCGACGGGACCGGCGCGGTGCTGGATGCGATCGCGGCGCGCGAACCGCGGGTGTTTGTGATGCACCGCGCGGGCAAGGAGGGCCTCGGCCGCGCCTACATCGCCGGGTTCAAGTGGGCGCTGGAGCGCGGATACGAACTGATCTGCGAAATGGACTGCGACTTTTCGCACGATCCCGCGGTCCTGCCGGTCCTGCTGCAAACCGCGCGGGAAGGAGCGGACCTCGTGCTCGGGTCGCGTTACGTCGGCGGCATCCGTGTGATGAACTGGCCCATGAGCCGGCTGCTGCTCTCGACCGGGGCGGCGCAGTACGTCAAATGGATCACCGGCATGCCGGTCAACGATCCCACGGGCGGGTTCAAGTGTTTCCGGCGCGCAGTGCTGGAGGCCGTCGATCTTGACCGGATCACCTCCAACGGCTACTCGTTCCAGATCGAGATGACCCATACCGCCTGGATGCTGGGCTTCACCGTGCGGGAAGTGCCCATCACGTTTGAGGACCGCCGTTCCGGATACTCCAAGATGCGCGCCAACATCGCGTATGAGGCCGTGGCCATGGTGCTGCGCCTGTGGGGGCGTTGCGGTTTCCGCCGGTCGCCGCGGCCGGGAGGGCGGACGTGATTCCGGCGCGCGCGGCCGTCTGGTTCCGGGCCCTGCGTCCGGCCCAATGGCTGAAAAACGGCGTGCTCCCCGCAGCCTACTTTTTCGCGCGGTGGGATCCGAGTCAGTGCGAGGGGGTGCGGGGGACGCTCCCCCTGGCGCGCGTGGCCCTGGCGGTGGCCTGCTTCTGCTGCGTCTCCAGCGGCATCTATCTGATCAACGACGTGCGGGATATCGAGGCGGACCGGGCGCACCCGCTGAAGCGCCTGCGCCCGCTCGCCGCCGGACGGATCCGCCCGCCCGCGGCGGTCGCGGTCGCGCTCGCGCTGCTGGCGGCAGGTCTGGCGGCCGGCGCGCTGACCCTGCCGCGCGCGTTCGCGGAGGTGCTGCTCGCGTACGGGCTCATGCAGGTGGCCTACACGTTCGGGCTCAAGCGCATCCCCTATGTGGACGTGTTCGTGATCGCCGCGGGGTTTGTGCTTCGCGCGATCGCCGGGGCCGCGGCCCTGTCGGTCCGCATCTCGCCCTGGCTGCTGCTGTGCACCTTTCTGCTCGCGCTG
Organism: Kiritimatiellia bacterium; assembly: GCA_034003585.1. GTDB lineage: Bacteria > Verrucomicrobiota > Kiritimatiellia > RFP12 > UBA1067 > JAPXSY01. The sequence goes on from JAVEYH010000047.1 coordinate 1,803, forward strand.
TTCCTGGCCCTCTGCAAACGCCGTCACGAGAAGGTGCTGCTGGACGGGGACGGGGAGCGCCACCGCGAGGCTTTGGCCGGGTATGACCGGTACCTGCTCGATCTGCAGATCGCGGTGACCGCCTCCGCCACGCTGGTTTGTTACGCGATGTACACGCTTTCGGAGGAGACGGTGCGGCGTTTCGGCACCAACCGGTTGGGACTCACCATCCCGTTTGTGGTGTTCGGCCTGTTCCGCTATCTCGAACTGGTCTACCGCCATGACGGCGGGGGCCGCCCCGAACAGACGCTGCTGACCGACCGCGTGCTGATCGGCACGGTGGTCCTGTTCCTGCTGACCGCGCTGGCGGTTTTCCTCACCGGGCGGACCGCATGACGCGCGCGTTTCTGGAAACCCTGACCCGGCGGTACCGGGCGTATGTGGACAGGTTCCGCGACGCGCGCGGCGAGCTGCCCGAACTGCACCGGCTGAAAGCCGAGCACACCGAACGGGTGGCGGAAAACGCTTGCCGGATCATGGCCGGGGAGGGCTGGCCCGAGGACTGGGCCGCCGCAGGCGAGGCGGGCGCATGGCTGCACGATATCGGCCGACACGTGCAGTTGCGGGATTACGGCACCTTCCGGGATGCCGATTCCCTCGATCATGCGGCATGCGGCGTGGCGGTCATCCGCGCGGAACGCCTGCTCGAAGGTCTCGCGGCCGCGTCCCGCGCGCGGATTCTCGCCGCGGTGATGCTGCACAACCGGAAGACCGTGCCGGACGGGCTGGCGGACGGCGCGGCGCGTCTGACGCATCTGGTGCGGGATGCCGACAAACTCGATATTTTCCGTGTTCTCGAAGAGGTGGTGGCCGACGGCTCGCTACGGCGCAATCCCGCGATCGCCTGGGGGTTGCGGACGGACGGCGCGCCCTCGCCCGATGTCGTCGCGTCGGTCTGCGCCGGCCGGCCGGTGTCCTACGACGCCGTCCGGAACCTGTCGGACTTCGTGCTCATCCAGATCGGGTGGCTCATCAGCGGACTGCACTACACCGCGTCGTTGCGGTTGGCGGCGGAGCGGCGGGTCCTGGAGTACCGCGAGGCGTTTCTGAAGACGCTCAGCGGGGATGCGGGCGTGACGCGCTGTTGCGACGCGGCGCGGCGTCATTTTGCGGCGAAGGCGGTGGGGGCGTGAGGGCCTGCGTGCTGGTGGCGCCGACCGTCAGCGTGGGGCCGCGCGAGCGCCTGCGCGCGGCCCTGGCGCGGGCCTCCGACACGCGCGGAATCGCGGTGGAGGTGCTGGACCTGCCCGCCGCCGACCGTCTGGCGGAGGTGATCGGCGAGCTTCTGGCCCGGGGGGCGGAGTGTGTGGCGGCGGCCGGCGGGGACGGCACGGTGGCGGCGGTGGCGCAGGTGCTCGCCGGCGGCGGCGTGCCGCTGGGCATCGTGCCGCTGGGCACCGGCAATCTGGTGGCGCGGGAACTGGGCATCCCGCTTGAGGCGGAACGGGCTGCGGAACTGCTGGCCGGTCCGTCGACCCGCAGGCGGCTTGACGTGATGCGGATCAACGGGCGCATCCATCTGCTGAACGCGGGTGTGGGGATCAATGCCGAAGTGATCGACCGCACCTCGCGTCTCGGCAAGAACCTGTTCGGGGTGTCGGCGTATGTGGGGACCGCGGTGTGGAAAGTGATGCAGGCCCGGCCGCAACGGATGGAAATCGTGATCGACGGGGTGGCTGCGGTTTATGACGCCACGGATGTGCTGATCTCCAACTGCGGGATTCTGGCGAGAGGGCTGTATCCCAACGGCCCGGACATCCGCGCGGACGACGGACGGCTGGACGTGTGCGTGGTCTGCATGAAGCGGCCGCTCGAATATCCGTGGTCGTACGTGATGCGTCTGTTGCGCCCGCGCAATGTGAACCGGGTCCTGCATGAGCGCGCGGCCGCCTGTGCGGTAACGGTGCGCAGCGCGCGGCCGCTGGCGGTTCAGGCGGACGGCGACATCATCGGCGTCACGCCCGTGACGGTGGAGATCCTGCCGCATGCGCTCTCCGTGATCGTCCCGTGAGGTCCGGCGGCGCGGGGAGCCCGCGCGCGGTTCAGTCCGGAACCCGCTCGATCTCCGCGCCCAGACGGCGGAGCTCCACCTCCACCGACTCGTACCCGCGGTCGATGCTGCCCGCGTTGTGGATCACGGTCTCGCGTTTGGCGCACAGCGCGGCCACCAGCAGCGCCATGCCCGCGCGGATATCGGGGCTGGCCACCGTTGTGCCGTGCAGGGTCGTCGGGCCGGTCACGACCACCCGGTGCGGATCGCACTGCACGATGCGCGCGCCCATGCCGATCAGGTGGTCCACGAAATACATGCGGCTCTCGAACATCTTTTCGAAAAAGAGCGTGGTGCCGCGCGTCTGCGTGGCGAGCACGATCAGCACGCTCATCAGATCCGAGGGGAACATGGGCCACGGGCCGTCCTCGATTTTGGGGATCACGTCACCGAGGTCATAGGCGGTCTTCAGGCGCTGGCGCGCGGGAAGCCGCAGGGTGCGGGTCTCCGGCGTCACGGTCCACCGCACGCCGAACCGGCCGAACGGTTTCTGGAGGATCTCCAGATCGCCGGGCGCCACATCCTCGACCGTGAGTTCGCCGCCGGTCACGAGCGCCGCGGCGAGATAACTGCCCGCATCAATGTAATCCGGCCCGATGCGCTGCTCCGTGCCGTGAAGCGCGTCGACGCCCTCGATGGTGAGCAGATTGGTCCCGATTCCGCTGATGCGCGCGCCCATGGCGATCAGCATGCGGCAGAGATCCTGCACGTGCGGCTCGCAGGCGGTGTTGTAAATCGTGGTGGTGCCCTTGGCCAGCACCGAGGCCATGATCAGGTTCTCGGTGGCCGTGACGCTCGCCTCATCCAGCAGCAGGCGGTGGCCCTGGAGGCGGCGGGCCGTCTTGAAGGTGTAGGCCCCGCCTGTCCGGATCGCCGCGCCGAGCTGGCGGAACCCGTCCAGATGGGTGTCGAGGCGGCGCCGGCCGATGACATCGCCGCCGGGCGGATAGAGTTTGGCCGAACCGCAGCGGCCGAGCAGCGGTCCGGCGAAAAGGATCGACGAGCGCACCCGGCCGCAGTGCTCGCGGTCCAGATGCGTGTGGCGGATCCGTTTGGCGCACAGCCGCACGGTACGGGTGTCGGAATGGAGATCCACGGCGACGCCGATGTCCGCCAACAGCTCCAGCATGACGCGCACGTCAGCGATCAGCGGCAGGTTTTTCAGCGTCACCGGCTCGGCGGTCAGGAGACTGGCGGCGAGCATGGGCAGGGCCGCGTTCTTGTTGCCGGGCGTGCGGTGGACCCCGCAGATCGGCTTGCCGCCTCTGATGATGAAACGTGACATGGTCGGGTTCTCGCGGTTTCAAACGCTCCGTCCCAAGGGGCGGCGCACGGAAAAAAGAGACGCGTACAGCAAACCATAAAATGCGGCGCATGAGAATGAAAAACAGTCGCGAATCAATTGGCGGGGACGGCTCGGCGGCCCGCCCGTTTTTCATGGGAGCGCTGAACGTGGAGCGTACGGGAAAGTACGGATGGGGGACAGAAATGTCATACAGGGGGAGACGTTGCGCGACTTTATAACAAAAATGTCTCGCTGTTTCCTGCCGGAAAAATCGCGAGGGCTTCAATTTGCCGGATTCCCGACCGGAATCTGGGACCGCAGGGCCTTGGCATACCAACTGCTTAAATCATGCGATATGACTGAGCGATGCGACAACTCCGACGAAGAGGGCCAGTGTGGCCCGCAAGGCCCGCGCGAGGCGTGCGGGGTGGTGGCGGTAGTCGGTGTGGAGCATGCGGCGTTGGCGCTGTACGACGGCTTGTTCGCTTTGCAGCACCGCGGCCAGGAAGCGGCCGGCATGGTGGTGAGTGACGGCAAAGACCTGCACTTCTGCAAGGGCATGGGGTTGGTCAGCGAGGTGTTCACCGGTGATTTTGCGGAGCACCTGCCCGGACGCATCGGGATCGGGCATGTCCGGTACTCCACCACCGGCGCGTCGCGCTCGGGCAACGTGCAGCCGTTTCTGGCCGAGTGCCGGGACGGGCAGTGGGCGGTCGCGCACAACGGCAATCTGGTGAACGCGGGGGAGCTGCGCGACCGGTATCAGAAGCAGGGCGCGATTTTCCAGACCACGACCGACAGCGAGATTCTGCTGCACCAGCTTGCGGACCCGGCCTTTTTCGGGCAGCGTGACCGGATCCGTTCGGCGCTGGCGGAACTGCGGGGCTCCTTCGCTTTTGTGATCGCGCGGCCGGGATGCGTCTACGCCGCGCGCGATCCGTGGGGCATCCGCCCGCTCTCGCTGGGGCGTCTCGGCGCGGGGTATGTGGTGGCCAGCGAGACCTGTGCGCTGCAACAGATCGGTGCGGCCTGGGTCCGCGACATCAACCCCGGCGAACTGATCAAGGTGACGGAGGCCGGCGTAACGAGTCTGCGCTTCGCCGATGTGCCGCCCGGCGGGTACGGCCAGTGCGTGTTCGAACACATTTATTTCGCCCGGCCCAACAGCCGCCTGTTCGGCCAGAGTGTCTATCAGGTGCGTTCCGCGATCGGGCGCCGTCTCGCGGAGGAGGCGCCTGCCGTGGCCGACGTGGTGGTGCCGATCCCGGACAGCGGCGTGCTGGCGGCGCTGGGGTATTCGCACGCGAGCGGCATCCCTTTTGAGATGGGGTTCATCCGCAATCATTATGTCGGGCGCACCTTCATCATGCCCACCCAGCGGTCGCGGGTGAGCGGTGCGGACCTGAAACTGGCGGTGGTGCCGGAGGTGGTGGCGGGCAAGCGTGTGGTGCTGATCGATGATTCCATCATCCGGGGCACCACGATCCGGAAACGCATCGGCGTGCTGCGGGACGCGGGCGCGGCGGAGGTGCATGTGCGCATCGCCTGCCCGCCGACGCGCCACCCCTGTTATTTCGGCATCGATTTTCCCGAGGCCTCGGAACTGGTCGCGGCGGGCCGTTCCGAAGAGCAGGTGCGCTGTTTGTGCGGCGCGGACTCGATCGGATACCTGAGCCGGGAGGGGTTGCGGTCGGTGCTGACGCAGCCGGAGGTTTTCTGTTTCGGGTGCTTTGACGGGCACTATCCGTGCGCGACGGAGCACGCGGTGTGCCGGCGCGCGCTGGAGCGGAACGGCGCCGGCCGGCTGGAGGACCGTCACCACCGGTACGGGGTGATGATGCAGTAACGCGGTGAACGGGGGCGCGGAGGCCCCACGGCGAGAGACGCGAACGGGGTGGAGATGAGCGAGAACGGAACCAGCGGTGAGTTTGCCCGGCAGGGGTTGTACGATCCCGCATTCGAGAAGGATGCGTGCGGGGTGGGGATGGTTTGCAGTCTGAAGGGCGAGCGGTCGCATGACATCGTGGTCAAGGCGCTTCAGGTTCTCGGCAATCTCGAACACCGCGGCGCGACCGGATACGACCCCGAGACCGGCGACGGCGCGGGCATCCTGCTGCAAGTGCCGCACGCGTTCTTCGCGTCCGTTCTGCCGGGGTTGCCCGAGCGCGGCGCGTACGGGGTCGGCATGGTGTTTTTGCCGCTTGACGCCGAGAGCCGGCACCGGTGTGAAACGACGCTGGAGCGCTGTCTGAAGGAGGAGGGGTTGGCGCCCCTCGGGTGGCGCGATGTGCCGGTCCGGCCCGAGGCGGTCGGCGAGTCGGGCCGCGCCAGAATGCCGGTGATCCGGCAGATTTTCGTGGGGCAAGGGCGCGTGCCGCGGGAGCGGCTGGACCGCCACCTGTTCATTGCGCGCAAGCTGGCGGAGAACGCCATCCGCAAAGAAGGGGTCGGCGAGGGCAACCTCTTCTATCTGCCCAGTCTCTCCTCCCGGCTGATCGTCTACAAAGGCCTCATGCGGTCGTTCCGGGTCGCGGCCTTCTATCCCGATCTCGAGAATCCGCTCACGCACTCGGCGCTGGCGCTGGTGCATCAGCGTTACAGCACCAACACCTTCCCGGCCTGGCCGTTGGCCCAGCCGTTCCGGTTCATCAGCCACAACGGCGAGATCAACACGCTGCGCGGCAACCTGAACTGGATGAAGGCGCGGCAGGGGCTCTTCGCCTCCGAGCTGCTGGGCACGGGGCTCGAACGCCTTTTTCCGATCCTGACCGAAGGGGCGAGCGATTCGGCGATTCTCGACAACGCGATCGAACTGCTCTACCACGCGGGCCGGAGCCTGCCGCACGCGATCCTGATGCTGATCCCCGAGGCGTGGCACCACCACGCCGAGATGAGTCCGGAAAAACAGGCCTTTTACGAATATCACGCCTGTCTGACGGAACCGTGGGACGGACCGGCGTCGATCCCCTTCACGGATGGCGAGGTGATCGGCGCGGTGCTGGACCGCAACGGGCTGCGCCCCTCCCGCTACACCGTGACCCGCGACGGGCTGGTGATCCTCGCGTCCGAGACCGGTGTGCTGCCGGTCGCGCCCGAAGCGATCGTGTGCAACGGGCGCCTCCAGCCGGGCCGCATGTTTCTGGTGGACACGCGGCAGGGGCGCATCCTTGACGATGAGGAGATCAAGGCCGGCCTGAGCCGGGCCCGGCCGTACGCCGCATGGCTGAAGGCGAACCGCATGGATCTGGCGGACCTGCCGCCGAGTGCGGGGCCGCAGGCGCCGGCCGACCCTCTGCGGACAGGCGCGGAACTCGCCGCGCGCCAGCGCCTGTTCGGGTACACCGCGGAGGATCTGAAGATCACGCTGGCTCCCATGGGCCGCACCGGATACGAACCGGTGGGCTCCATGGGCAATGACGCGCCGCTGGCGGTGCTCTCCAGCCGGCCGCGCCTGTTTTTCGACTACTTCCACCAGTTGTTCGCCCAGGTCACCAATCCGCCGCTCGACGCGATCCGCGAAGAGCTGGTGACGTCGCTTGTCTCCTATGTCGGCAAGCAGGGAAATCTGCTGGGGGAGACGCCGGAACAGTGCCGGCTGTTGCGTCTGGAGCACCCGCTGCTCACCGAAGAGCGGCTCGACGCGATCCGCGGCTCCGACCGGCCCGCTCTGCGCAGTGTGACGCTGCCCATGCTCTTTGACGCCGACGGGGACGGCCCGGCTCTGGAGCGTGCGCTGGGCGAGTTGTGCGCGCAAGCGGAGGCCGCGATCGCCGCCGGGGTCATCATTCTGGTCCTTTCCGACCGGCAGGCTTCGGCGTCGCGCGCGCCGATCCCCTCGCTGCTGGCGCTTTCGGCGGTGCACCAGCATCTGGTGGAACGGCAGCTCCGGACCCATGTGGCGCTGATCGCCGAAGCCGGCGACCCGCGCGAGGTGCACCATTTCGCGGCGCTGATCGGCTTCGGCGCGGATGCGGTCTGCCCGTATCTGGCCTACGCCTCCCTGCGCGATTTGTGCGAAAACCGCCTTTATCTGGAAGACCAGCACCCCGGCGAGGTCTGCGAGCGTTTCATCCGGGCGGTGAACAAGGGCCTGCTCAAGGTGATGTCCAAGATGGGCATCTCCACGCTGCAGAGTTACCGCGGCGCGCAGATCTTCGAAATCGTGGGGCTGGACAGCCGGGTGACCGACCAGTTCTTCCGCGGCACGGTCTCCCGGATTCAGGGCATCGGATTGCCGGAAATCGCGGAGGAGGCCCGGCGCGGTCATGCCGCCTGCTTCACCCCGCCGGTCGCGGGAACGGCGGATCTTCCGCCCGGCGGGCTTCACCAGTGGCGGCGTGACGGCGAAGCGCACCTGTACAATCCGGCGACGATCGCGCTGCTGCAGCAGGCGGTGCGCCAGGATGATCCGGAGCGTTTCCGGCAGTTCGTCGCGCGGCTGAGCGGCGAGCAGGCCGAGCTTTGCACGCTGCGCGGGCTGTTCACGCTGAAGCCGGCCGCGGCGCCCGTGCCGCTGGAGGAGGTCGAGCCGTGGACCGAGATCGTCAAGCGCTTCAAGACCGGCGCGATGTCATATGGCTCCATCAGCCGTCAGGCGCATGAGACCCTCGCGATCGCGATGAACCGCATCGGCGGCAGCAGCAACAGCGGCGAGGGCGGGGAGGCCCCGGAGCGCTTCCGTCCGGACGCGAAGGGCGACTGGCGGATCAGCATGATCAAACAGGTGGCGTCGGGCCGGTTCGGCGTGACCAGCCATTATCTCGTGAACGCCCGCGAACTGCAGATCAAAATGGCGCAGGGCGCGAAACCCGGCGAGGGCGGGCAACTGCCGGCCGAGAAGGTCTATCCGTGGATCGCGGCCACACGCTTCTCGACCCCCTATGTCCAGCTCATCTCGCCGCCGCCGCACCACGACATCTACTCCATCGAGGATCTGGCGCAGCTCATCCACGACCTCAAGAACGCCAACCCGGAGGCGCGGATCAGCGTGAAGCTGGTCTCGGAGGCCGGGGTGGGGACCGTGGCGGCGGGGGTCGCCAAAGGCAAGGCCGATCTGATTCTGATCAGCGGGTGGGACGGCGGCACCGGCGCGTCGCCCATGACGGCTGTCAAGCATGCGGGGCTGCCGTGGGAACTGGGGTTGGCCGAAACCCACCAGACGCTGCTGCGCAACAAACTGCGCAACCGCGTGCGGTTGGAGTGCGACGGCAAGCTGATGTGCGGACGCGACGTGGCAGTGGCCTGCCTGCTGGGCGCCGAGGAGTTCGGTTTCGCGACCGCGCCGCTGGTGGCTTTGGGGTGCGTGATGATGCGCGTCTGCCATCTGAACACCTGTCCGCAGGGCATCGCGACGCAGGATCCGCGGCTGAGCGCCAAGTTTTCGGGGAAACCCGAGTACGTGGTGCGGTTCATGCGGTTCATCGCCGAGGATTTCCGCCGCGTGATGGCGGGGCTGGGATTCCGGACGGTGGACGAGATGGTCGGACGCACGGACCTGCTGGAGATGCGGCCCGCGCTGGAACATTGGAAGGCGCGGGGGCTGGATTACGCGCCGATCCTCCGGAGCCTCCCGTCCGAACCCGCGGAGCGGCGGTGCACGGTGCGGCAGGACCACGGGATCGCGGGCGCGCTGGATTTGCGGCTGATCGAGCAGGCGGAACCCGCGCTGGAGGGCGGCCAGCCGGTGCGCCTCGAACTCCGCATCCGCAATGTCAACCGGACGGTCGGCACGATGCTGAGCAGCCGGATCTCCAGGAAGTACGGGGCCGAGGGTCTGCCGGAGGATACGATCCGGATCGCCTGTTCCGGCACCTGCGGTCAGAGTTTCGGTGCGTTCGGCGCGCCCGGCCTGACTCTCGAGGTGGAGGGCGACGCCAACGATTATTTCGGCAAGGGGCTCTCCGGCGCCAAGCTGATCCTCTACCCGCCGCGGCAGGCCCGGTTCCGCGCGGAGGAGAACATCATCGTCGGGAATGTCGCGCTGTACGGCGCCACGCGGGGCGAGGCCTATATCCGCGGCATGGCGGGCGAGCGGTTCGCGGTGCGCAACAGCGGCGCGCGGGCCGTGGTGGAGGGGGTCGGCGACCACGGGTGCGAGTACATGACCGGCGGGCGCGTCGTGGTGCTGGGTCCCACGGGACGCAATTTCGCGGCGGGCATGAGCGGCGGCATCGCGTATGTGTTGGATGAGAGCGGACTGTTCTGGCGCACGCGCTGCAACCGCGAGATGGTGGATCTCGAAGGCCTCGACGATCTGGCCGAGTGCGAGGCCGTGCTGGAGCTGATCCGCCGCCATGGCGACGCCACCGGGAGCCCGGTGGCGCGGCGCGTGATCAACGGGTGGGCCGCGCTGAGGCGGGCCTTTGTCAAGGTCATGCCGCGGGATTACAAGCGGGCGTTGGAGCGGTTGCGGCGTGAGAAGGCGCAGACGCGGGGCGCCTGAGCGTCGCGCGGCGCCGGGGAGGGATTGCGTATGGGCAAGATCACCGGATTCATGGAATACGGGCGGCAGATGCCGGAACAGCGTCCGGTGGCGGAACGCCTGAAGGACTATAACGAGGTTTACCGTCCCATGGACGAGCAGGCGCTGATCCGCCAGGCCGCGCGCTGCATGGACTGCGGGATCCCGTTCTGCCATTGCGGCTGCCCGCTGGGCAACCTGTGCCCCGAGTGGAACGATCTGGTCTACCGCGGCCAGTGGCGCAAGGCGTGGGAGCGGCTGGAGGCCACCAACAACTTTCCGGAATTCACGGGCCGGCTGTGTCCGGCTTTGTGCGAAGAGTCCTGCGTGCTCGGCATCCATGAGGCCCCCACCGCGATCCAGCTCGTCGAAAAATCGGTGATCGAATACGCCTTCACCCACGGCTTTGTCCGGCCCGAACCGCCCGCGCGGCGCACGGGCAGACGGGTCGCGGTGGTGGGCTCCGGCCCGGCGGGCCTGGCGGCGGCCCAGCAGTTGAACCGCGCGGGCCATGCGGTGACGGTGTTCGAAAAGAGCGAGAAACCCGGCGGGCTGCTGCGGTACGGCATTCCGGATTTCAAGCTGGAAAAGTGGGTGTTGGACCGGCGGTTGGAGATCCTGGCCGCCGAAGGGATCGATTTCGTCACCTCCTGCGATCCGTCGGTCGCGCTTCTGAAAGCGTTTGACGCCACGGTGCTGGCGACCGGCGCGGGCCGGCCGCGCGATCTGCCGATTCCCGGGCGCGAACTGCACGGGATCCATTTCGCGCTCGACTATCTCACGCAGCAGAACCGCCTGCTGTCCACCGGTCTCGACGGGAAGCAGACCTGGGGACGGATCGATGCGCGCGGCAAGAGCGTGATCGTGATCGGCGGCGGCGACACGGGCAGCGACTGTGTGGGCACGGCGCTGAGGCAGGGTGCCCGGGAGGTCCACAGTTTCGAACTTATGCCCATGCCTTCCGAGTCGCGCACGGAGGATCAGCCGTGGCCGTTCTGGCCGATGAAGCTGCGCACCAGCTCCTCGCACAAGGAGGGCGGCGACCGGTTCTGGAGCATTCTGACCCGGTCGTTCAAGGGCTATCAGGGACAGGTGCGCTCGCTGGAGACGGTCAATGTGGCCTGGGCCGAACCCGAAGCGGCCGGCGGCCGCCCGCGCCTGGTCGAGAAACCCGGCACCCTGCAGGAGTGGCACGCGGACTTGGTGCTGCTGGCCCTCGGTTTTCTGGGGCCGGAGACGGACAACGTGATCGCGCGGCTCGGGGTCGAGGTGGACGCGCGCGGCACTCTCCGCACGGGCGCCGATTATCAGACATCGGTTCCGGGCGTGTTCGCCGCGGGCGACTCCCGCCGCGGGCAGTCGCTGATCGTGTGGGCGATCGCGGAGGGCCGCCAGTGCGCGGCCGCCGCGGACGCATGGCTGATGGGTTCCAGCGCGCTGCCGCGCGTGGCGGGAGCGGATCTCACGGCGGTGAAGCCGGGAAAGGGAGGGCAATGAGTTGTAAACACATTTTCGTGACGGGCGGCGTGGTCTCCTCGCTGGGCAAGGGGCTGACCGCCGCATCGATCGGACTGCTGCTCAAACGCCGCGGGTACCGCATCCGTATGCAGAAACTCGATCCGTATCTCAACGTGGATCCGGGCACCATGTCGCCTTACCAGCATGGCGAGGTGTATGTGACCGGCGACGGGCGGGAGACCGATCTCGATCTCGGCCATTACGAGCGTTTCACCGGCATCCCCTGTGACCGGCACAGCAATTACACGACCGGCCGCATCTACGGCAATGTGATCGCCCGGGAGCGGGAGGGCGGGTATCTCGGCCAAACGGTCCAGGTGATCCCGCATGTGACCGATGAGATCAAGCGCGCGATCCGCGCGATCGAGGATGCGGAGACCGACATCGCCATCACCGAGATCGGCGGCACGGCCGGAGACATCGAGTCCCAGCCCTATCTGGAGGCTATCCGGCAGTACCATCACGAGATGGGGCCGGGAAACAGCCTCTTCATCCATCTGACCCTGGTGCCATACATCCGGGCCGCCGGGGAGATGAAGACCAAGCCTTCGCAGCAGTCGGTCGGCATCCTGCGCTCCATCGGCATCGTGCCGGAACTGCTGATCTGCCGCTGCGAACGGCCGTTCGCGCCCGAACACCGCGCCAAACTCGCGCTCTTCTGCGGGGTGCGGCCCGAACACGTCATCGAAGAGTGCGACGTGAAAGATTCGATCTACGAGGTGCCGCTGGATCTCCTGCGCCAGGGGGTGGACGAAAAGATTCTCCGACTGCTGGATCTGCCAGCGGGCACGCCGGACATGGCTGAGTGGAACGCCATGCTCGAGCGCCTGATCCGGCCGCCTCACGGCGAGGTGGAGATCGCCGTGGTCGGCAAGTACATCAGCCTGCGCGACGCCTACAAGAGCGTGTACGAGGCGTTGACGCACGGCGCGGTGGCGGCCGGCGTGCGGGTGACGGTCCGCATGGTGGAGTCGGAGGAGGTCGAGCGCGACGGCGCGGCGGCCCGGCTCGGAGGCGTTCACGGGATTCTGGTGCCGGGAGGGTTCGGCACGCGCGGCGTGGAGGGCAAAATCGCGGCGATCCGCTTTGCCCGCGAGCAGAAGGTCCCTTTTTTCGGCATCTGCCTCGGGATGCAGTGCGCCGTGATCGAGTTCGCTCGTCACGCGTGCGGGTTGGCGGAGGCCAACAGCACGGAACTGGCGCCCGGTACGCCGCATCCGGTCATCTCCCTGCTCGATGAGCAGCGCGGCGTGACGGAGATGGGCGGCACGATGCGCCTGGGCGACTACCCCTGCCAGCTGAAGCCGGGCACCCGCGCGGCGGCGGCGTACCGGCGGGGGGCGATCAGCGAACGCCACCGCCACCGCTACGAGTTCAACCCCGCCTTTCGCGAAAAACTGGAGGCCAACGGCATGACCGTGGCGGGAGTCTCGCCGGACGGGCGGCTGGTGGAGATGGTCGAACTCGGGAACCACCCGTGGTTTGTCGCCTGCCAGTTCCATCCCGAATTCGTCTCTTCGCCCGTTGCGCCGCATCCGCTGTTCGCCGCGTTTGTCGGGGCCGCCGCACGCGCGCGGCCCGGAACCGCGAGTGGCGGCGCGGCGGCTTTGTCGGAACGCGGATGACGGGTGCGACAAAAGCGTCGGGGCCGCGTTTCGTTTTTGTCTGACAGGCAGGCGTTTCGGGTCCGCGCGTTCGGAGTTGGGGTTGATTTCCGGCCGGAAACAGTCCACTATAACACGATTCACGCAAAATACAGGTTGGCATGGCGTCTGCTTGAGTGACCGGGTCGGTTAGGTCACAATACGTCAAGGCGGAGGAAGCGATGAGCATTACGCGACAAAAGGCGATTGAGTCAGCGGTTCAGCACCGGGTCAGCGACGAGCCGGTCTTGTCACGCGAGCAGGTGCAGGCCTATTTCGGCTCGCATGTGTTCGGCGAAGATCCGATGCGGGAGCGGCTGCCCAAGGATGTGTACAAGGTTTTGCGTCAGACGATCGAGCAGGGGATGCCGCTGGACATCCGCGTGGCGGATGTGGTGGCCGCGGCCATGAGCCGTTGGGCCATCGAGCGCGGCGCCACGCATTACGCGCATGTGTTTTATCCTCTGACCGGCCTGACAGCCGAGAAGCATGACAGCTTTTTCAATCCGGACGGCAAGGGGCATCTGCTGGTCGATTTCAGCGGCAAGCAGTTGATTCAGGGCGAGCCGGACGCGTCGAGTTTCCCCAACGGCGGGATCCGCGCGACCTTTGAGGCGCGCGGGTACACCGCCTGGGATGTGACCAGCCCCGCGTTTTTGATGGAGGGCCGCAACGGCACCACCCTCTGCATCCCGACCGCCTTCTGCTCATGGACCGGGGAGGCGCTCGACAAGAAAGTGCCGCTGCTGCGTTCGATGCAGGCCGTCCACCGCCAGGCGACGCGCGTCCTCAAGCTGTTCGGCCATGACGACCCCGGCATGATCAACGCGTCGGCCGGTCCGGAGCAGGAGTACTTCCTGATCGACCGCAGCCTCTACTACGCCAGGCCGGACCTGCTGAGTGCCGGGCGCACCCTGTTCGGGACCCGTCCGCCTAAAGGCCAGGAGCTCGAGGACCAGTACTTCGGCGCCATCCCGGCGCGCGTGCTGGCTTTCATGACCGAGGTCGACGCGGAACTGTACCGGCTTGGGGTGCCGGTCAAGACGCGCCACAACGAGGTCGCGCCCGCGCAGTATGAGATCGCGCCGGTGTTCGAGAGCGCCAACCTGGCGACGGACCACCAGTACCTGATCATGCAGACGCTGCAGGCGGTCGCCCCCAAATACGGGCTGGCCTGTCTGCTTCACGAGAAGCCCTTCGCGGGCATCAACGGCTCGGGCAAGCACCTCAACTGGTCGCTGAACGGACCCAAGGTGGGCAACCTGCTCAATCCGGGCGAGACGCCGCACGAGAACATGCAGTTCCTGGTTTTCTGTGCCGCCGTGCTCCGCGCGGTCGATCTGCATGCGGTCATGCTGCGCGGCTCCGTGGCGCACGCCGGCAATGACCACCGGCTGGGCGCGAACGAAGCCCCTCCCGCGATTCTCTCGGTCTTCCTGGGCGAGCAGCTCACGGACGTGTTTGAGCAGATCGCGGCCGGCGGCGCGCGCCAGTCCAAGAAAGCCGGGACCCTGACCGTGGGTGTGGATACGCTGCCGCACCTGCCCAAGGACGCCACGGACCGCAACCGCACCAGCCCCTTCGCGTTCACCGGCAACCGGTTCGAGTTCCGCGCCGTGGGCTCCAGCCAGTCGATCGCCGGACCGCAGGTGATCCTCAACACGATCATGGCGGAGTCTCTCGACTACATCGCCACCGAACTGGAAAAGGCTTCCGCCGAGCCCGCGAAGTTCAACGCCGCGGTGCAGAAGTTGCTGCAGAAGATCATGCGCGAACACGGACGGATCATTTTCAACGGCGACAACTACTCGGCGGAGTGGCGCGAAGAAGCGCTCCGGCGCGGGTTGCCCAACGCCTGCACGACTCCCGAGGCGATTGATGCGATGGAGGTTCCCGCCACCTATGAGGTGTTCGAAAAATACGGCGTGCTCAGCCGCCGCGAGGCCGAGAGCCGTTTCGAGATCTACCGCGAGAAGTACATCAAAGATGTGCTGATCGAGGCGCGCCTCTGCCTCTCCATGGCGCGGACCATGATCTTCCCCGCAGGGGTGCGGTATCAGCGGCTGCTGGCGCAGACGGCGACCGACCTGCAGGCGCTCGGCAAAACGACCTGCACGACCGTGCTGGATGAGGTCAACGCGTTGCTGGCCGAATTGCAGCAGGCCATGCGCCGCCTGGAGGAGACGATCGAGATCCCGTCGGGGCTGAGCCTCTCGCAGCAGGGGCGTTACCTGCTGGATACGGTTATCCCGCTGATGAACGCGCTGCGTAAGGGAGTGGACGAGCTGGAGCAGATTTGCGATGATGAACTCTGGCCATTGCCCACCTATCAGGAGATGCTGTTCATCCGTTGAGGCGGAACCGGGTTCCCCTCACGCGGATGGGGGGAGTGACGATGCTGAAACGTTTCGGATACTGCCGGGTCTGCGCGTCGAGCCCGAAAATCGCGCCCGGCGCGGTGGAGGCGAACGTCGCGCGGATGGAGGAGGAGGCCCGCCTGGCGGACGCGGCGGGTGCGGACGTGCTGGTCTTCCCCGAGTTGTGCGTCACGGGGTACACGTGCGCGGACCTTTTTTTCCAGGACACGCTGCTGGATGCGGCCGAGCGCGGGCTGGCGCGGTTTCTGGAGGCGACGCGGACGCTCGCGCCAGTGTGCCTGCTCGGTCTGCCGGTGCGCGTCTCCTGCGGTGTCTGCAACGCCGCCGCGGTCTGCTGCGCGGGGCGTCTGCTGGGCGTGGTGCCGAAAACGCATCTGCCCAACACGCGCGAATTTTATGAGCGGCGCTGGTTCCTGCCGGGCGCCGGACTCCCGGACCGTTCGGTCCGGCTTTGCGGCGAAGAGGTCCCGTTCGGTACGGACCTGTTGTTTCAGCACGAGGGAACCCGTCTGTTGTGCGTGGGGGCCGAGATTTGCGAGGATCTCTGGAGCCCGCTGCCGCCCAGCGGAGCCTTGGCGCTGAACGGCGCCACGGTAATCTGCAATCTCTCGGCCAGCAACGAACTGGTCGGCAAGGCCGCGTACCGGCGCGCGCTGGTGCTCCAGCAGTCCGCGCGTTGCCACGCCGCCTACGTGTACGCCGGGGCCGGCCCCGGCGAATCCACGACGGATCTGGTCTTTGGCGGACACACGCTGATCGCCGAAAACGGCAGCCTGCTCGCGGAGGGCGAGCGTTTCGCGCGCGATGGCGCGCGAACGCTGGCGGACGCCGATCTCGCGTTTCTCGCATTCGAGCGCCGGCAGAACCGCGCTTTCGACGCCTGCGCGGCACGGGTCGCGCCGGTCCGGCGTGTGGGCTTCGTCGCACCGGAACGCGCGCGGCCCGCGGCGCAACGCCTGCTGCGGCCGATCGCCGCGCATCCCTTTGTCCCGGCGGATGCGGCGGAGCGGGACGCGCGGTGCGCCGAGGTCTTCGCGGTACAGGCCAACGGGCTGGCCACGCGTTTGGAACGCGCCGGACTGCGGCGCGCGGTGGTGGGGCTCTCCGGCGGATTGGATTCCGCGCTGGCGCTGCTGGCGGTGTGCGAGGCGTTCGATTGCTGCGGATGGGACCGTTCCGGCATTCTGGCGCTGACCCTGCCCGGCTTCGGCACCTCCCGCCGCACGTTGGACAACGCCTTGGCTCTCGGCCGCGCGCTGGGGGTCACGGTGGAGACGATTTCGATTGCGGAGGCCTGCAAACGCCATCTGGCGGAGATCGGCCACACCGGCGAACCGGTGGACACGGCGTATGAGAACGCGCAGGCGCGCGAGCGGACCCAGATCCTGATGGACCGCGCCAACATGCTGCAGGCGCTGGTGGTCGGCACCGGCGACCTCTCCGAACTGGCGCTGGGATGGTCCACCTACAACGGGGACCACATGAGCATGTACGGCATCAACGCCGGCGTGCCGAAAACCCTGGTTCGCGATCTGGTCCGTTGGGTGGCGGAGCACCGGGCCGGCGGGCCGGCCGCCCCGGTGTTGTCCGACATCCTGGAAACCCCCGTGTCGCCGGAACTGCTGCCCGCCGACGCCGCGGGACGCATCACGCAAAAAACGGAGGAGGTCCTCGGCCCCTACGAGCTGCATGACTTCTTCCTCTACCAGATGGTGCGTTGCGGCGCGCCGCCGGAGAAGATCCGCTTTCTGGCCGCACAGGCGTTCGAGGGGCGGTACGGGGAAGAGGAGATCCGCCGTGGGTTGGATCTGTTCCTCCGGCGCTTTTTCAGTCAGCAGTTCAAACGCTCCTGCCTGCCGGACGGGCCCAAGGTCGGGTCCCTCAACCTTTCGCCGCGCGGTGACTGGCGCATGCCCAGCGACGCCTCTTCGGAAAGCTGGCTCGTCAGAACACGTTGAAGCGGCGCCGCAGCGCCCATTCGGTCAGCAGCAGCGCCACGAGCGCGGCGAAGGGCAGCGGCGTGTCTGTGCTCAGACGCGATTCCCGGCGGATGAGATTTTTGCGTACCCGCTCCAGCGCCTGCTCCTCCAGCGCGTCCGCCTCTTCGGGCCGGAACAGGTGGCGTTCGTTGCTGATGGCGCGGAAGCGGTCGCGTCCGGAACGCAATTCCGCGGACTCGGCCGGGGTTCCGCCGACCTGCAACAGGTTGTGGCGCGTGCGCACTACGGTCTGGCTGTCCTGTGAGACGGTCCGCACGACATAGCGGCCTGCGGCGAACCCGGGCAACACCTCCTCGAAAACCGCGCCGCGCCTTGTCAGGGTGCGGCTCAGGACCGGTGTGTCGCGATCGGCCTGAAACACGTCCGTCTTCACGGAGAGGGGGACGTTCGCGCCGAGCGGATGGCGCGCGATAACCGTGAGGGTCACACGCCCGGCAGGGTCGGGACGGGCGGGGGACAGGCTGACGGTCAGCAGGTCCGAGGCGTCGTCGACGCGCCGGGCCAGGGCGATGAGCTGGCGCCAGAAGCGGCTGAAGTTCCCGTCGCGGCGTTCGGGCGCGCCCCACAGGTGGAAGGCGTTGCTCAGCACCGCGAAGACTTTGCCGCGGCCGAAGGCGTGCCACACGATCAGCGGATGCCGGGTGTTGCCCTCTTCGGCCCACAGCTCGGTGCGCGCGCCCGCTTTGACGGACCGGACCGGGTTGAGGGTGTTCAGCCGCATTCCGGCGCCGGGGAGGTTCGCGGCGAGGATCGTCTCGATCTCATCCGTGAACCCGTTGCGGCCGGCCGGATCGGTCTTCACTTCAAATGCGCCGGTCAGGTACGCGTTCTCCAGCGTCGCCACCGGCAGCAGGCGCGCCAGCGGGGAGTCGGTGGGCAGCGCGCCGAAGGCGTCGGTCCCCCCGAGGCAGATCAGCGAGCCGCCCTGCGCCACATACTGCTCCAGCACCATGGCTTCGGCCGGCGCGAGGAGGTCGCGGTTGTGGGCGCCCAGAATCAGGCAGGTCACCGGACGCATCGCGTCGGCGGTCGCGGGCAGCCCCTCCCGGAAAGCGGGGTCGGGAGTGCGGCCCATGAGGCGGAACGCGTTTTCCGAGACGCGGTACACCGCGGTGAAGTCGTCCTCCTCGCGTTTGGTGAATTCGCGCAGCAGCGGGCGGAGGCTGTTGTTGAGCAGCGGAAAATAGGCGACGATCCTCTCCCGGGCGGTGACGACCTCCACGGTCTGTTCGCGCCGGTTGTTGAGGAGGGTGATCTCACCGGCCAGGGCGTCCGCCTCGAAGCAAATCAGATGGACCCCTGTTTTCAGCGGCGGGATCACGATCCGCTCGGTGTGCGCGCACCCGTTGGTCAGCAGCGGTTCCGCCGCATGCACAATCTGGCCGTTGACCCGCACCCGGAAGGCGACGTTCCGGTTTTCCGGCAGGCCCCGCATCAGCAGGGGCACCCCCACGTGCAGCGCTTCGCCCTCGCTGAGTTTTTCCGGGCAGGAGAAGGGCTCGATGGCCAGATCCCGGAACCCCGAGAGATCGGTGCCGGTCTGCACGCTCAGAACCGGCGGCGCGATGGCGCTGCCCCGGAATCCGGAGGCGTCAAGCCCGTCGCTCACCAGAATGATCGCGGCAATGCGGTCCAACCCGATCTCCCGGTCAATCCGCTCCGCCGCGGCCTTCAGATCGGTCGCGCCTTCCGGGGCCAGGGCCGCGAGATCTTCCGGCCGCGCGTGACGCGTGGCGCGGCTGTTGAACGCATAATACGCGAAGGGATACTCGGCCAGCCGCGCGAAGCGGTTACGGGTCAGGAACCCGACGGCGCATTCGAACCGCGATCGCCCGCCCGGCAGATCGCGCGTGGCCATGGAGCCCGATTGGTCGAGAAGGAAGACCAGATGCGAACGCGCCCGGTCCGGCTCTTCGGTCACGCGGCCCGGATTCAGCAGCATGAGGAAGAGCAGCAACAGGCTCAGAATCCGGAGCCCGAGCAGCAGCTTGTGGCGTTGGGGTGTCAGGACCGGATCGC
The DNA here is from genome assembly GCA_034003585.1 of Kiritimatiellia bacterium. Classification (GTDB taxonomy): domain Bacteria; phylum Verrucomicrobiota; class Kiritimatiellia; order RFP12; family UBA1067; genus JAPXSY01. The sequence goes on from JAVEYH010000047.1 coordinate 21,195, forward strand.
GCCGGCGCGCCGCAACAGCCAGGGTTCCGGCCGCAAGCGCCAGCAGGATCAGGAGAAGCCAGGAGGGGAGGAACGGATAAAAAAACATGGCCGCGACGCCTCGTTGTTCACGTGCCGCCCGGCGACCCTGCGGGACGATGACGTGAACCGTGCGTCCAGAATAACGGAACCCGGTGGCGGATGACAGGGGAAAAGGATTGCGGGCGCGTCCCGCAGGCCTGCACGGGCGCAGGACAGGGCGGCTGCCCGGAGCCGCCCGGGCGGCGCGCCTCCTGAAAATCGTTCGTGACAAAATCATGAAAAATGTCAAAATAGCATCCGTTTTCTTTCACAGGAGAAAAGACCTCTATGAAACCTGCGCGCAAGAGCAAGCAAAACACCCGGACCTCAACCCCCCCTGTCAAGCCCCGCGTACGCATCACGGACACCACGCTGCGTGACGCCCACCAGTCGCTTTGGGCCACGCGCATGCGCACGGATGACATTCTCGCGATCGCCGAGGAGGTGGACAGCGCCGGCTACTATTCGCTGGAGTGCTGGGGCGGCGCCACGTTCGACGTGTGTCTGCGCTTTCTGCGCGAGAACCCGTGGGAACGTCTGCGCCAGTTGAAGGCGGTCTGCAAAAAGACGCCGCTGCAGATGCTGCTGCGCGGACAGAACATTCTGGGGTACAAGAACTATCCGGACGATGTGCTGGAGCGGTTCATCGCGATCGCGTGCGAAAACGGCATGGATATCTTCCGCATTTTCGACGCGCTGAACGATACGCGCAATCTCGAAAAAGCGATCCGCACCGTCAAACAATACGGCGGGCACGCGCAAGGCACGATCTGCTACACCTACAGCCCTGTGCATACGGTCGAGAAGTTTGTGGCCATCGCCCGGGAGCAGGAGGACATGGGCATCGACACCCTGTGCATCAAGGACATGGCGGGGATCCTCAGCCCGGCCGCGGCCACGGAACTCATCGGGGCGCTCGTTCAGGCGGTCGGCGTTCCGGTCCAGGTGCACTCCCACATGACCAGCGGCATGGCGGTCGCCATGTATCTCTCCGCGGTCAAGGCCGGCGCCGGGGCGATCGACACGGCGGTTTCCACCATGTCGGGCTTCTCCTCCCAGCCGCCGACCGAGACGCTGATGGCGATTTTGGAGGCGGAAGGCTACGATACCGGGCTCGATCACGCGTTGGTGGCCAAGAGCAACGCCCATTTCCGTGCGCTCAAAAAGGTGCGCGAGCCCGCCTCCTCCGGTCAGATGGAATCGGTGGATGCGGAGGTGCTCGAACATCACATTCCCGGCGGGATGATCTCCAACCTGCGCTCGCAGTTGCAGCAGCAGGGCGCGCTGGACCGGCTGCCTGAAGTGCTGGAGGAGTTGCCGCGGACGCGCAAAGACATGGGCTATCCGCCGCTCGTCACGCCGACCAGCCAGATCGTGGGCGTGCAGGCCGTGCTGAATGTGCTCGCCGGAAAGCGTTATGAGATGGTCACGCAGGAGACCAAGGATTACGTCCGGGGCCTTTACGGCCGTTCGCCCGCCCCGATCGACACCCGTCTGGCGAACCAAATCCTGAACGGCGAGAAGCGCGTGACCTGCCGCCCCGCGGACCTGCTCAAGCCCGGTCTGGCCGAAGCCGCCGCGCAGATCGATCCGCGCCTGATCGCGAAGGAGGAGGATATCCTCTCGTACTGCCTCTTCCCGGAGGTGGCGCTGGGTTACTTCGCGTGGCGCGCCGCGCCGGCTGATCAGCGTGACCCGGTCCCCGCGGATCTGGAGGGTTCGGGCAAGGTGCAGGCCGCCCCGGCCGCGGTCCCGAAAGAGGCGCCGGAGGCTGTGGCCGCGCCCGCGGGGGAGACCCTGGCCTTGGCCGAGATCGGCAGGCTGGTGGCGGATCTCGCCGGACGGCTGGGGATCGCCGCCGGCAGCTTGTCCGGCCTGGCCCTGCCCGCACCGGTTGCGAAAGCCGCGCCTGTTGCGGTCAAACCCCCGCCCGCGCCGGAGTCCGCGAAATCCGACGCGCCGGTTGCCGGACCGACGATCAACGCGCCGCTGAACGGAACGTTTTACCGTTCGCCGGGTCCGGGGAAACCCGAACTCGCCAAAGAGGGGGATTCGCTCAAGGCCGGGGATCCGATCTGCATTGTCGAGGCCATGAAACTCTTCAACCAGATCAAAACCGACAAACCGTTGAAGGTGGTCAAATTCCTGGTGTCGCACGGTGCGGTGGTGGCCAAAGGCCAGCCGCTGGCGTCCGTCCAATACTGAGCGCGCGGATCCGTACGGCGTTCGGACAGGAAACGGCGCGTCCCGCTTGCGGGGCGCGCCGTTTTGTCAGCTCCGTCCGGCGGTCGGAAGGGGTACCCCCCCGTTTCCTGAACCGCCGCTGTGAAAAGGGACGGGGCGGGGCCGGTCCCGCCCGGCCCCATTATTTTTTGGCGTTCCAGCGTTCGATCAGTTCGCGCGCCCGGTCTTGGCCTCCGAGTCCGAAGGCCAGCCCCAGGGCGAGCGCGCTGCCGCCCAGCAGGGACCCCACGGCGATCGTCACGATCTCCTTGCCCACGCCGAGCTGTTCCAGCGCCATGCTGAGGCCGAGGAGGAGCACGGCGTAGTGCGCCAGGATGGAGAGCGCCTTGGCGTTCGCGTGGTTCTCCATCGCGCCCGCCACCATGGCACCGAAGCGCTTGCCGAGACTCATGGCCGCGAGCAGGATGATCAGCCCCACCGCCAGATTCGGCAGGTAGGCGACAATCCGCTGCAAGAGATCGGCCAGCTGGTCGAAACGCAGCTTGGCGCAGGCCTGTTGCGCGGTGATGAGCAGAATCACCACAGCCGTGACCGCGCCGATCAGCTTGGAGGGCGGCGTCTGGCCGGCCCGCGCCTCCAGGAAGGTCAGCCCCAGCCGTCCGGGCAACTCGTCCGCGCCGATCCCGCTGAGGAACGACTCCACCAGCGAACGGACCGCCTTGGCCACCACATACCCGATCAGCACGATGACCGCCGCGACGAGCAGGGCCGGCACGGCGTCCAGAATCGTCTGGAGCATGGCTTTGAGCGGATCCGAGATCGCCC
>JAVEYH010000048.1:0-23914 GCA_034003585.1 Kiritimatiellia bacterium
GGCGGATGACGCACCCGGTCAGCTTAAACACCTTGAACCCGCCGGACTCCCAAAAAGGCGGGAACCCGGCCCAGTTGTTGCCGATCACCGTGTTGTACTCCAGCCAGACCGGACTGCGCCCCGGCACGGCCGCGTCCTGGTTCTCCGGGGTCAGTTGATCCGTGGCGCCCGACCCGCCGATCCCGGTGTTCCCGGGACGCACCACCCAGTTGTTGCGGATCACGGTCGGTGCCGCATCCTGATGCTTGGCGCAGGTGAACGAGATGCCCTTGACCTCACTTTCAGCCACGAGGCACCCTTCCAGCAACAGCCCCTCCCCCTCCAGCGCGACCTGTGCCTTTTGCTGAAACTGTCCGCCGTGCCGGATCTCGAACCCGCGGATCTCGACAAAATCCCCGGCCACCTCAACCAGCGTGCCGCGCGCGGCGAGATCCGCGTCCGTCTGGTTCGGATCGGCGCCTCCCGGAAGCCGCGCATACACGCCGCCATCCGGTTCGGAAGGGAACGGACCCAACAGCAGGCATTCCGCAAGATGGTCCCTGGCCCCGCCCGGCCCCGGCTTCGTCCGGTCCGCCGGTTCCGCCGCCGAGGTGACGGCCTGTTCCATGCCTTTGGGCAGGCCGAAACGGAAACGGGTTTGTTTCGGACGGACCGTGGTGTCGAACTGAAACACCAGATGATTCCACCCCTCTTTGAACGTGACATTCGACCACTTGTCGCTGTACCCGTAATTCCGGTGGGGGTGCGGCAGTCCCGCGGCCGCGTTGGTCTCGTTCGCGTACACAACCGAGGGCAGCAGCTTCCCGTTGACCCACAGGCGGTACTTGTTGACCTGGCTCTGCAGGCCCGCCCCGTTCATACGCGCCGCGCGGAACTCTCCTCCCGTCTCCAGGCTGCCCGTGATCGGCTCGGGAAAATCCGGATGCCAGACCACCCCGTCGCGCCTGGCCTTCGGCTCGGCCCAGATGTGGGCGGAGGCCCAGACCACCCCGGCGCCGCCCTCGGCCGCCGCCAGGTCGATGAACCCCTCGCCGTCCGCCGCGGCGCGCCGCCACGGGTGCCCCGCCTGCATGGCTCCCTCGCGCGGATTCAGCGTGCCGTCAAACCGCAGATTGAGGAACTCGCGCGAGGCGCGGTTGAAACAGAACTCGCCCTCCCGGAGTTCCGACGGCAGGCTTTGTTCGATCAGCGCGCGCCCCCCCACTGACAAGCTCCCCATGTACCGCGTGAAGATCTCCGCGCGCCACACCCCCGGCAGGCCGGCGACCGGCTTCCAGGCCCCGGCCGGAAACAGGTCGTTGCCGCTGACGACCGGCATGCGCCCGCTGCGGTCGCGCACCCCCTCCAACCGGATCGGCGCCGCGCGCGTGCCGCTGGCCTTGACCGTCACGCGCTCCCGGTACACGCCGGGCATCACCCGGATCACCGCGCCCGGCCGCGCGCGCCGCACCGCGGCCTGGATGGTCTGGAGCGGCGCGGCCGCCGTTCCCTCCCCCTGGTCATCCGCTTGCGGATGCGCGGCGTCAACCACGCAGGTCACCGGCTCGGAAAGGGCGATGGGCGCAGGCCCCGCAGGCGCTTCCGGCTCTGCCGGCGCGATTCCCGGACTCCGGACATACCAGTTGCGGACGCCGGACGCGCGGACGCCGAACAGCCGCTCACTCACCGCATCCGCGGACTCGCCCTCGAACCCGCGGATGCGCGTCAGCGGATAGTTGATCACCCACCATTCCGAAGGCGTGACACGCAGCGCGCCGTCGGCATACGCGACCGTCACCCCGGTTTGAGAGAGCAGCAGTTTCTGTCCGGCCGCGGTGACCACACTCGGAAGCAGGGCCGGCATCTCCGGAATGCCGCGCCGCGGCAGAGGCAGTCGGGGCTTCTCTTCCGCCGCCGCCCAGCCGGCCAAGACCGCGGCACACCACCATGCGACTCCTTTGACCCGTGTCTTCATCTGAATTGCTCTCCTTCCTTGGTTCAAACCGCTCACAGCAGGCACCGGCAGCAACTCCGGCCCCGCCGCGCGGCGGATCGCGCCGTCCACGCCGCCAAGGGCACTTACTTTCTCAATATTGTTGCAGACCGGATTATTTGTTATAGATATCGACATCAACAAGGAATCCACGATGCCCCGAAAACAAGTACAAGATAAGCCACGCTGCTGTATTCTGGCAAGGACATCTAGTGTTGGAAAAGCGATCGAGTAAGAAGTGGAGCGAGAGTGGTGCGTCGCGGACACACCCTACGGAATGGGAGAATGCTATGCCGAGGCGAGTGGTCGTCGTTCGATGGTTTGCGGTGATCTGTTGGGCTGCGTCGGCATCGATGCAGGCTTGGGGCGAAACGCCGTTGACGGTGCGGGTGGGCGATGGGCCTCAGAGGTGGATGGAGGTACGAACAGGCGACCGCGTCGTGCTTCAATCGCCGGCGGAAGGGCTGTGGTCGGTTGCCACGGCGTGGAGGGAAGGCTGGCCGGACGCTTGGCGTCATCAGAATATTGAAAAGGTGGAACAGACGGGCGATTGGACCATGGTGTCGGCGAAGCTTGCGCTGCCGCAGGGCGTTTTGGAACTGCGCGACGCGTACCGCCCGGAAGGCAATCTTGTGCGCGGCGTGCGCCGCTTTACTTGGCATGGAAAAGAAGCGTTGCCGCGATGCACGCTTTCGGTGCGTTGGATGGTGCCGGGGGCGGTGAATGCCAAGCCATTGCTGCCGGGCATTCTGTATTACGGCAATCCCTCCGGAGCTCGGACGGGCGCGGGGGCCGTGGCTGTTCATTCGGGAAAAACGGGCGAAGAATCGATTTTTGAAGAGCATCGCTATCCGATTCCGTTTGCGAGCCTAGAATGGAAGGGCCATGCCGCGTGGCGCGGTGCGGCGCTGCACACCGTCCCATCCCTGGTGGTTGGCGGGAACCATGCCGATCAGTGGTGGTCGCTGGGCGTGATTGCGCGCGAGGATGCCGCGGAACTCACGCTGTTGTCGGGGCCGTGCGCTGCGAACGGTAAGCGTAGCGTGGTAAAGGCGTTGCAGGGGAAATTTCTCGAGTATCCCGATGCATGGGTTTGTTTGAAGCCGGGCGCGATTGTTGAGAAAGCGTTTTTTCTGGAAGCGTATCCCGTCGCCAGGCAAGGAGCCGGTTTTCAGACGCCGCTACAGACGGCCATGAATCTGTATCAGCCTTATGGGATTGATGGTTTGCCGAGCTACGACCGGATTATTCGCGACAAGTATCGGTTTGCCTGTTCACGTTTTCGGGGTCGGCAGAAGGATCCGGGATTTGAGATGTTTCCGGATTTCGTCGAGGGAACGCATTACGTGATGGGGTGGTGCGGACAGGCTGCGGCGTTGGGCGGGGCATTGCCGGCATTGAATCAACGGCTGGGTGACGTGAATGCCGCGAAGATGGCGGCGCGATCGCTCGACCTGTTGGCAAGCAGCCCCTTCAACAAGGATGGATTTCTGCTGAAGTATACGGCCGAGACGGGAAAATGGTCGAACCAGGATCCGGTTTCCCAGGGGCAGGCTATGGAGAATTTTGCCCGGGCGATTTTGATTGCGCGAAAACATGGCGGCGCGGACACGAAAGGTTGGGAGCGGTTTTTGAAAACCGCCTGCAAGATTCACGCGGCTCGGATCTTGCGGGATGACTGGCGGCCAGCTTCGACGGCGGAGGCTTTTTTTGTGTCGCCGCTATGTAAGGCGCATGGTTTGTTCGGCGACCCGGAATTCCGGAACGCCGCAATGAAAGCTGCCGACTATTACGCCAAGCGGCATCTCGATATGTCGGAGCCGCACTGGGGCGGCACGCTGGACGCACGATGCGAGGATAAAGAGGGCGCGATGGCGGGTTTCCACGCGTTTTTGGCGGCGTATGAAATGACCAAAGAGCCTCGGTATTTGGAATGGGCCGAACATGCGATGGATTTGGCGCTGACGTATACCGTGGTTTGGGATATTGATTTGCCGCCTGGCCGGCTGCGCGATCATGGTTTCAAGAGTCGGGGCTGGACAGTCGTTTCGGCGCAGAATCAGCATCTGGACGTGTACGCGGTGCTTTATACGCCTGAAATCTGGAGGATGGGAGATTATCTACACCGCAAGGACCTAAAACGGTTGGCTGCGGTAATGTATCGCAGTTGCGGGCAGTTGATCGATCCGTTCGGCAGCCAAGGGGAACAAATCCAACAAACGAATTTCGGCCAGTCCGGCGATCTTTCGGATGTTTTTCGGATGCGAGGCGGTTATAGCGAACACTGGACGGTGTTTTGGATCACGGCGCACTTTCTGAATGCCGCGGGACAGTTTGAGGAGATGGGGGTGGATTTGGATCGAATGGAAGAAGCAATGTCGGCTGCGGGAAGCAAGTGAGGCACGCGCAGCGATAGCTCGCTACCTCTCTGCGACTGCTTTCTTGTATATTATGAAGTTGTCTTCATCGAAACAGACGAACACAACTCTTTCAATCTCTGAATGCTCCTTGAGGAAATTTACAACTGTATTTAAAGCAATCCTACAAGCCTGATCTTTGGGATATCGATAAACGCCAGTCGAGATCCCTGGAAAGGCAATCGTCTTAACATCATTCTCGACAGCAACTTCCAGGCTCCTTCTATAGCAGTTGGCCAAAAGCGCGGGCTCACCTTTCCCACCGCCATGCCATACAGGCCCTACGGTATGGATTACGTACTTGGCCGGCAGGTTGTACCCAAGAGTGATTTTCGCGTCACCTGTCTTACACCCGCCAAGCGTCACGCATTTGGCAAGGAGCCGAGGTCCCGCTTTGCGGTGGATACAACCGTCAACGCCACCGCCACCCAAGAGGCTTTGATTGGCAGCGTTCACGATCGCATCTACTTCAAGGGCCGTTATGTCCCCTTTGACAATCTCTATTCTATCGAACGGATCATTCATCAAGCCGCTCCAAGTCGTGTTGGCCGCGTTCACGATCGCATCCGCAGCCAGTTTCGTGATGTCCCCCGGCGCAACCCGCCCATCCCCGCTCCTCTCCGATTGCGGCCATCTTCCACGGACCGCGCATGCGCGTCAAGTGCGCAACGCCGCGCTTCCCGTCCCCCCCCCTTTCCGGTATACTGTCGCGACATGATATCTCTCCGCCAGCTCACGCATCTGCACCAGGGCATCCTGCCTTCGGTCGCGGAACTCGCATCCCTGCTGAAGGCCCAGGGACGGGACTGCGAACAGATTTACCGGGCCGCCGACACGCTGCGACGGGAAACCATGGGGGACGCGGTTTTTTTGCGCGGCATCATCGAATTCTCCAACGTCTGCAAAAACAACTGCCTCTACTGCGGGATCCGGTGCGGCAATCCGCATGTCGGACGTTACCGCATGCCCGCCGACGAGATCGTCGACACCGCGCGCCAGGCCAAGCTTTGGGGATGCGGCACGGTGGTCCTCCAATCCGGCGAGGACCCGTTCTACACGGCCGATATGCTCTGTGGCATCATCCGCCGTATCAAGGAGGAGGCCGGGGTGGCCATCACCCTGTCCATCGGGGTGCGTCCCCGCGAGGATCTGGCCCGACTCCGGGCCGTCGGGTGCGACCGCTTCCTGCTGCGTTTTGAAACCACCTCCCCTGCGTTGTTCGCCGCGATCCACCCGGATGAGCCGTTCGAGCACCGCGCGCGGTGCCTGACCGATCTGCGGGATCTCGGCTATCAGGTCGGCAGCGGATTCATGATCGGCCTTCCCGGATCCACCCCGGAAATGATCGCGCAGGACATCCTGTTTGCCACACGGCTTAAGCTGGACATGATCGGGTGCGGCCCCTTCCTGTCACACCCCGGCACCCCGCTTGCGGAAAAACCGCTGCTGGAAGACCGCGGCATCTATTACAAGACGGTCGCGCTGCTGCGCCTGCTGAACCCGCAGGCGCATATCCCGGCCACCACCGCGTTCGACGCGCTCGAACCCGAAGGCCGCAACCGTGTCCTGACGCGCGGAGCGAACGTGTTCATGCCGAACGTGACCCCGGGCAAGTACCGCCGGATGTATCAGCTCTACCCCAACAAACCGTGCGTCGACGAAGAGGGGTCCGCGTGCGCGATCTGCGTGCGCGGTCGTCTCGCAATGCTCGGCCGCGAGGTGGATTCCGGCCCCGGACATGCGCTGCGGCTTGTCTCACCCGCCGGCCGGGAGGATCGCGCATGACCGTAACCGTCAACGGCAAACCGCGTCCGCTCGGCGAGGCCCAGTCTTTGGCCGACCTGCTGAAGGCCCTGGGGGTCCGCGCCGAAAAGATGGCGGTGGAACGCAACGGGGTCATCATCCCCGCACACGCTTTCGGAAACACACCGGTCGCGCCGGGCGACCAGATCGAAATCATCCAGTTCGTGGGCGGGGGCTGACGCCCGGAAACCAAGCCGACGCGTCCTTTCCCGCGGCGGCGTTTCGACCCCCTTTCCCGTTCACAATCCTTCGAGAACAACAAACCTATGAAACCCCTTCAGATCGGCGGACGTCTTTTCCGTTCGCGCCTCTTTATCGGAACCGGCAAGTTCGGCTCGCACGACGTAATGCGCCAGGCCATCGAGGCCTCGGGCGCGGAACTGGTGACCGTGGCGCTGCGCCGGGTCGATCTCGACAAAAACCCCGCGGGCGATCCGCTCCTCTCGCGTCTCGATCCGGAAAAAGTCCTGATCGTGCCCAACACCAGCGGCGCCCGCACCGCGGAAGAGGCGGTGCGCATCGCCCGGCTGGCGCGCGCCGCGGGAGGCTACGACTGGGTCAAACTGGAACTGACGCCCAATCTGCACCATCTGCTTCCCGACCCCATCGAAACGCTGAAAGCCGCCGAGATCCTCGTGAAAGAGGGCTTCCGGGTCCTGCCGTACATCAACGCCGACCCGGTCCTCGCCAAACGGCTCGAAGAGGCGGGCACGGTCGCCGTGATGCCGCTGGCCGCACCGATCGGCACCAATCTGGGGCTGCGCACCCGCGACATGATCGAGATCATCGTGGCCCACGCGCGCGTGCCGGTGGTGGTGGACGCCGGACTCGGCTTGCCCTCGCACGCCGCGGCCGCGATCGAGCTCGGCGCGGACTGCGTGCTCGTCAACACGGCGATCGCCACGGCCGCCGACCCGGTGGCCATGGCCCAGGCCTTCGCGCTGGCCGTGCGCGCCGCTGAAACCGGGCTCGACGCGGGACCGCGCGCCGCGCGGCCGGGGGCTGAAGCCTCCTCACCGCTCACCGGTTTCCTGTGGCAGGATCCCGGGAAGGCGTCAGACGGCGCCCGCTAACGCGTTGCGCCGGTCCCCGTCCGGGCCGCGCGCCGCGCTTGCGATCACCGACGGGCCGCGTCGCGCGCGGCGAGTCCCTCCCGCAGGGCCTCCAAATCGGTATCGGCCGGCGCGGCCCCGGACGCCACCGCGGCACGGGCCACCGCCAGGGGCACCTCGGTGAACAACCTGCGGTCAAACGGCTTGGGAATGATGTAGCCGTTGCCGAACTCCAGCCGCTCGCGCGGATACAGCTCCCGCACTTCCGCCGGCACCGGCTGCCGCGCCAAGGCGGCGAGCGCCTCGGAGGCCGCCACCTTCATCGCGGTGTTGATCGTTCGTGCCTTCACATCGAGCGCCCCGCGGAACAAGAACGGGAAACCCAGCACATTGTTGATCTGATTGGGATAATCGGAACGCCCGGTCGCCATCACAAACGGTTTGTCGCCCTGCACCCCGGCCACCACTTCGGGCCGGATCTCGGGGTCCGGGTTGGCCATGGCGAAAATGGCCGGGTACTCCGCCATGCCGCGCACATCCTCCGCCGTCACCGCATCCGCCGCCGAAACGCCGATGAACACATGCGCGCCGCGCAGGGCCTCCTGCAGCGTGCGCGCCGCGGTGTCGCAGGCATGCCGGCGTTTGTGGTCGTTCAGATCGGTGCGGCCCGCATGGATCACGCCGCGCGTGTCACACATCACGAGATCTTGTACCCCGGCCGCCTTGCACATGTCGGCGATGCGGATCCCTGCGGCCCCCGCGCCGTTGATCACCACGCGCAGCGAACCCATCGCGCGGTCCGAAAGCAGGGCATAGTTCATCAGCCCGGAAAGCGTGATGACCGCCGTCCCCCACTGATCATCATGAAACACGGGGATGTCCAGCAGCGCGTCAAGCCGGTCCTCGATCTCGAAGCAGGCCGGTGCCGCGATATCCTCCAGATTGATCCCGCCGTACATCGGGGCGATCGCCAGCACCGCATCGATCACACGCTGCGGGTCGGTCTTGCCGGTGTTCGCGCCGCCCTGACGGCAGTGGTTCAGGGGCACCGGCCAGGCGTCCACATCGCCGAAGCTTTTAAAGAGCACCGCCTTGCCTTCCATCACCGGAATGCTGGCCTCCGCACCCAGGTCGCCCAGCCCGAGGATCGCGGTGCCGTCCGACACCACGGCCACCAGACTGCGCTTGGCCGTATACGCGAACACCGTCTCGGGCTTTGCGGCGATCTCCCGCACCGCGTGCGCCACACCCGGCGTGTAGGCCAGACACAAATCCGTCTGGGTTTGAAGCGGCTTGGACATCCGCATTCCGATCTTCCCGCCGGCATGAAATGCCAACACCGTCTCGCGCGTCACCGAATCCTTCGACATCATCCGTCTCCTCGCATGCTTGCGTTCCGGCACACTGAGCCGGAACGGGGATAGAGCTTACTGGTTTCCGTTGCCGCATGCGAGTCGAAAGCGGCTGCGCCGCGGCCCCATTTCCCTTGATGCGCGAACCCCGGGGTGCTATGCTTGATTCATGCTATTTCCTCCTTGGGACCGGTCCGCCGCGATTGCGGGTCCGACCGCTTCCGGTTAACGATTCGGACGCACATGACACCCGCTTGGATCAGTCTCGTTGTCTTCATCACGTGTTACGCGCTGTTTGTGATTCTCCCCACCCGGCGCTCCTGGATCGCCTGCGCCGGCGGCCTCCTGCTCCTGGCCACCGGCGTGTTGGGGTGGCGCGAGGCGCTGTGCGGGAAAATCAGCTGGAACGTCATGGGACTTTTTTTCGGCACCCTCATCCTGGCGGAACTGTTCATGATGTCGCGCGTGCCGGCCGTGTTCGCCGAATGGCTGGTCGACGTGTCCCGCTCCACCCGCACGGCCATGCTGGCGCTCTGCGCGCTTTCGGGCGTGATCTCCATGTTCGTGGAGAACGTCGCGGTGGTGCTGCTGCTCGCGCCGGTGGCGCTGAGCCTCGCCGACAAGCTCAAGATGAATCCCGTGCCCCTGCTGATCGGCATCGCGATCAGCAGCAACCTGCAGGGGACCGCCACCATGATCGGCGACCCGCCGAGCATGATTCTGGCGGGCCACATGCGGATGGGGTTCTGGGACTTTTTCGTGTACGGGGGCAAGGCCGGCATTTTCTTTGCCGTACAAGTCGGCATGCTGGCCTCGCTTGCGGTGCTGGCCTTCGTGTACCGCCGTCACACGGAGAAAACCCGGCTGCTCGTGCAGGAGACCCCCCGTTCCTGGGTGCCTTCCGTGCTGCTCGGCTTTCTGATCGTCGGGCTCTCGTTCGCTACGGCGGTCGACCCGGAGTTCGCCTGGTTCGCGGGAGTCTACACCCTGTCCCTGAGCGCGCTGGCGCTCTTCTGGTACCGTCTGCGCGCCCGGTGGGGCAGTTTGCGCGCGCTGTTCCGGACACTGGACTGGGACACCACCTTCTTCCTGATCGGGGTGTTCGTGCTGGTGGGAGCCCTGAGCGACTCGGGCTGGATGGAGCGTCTGGCCGACCTGCTGGCCGGTTCGGTGGGTGGCAGCGCGGCGCTGGCCTTCGCGCTCATCGTGGTCTTTTCCGTGATCGTGTCCGGCTTCGTCGATAACGTGCCGTTCCTGCTGGTGATGATCCCGGTGGTCCAGAAGGTCGCGGCCGGCATCGGCGCGCCGGTGCCCCTGCTGATGTTCGGCCTGCTCATCGGCGCCTGTCTCGGCGGCAACCTGACCCCGATCGGCGCCTCGGCCAATGTCGTGACGCTCGGCATCCTCCGCAAACGCGGGTATCCGGTCCCGTTCCGCACCTTCATGGGGATCAGCCTTCCCTTCACGGTCGCGGCGGTCTGTTCCGCCTGTGTCTTCGTCTGGTGGCTCTGGGGGGTGTGACGCCCCAAGGACGCAATCATGTCAAACGTGCCCTCCGCACCCTGCTCCTCCAACATCGGCAAGCATCTGCAGACCCGCATGGTCTCCGGTCTGCTGGTGCTGATCCCGCTGGCCATCACGCTGTTCGTCCTGAACGTCTTCCTCAACTCCCTGACCGCCTTTGCCCGGCCCCTGCTCAAACCTTTGCTGGGGGTCCTGCCCGACTCCGTGCTGACGCTGATCGCGCTGATCCTCACCGTGCTGCTGATCTATCTGACCGGGCTGGTCACCACCCACATCGTGGGCCGCCGCCTGATCCTTTTCGGCGAGCGGCTGCTGCTGCGGCTCCCCGTCGTCAAGACCGTCTACGCCGCATCCAAACAAGTGGTGGAGACCTTCTCCTCGCACCAGACCTCTTCGTTCCAAGCGGTCGTCCTCGTGGAGTTCCCCCGCAGGGAAGCGCTCGTGATCGGGTTCGTCACCGGCACCCTGCTGGCACCGGACAACCGGCTGCTCTATCGCGTCTTCATCCCCACCACACCCAATCCGACCTCGGGCTTCCTGCTTCTGCTGCCCGCGAAGGACGTGCAGTTCACGGACATCTCCATCGAGGACGGCATCAAGATGGCCGTCTCCGGCGGCATGCTGGCACCGGAAAAATATGCCCTGACGGGCGCGTCCCCGTTGCCTTGACTCCGCTCGGTTCCCCGTGTGCGGGAACGTGTGCCGCGCAATTGTCCTTGAACAAATCCGCACCGTCTGCCAAGCTATCTTCGCAATCTCGTTTCAGCACGGAGGCAAGATGGTTCAAACCCGACGCGAAGTGGAGATCACGCTGCACAGCATCCGCGTTCCGGTCACCGGCGCGGGTCTCGACACCGACACCTCCCACCTGCTGAGCGCGAGCCTGATCTGGCCGCGTGTCGGCGTGGCGGGCAAGAGCGCCAGTCAACCCTGCGCGCTGCAAAACGGCGCGGCCCGGTTCGACACCGTCCCCTGGGGCCGGCGCATTCTTTTCAAAGAGGCGGTGGAGGGCCGCTTCGCACTGGGGCTGGCCCTGACCGAGGCGCTGGATGACGAGGAACTGGAAAAGTTCCTGCGCTTCTGGACCGGCGCCTTCCTCGCTGTCGGCGCGGACCTCGTGGGCGCCGCGGCGGCCCCGGCGGGAAAACTCGCCGCCGCGCCGCTGGATTACGCGGCCAAGGCGGTCGCCAAATATCCCGGCGCGCTGCCGCTCGCCGAGGGTCTGGTCGAGATCAACGCCGCCGAACTGCCGCCCGGCGGCGGCGACCGGTTGCTGACCGTGCGCCTGACCGCGGCCCGCAGTCTGGCGCACCTTTCCCGCCGCTCAGTCAACAGCCGCCCGCGCGTGCGCCGCACGCTGTTGCTGGAAAAGGGCGCCGACAATGGCGAGGTCACCCTCGCCATCCGCTCCCTCTGACTCACTTGGCCGTCGCAAACGACGGGCGCCGGCCATGATACCACGCCAGCATGATCGGGGTGGCGATAAAGATCGTCGAATAGGTGCCCGCGACCACGCCGATCAGCATCGCCAGCGCGAAGTCGTTGATCGCGCCGCCGCCGAAGATGAAGAGCACAACGACCGCAATCAGCGTGGTCATCGACGTCAGCACGGTCCGGCTCAGCGTCTGGTTGATGGCGCGGTTACACAGGGTTTTGAACTCCATCCGCGGGTCCTTGCGCAGATCCTCGCGGATGCGGTCAAAGATCACGATGGTGTCGTTGATCGAATACCCCACGATCGTGAGCAGCGCGGCCACAATCGTCAGGCTCACCTGGCGCCCGCACAGGCTGTAGAGCCCGAGGGTGATGAAGGCGTCATGCGCCAGCGCCACCACGCCGCCGAGCGCGAAGCCGAACTCGAACCGCAGGGAGACATAGATCAGGATGCCGATCAGCGAGAAGAGGATCGCCTTGGCGGCGGCCCGCTTCAGATCCCTGCCGACTTCGGAGCCCACATCCTCCTCGCCCGCAAGGGTGAAGCGGCTCTCGGGCAGCGCTTTCGCCAACGCCTCCTGAATCACTTTGGAGACGTTCTCCTCGCCGATGCGGGTCACGCTGGTCTTGACGAGCAGCAGGTTCCCCGTGCCGTCGAGGGTGGACTGGTACTGGATGGTGGCGTCGTTTTTGACGACCTCGCCGACCACCGAACGGACCGCGCCGATATCCGCCTTCTGCGCGTAATCGAAGGTCATGGAGGCGCCGCCCGTGAAGTCCACCGCCATGACGCGGGCGGGCTCTTTCAGCCCGCGGCCGAGGAAGATCGCGAGCGTGACCACAATGACCGCCAGCGACGCGAATCCGGCCGGTTTGCCCCACCGCAGGAAATCGTAGTCCGCGTTCTTCATGAACTGCAGCATCTTATAGGGTTGGGTGCGGTGCTCCGGCACGGTGGCGTTGAACACCAGACGCGTCACCACCAGGGCGGTGAACATGCTGATGAGGATGCCGGCGGTCAGGGTGATGGCAAAGCCCCGGATCGGCCCCGCACCGAAGATGAACAGGATCGCGGCGGTCAGCAGCGTAGTGATGTTGGAGTCGAAGATCGCCAGGAACGCCCGGTCGTAACCGGCCGCCACGGCGGCGCGAGCCGATTTGCCCAGCGCGAACTCCTCGCGCATCCGCTCGAAGATCAGGACGTTGGCGTCGACCGCCATGCCGAGGGTCAGCACGATACCCGCGATGCCAGGCATGGTCAGCACCGGCAGATCCAGCGTCCGTTTGGCGATCGCCGCGTCTTTGACGAACACGCCCAGAATGCTGGAGGCCACGATCAGCCCGGCCGGCAGCAGCAGCAGGTCGAGCAGCAGCGCCACATTCGCGATCATGCCGCAATACGAGTAATAGATCAGCATGAAGAGCGCGACCAGCACCGTGGCGAGAACCGACGCGTGGATGCCGCTGCGGATCGCGTCCGCGCCCAGCGTGGACTCGACCGAGCGCTTCTCCAGAATCTTCATCGGCGCGGGCAGGGAGCCGGCATTGAGGATGTTGCGCAGCACCGCCGCCTCGGACCAGGAGAAATTGCCCTCGATGACGGCGCGGCCGTTGGGGATTTCGGTTTTCAGCACCGGCGCGGAATACAGGGTGTCATCCAGCACGATCGCCAAGCGGCGGCCCACGTCGCTGTCCTTGTTGCGCGAACCGCGCGGCGCGTACGCCTTGGTCAGCCGGGCGAACTCGGCCCCGCCTTTGGCATTGAACACCAGCGAAACGTGCACGCGTCCGGTCATCGGCTCGATCTCCACCGAGGCGCTGGAAAGCGCCTCGCCGGTCATCTCGGCTTTGCGCAGCACATAGACCGGCCGGTACGCCACCTGGCCGTTCGCCGCCTGTTCGCGCTCGAGCATGAAGGCGTAACGGGGATCCGGTACCTCGAACAGCGAGAGACGGCGCGCGTACTCGGGATCCTTCACCAGCTCGGTGTAGTTCGGGGCGCGCTTGTAGCCGCGGCCGTCTTCAGAAGAGACATACCCTTCCGGCAGGCGGCCCGAGGCGAGCACCTTGTCCACAAGCTGGTCGTTCTGCCTGTGCACCAGCTTGAACTCGAGAAAGGCCGCGCTCTGGATGCTCTTTTCCGCGGCCTCCCGCTGTTCGGCACTCGCGCCCGGAAGCTGCACCACGATGCGGTGGTTTTTGCCGCCCTGAATGACCGGCTCATTGACGCCCAGCCCGTCGATGCGGTTGCGGATCACCTCAATGGCCCGCGCGTCCGCATCCTTGAGCACGGCGTTCACCTGATTCGCGACCTCCACGTCGTTGAGTTCCGCGGCCGCGGCCGCCTTCACGTTGGCGCGCAGTTTCGCCTCATCGATCGCCACCGTGAAACTCGTGCCGCCCGAGAGATCCAACCCCAATCGGATCTTCTGCTTCGGCGGAACCACAACATAGGCGGACAAAACAGCCAGGAAAGCCAGCGTCAGCCATTTCCAGAGGTCGATTCTACTCATTTCAGCAACTCCACAGTTTACCCGGAACCCGGAAAGGGTCAGGAAAAGAAATTAAATTATCAAAAAGCCGGGGCCATTTCACCCAAGAAATGAAAAAAGCGGCTCACTTGGTTTCTTCCAAGGTGGCGGCATCCCCCTCTTTCAACACCCGCGTCACCGCGCCGCGCGCGACCTCAACCGTCACCTTGGGGGCGATCTCCACCACAAACGTGGTCTCGCGCGCCTCGCTGATCGTGCCGATCAGGCCGCCCGCGAAAATCACCCGCTCGCCGGCGCGCAATTCGGCGATCATGCGCAACCGCTCCTTCTCCTTGCGCTGCTGGGGCCGGATCATCATGAAATAGAAAAGGCCGAACACCAGCACCATGGGGATCAGCATCCCGCCGATCCCGCCCGCACCCTGCTGCGCCGCCTGCGCCCAAAACCATCCTGTCGTCATCGCGTATCCTTTCTCCCTCACTTCAAGCCCGCGCGCCACCCGTGCCGCGCTTTCCCTTACCCGGCCTGCGGCGCCCGCGCGCCCATCCGGACCGGCTTCCGGCCGTCCGGCCGCAACACGGCGGCGAGCGCGCGCCGCCACTCGCCGAACGCGTCGTTGGCGATCGCCTCGCGCATCTCCCGCATGAATCCGAGATACCGGTGCATGTTGTGGATCGTCAGCAACCGCACCCCCAAAATCTCCCCCACGTTCAGCAGATGCCGCACGTAGGCCCTCGAAAAGGTCCGGCAGCAATAACAGTCGCACCCCTCTTCGACCGGACGCGTGTCGGCCTTATGGGCACCGGCCTTCACGGGGTACTGACCGGTCCGCGTGTAGGCCGTGCCGTGCCGCGCCACACGCGTCGGGATCACGCAGTCGAACATGTCCGCCCCGCGCGCCACCGATTCGCTCATCTGATACAGATCGCCCAGCCCCATCACATAGCGCGGCCGCTCGCGCGGCAGGCCGCGCACGCCGTCCTCCACGCCCCGCAGCATCACATCCTCGGGCTCCCCCACGCTGACGCCGCCGACCGCATACCCGTCAAAGCCCATGGCCGCCAGTTCCCGCGCGCACCGTTCACGCAAGGCGGTGTACTCCCCGCCCTGCACGATGCCGAACACGAGCTGGCCCGGCGCGCGTTCCTGCTCCAGACAGAGAGCGGCCCATGATAGGGTCTTCGCCACAGACTGGCAAGCGTATTGTGCGTCGCAGGGATATGGGATGCACTCGTCAAAACACATCGCGATATCCGAACCCAGCGTGCGCTGCACGGCCATGGCCTCGGACGGTCCCAGAAAGAAGGGCGCCCCGTCGATGTGCGAGCGGAATTCGACGCCGTGCGCGCGGATTTTGCGCAGGGTGTTGAGGCTGAAGACCTGGAATCCGCCGCTGTCGGTCAGAATGGGGCCGTCCCACGCCATGAACCGGTGCAGCCCGCCGCAGGCGGACACGACATCCATGCCGGGACGCAGCAGCAGATGGTAGGTGTTGCCCAAAATGACGGACGCGCCCAGCCCCGTGAGGTCGCGCGGCTCCAGCGCCTTGACCGCAGCCTGCGTCCCCACCGGCATGAAGACCGGTGTCTCGACCGGACCGTGCGCGGTCCACAAACGTCCCAGCCGCGCGCCCGTATGGCGGTCCTCTTTGAGGATCTCGAACGCGCCCGGTTCCCGTCTCATCTGTTCCACAAAACCCCCCACACCGCTTTGCGGATCACCCGTTCAAGGCTGCGACCGGCTGCCCCAACCCCTCTTCGATCCGCTCGTCAACCCGCTGGCTGAAGGCAAGCAGCGGCGCGCTGAGAGCCGTCAAGCCTAACGCCTCGGGCGGCTCGCCCTCGTCCAACAGCACTTTGGCGATCTCCGCGGCCTTGAGGCAACTGCCGCAGCGGGCGAGCAGATAGTCGCCCGGCCGTCCCGCCACCTCAGCCAGAATGTTGTGCCGCGCGAGATCCTCAAGGATGTCTTTGACAAACCGGCTGGGTATACCCCGCCGCCGGGCGAACGCCTCGGCCGCGAACGGCCCGCCCGCCGGGTCTTTGGCGCAACGGGCGGCCTCGGCGCAGAGGGTCAGCGCCAACAGCAGGCGCGCGCGCAGACTGGCCCGCGCCGCATTCTGCTCCAGCACGTAGGTGTCGCGGTTCTGCACCGCAAAGGCGATCTCGGAGCCCAGCAGAATGATCTGCCAACTCGTGTACACCCACATGAGCAGGATCGGCAGCACCGCGAACCCGCCGTACAGCGCGCTGTATTTGGCGATCCCCACCTGCAGCATCGCGCACAGTTTGAGCCAGCCGCCGAACAGGATTAGCGTCACCAGCCCGCCCGTCAGCGCCGCGCCGGTCCGGACCCGCACGTTCGGCATGAACCCCAACAGAAAGGCGAACGTCAGCGTGCCGAGCGTCAGCGTGATGCCGCTCTTCAGCAGACCGCTGCTCACGATCATCCGGACCCCGTCGGAGACCGACCCCCCCACGGTCTTGTCCATTGTGTCCGTGACCATCTTCGCGACCGGCACCGTGGAAACCGCCATGATCAGAAAAGGCAGGATGATGATGACGAACAGGTAGTCCGCCAGTTTGCGGACCAGCGCGCGCGGACGTTCGACCCCCCAGATGCGGTTGAAACTGTCCTCAACCTTGCCGAGCATGCCCACCACCGACCAGATCAGCATGACCGCGCCAATCCCTCCCAGCGTTCCGAAACTGATGGAGTTCACCTGCGCGAACAACTGGTCCGCGATCTCCCGGACCTGCGTCGAGAAGGCCTTCGTCACCTCGTCGTGGACTTGGCTTTTTTCCGCATCCCCCTCCGCAACGGCTGCGGTCCGGGCATCCACCGCCGCCTCCATCTGCGCCATCCATGCGTTGAGATGACGGTCCAGTTGCTCTTTGGCCAGATCGGCGCCGCCGAAGGTCCGTGCCAACGCCAAAGCCAGCACCAGGATCGGCACGAGCCCCATCAGCGTGAAAAAGGTCAGCGAGGCCGCATGCAACGCGCAGGCGTTCCGCCGGAACCCGTCCACAACCAGGTGTCCCAGCCGCAGCAGATGCACCCCGTTCCGGTGCAGCCAGGGCAGTTCGCCGGAGCGCACTTCCCATAAACCGTGACGCAGAAACCGGACCACCCGGTCCCGCACCCCCGCCTTCGCGCCCGAGTCACTCATCCCGCCTCCTCCTTCCTCCGGGGCGCGCGGATCCGGATCGCCTTGACGACCGCCGGACAGACATATTCGCAATACCCGCACCCCGTACACGCATTCGCATCCACCGTCACCCGGCTCACCAGCTCGTCCGGATCCCAGGCAAAATCCAACGCCTCCTCCGGACAGGCCGCCACACACGAGCCGCATTCGCGCCCCTCCGCCAGCAGGCACAACGCATGATCCACCTTCGCGCACCCCATCGGCTCCCGGAACTTGTTCTGCCGCGTGAACCGCGGGATCGCGCCGGTGGGGCAGACCTGACCGCATACCGTGCAGGTGACGGGACAGTACTCCTCCCCGAACCGGACCTCCGGCGCCAGCACGCCGGCCAGCCCGGCCCCGACCCCGCCCCCATGCAGAATGTTGCTGGGACACGCCCGCACGCAATTGCCGCAGCGCGCACACAACCGCGTGAACCGCGCGGCCGTTCCGCTCGCCGGCGGACGGATCGCCTCCGCCCGCGCCTCCGTGCGCTCCGGCGGCAACAGCAGCCGGTAGGCCGCGCCCGCGCCCAGACCCAGAAAAACCCTGCGCCCCGCCCCCCCGCCGCGCGACGCGCGGGACGCCGCGTCACCGCCCGCCCGCCGCCACGTGACCGCGCCGCGCAGCAGATCCTGCGTCGCGCCTAACGGGCAGAGCCTGCCGCACCAGAGACCGGGCGCCAGAAGCGCCGCCAGGATCAACAGCGGCAGCCCTGCGGCCGCCCCCCCTTCCCACACGCCGGCATGCGGACGGAAGAAGGCGAAAAACGCCTGGAACATCACCAGCGGGTCCAGCCACCCGAACAGCGGATACCCCAACACCGCGGCCCCCGCGCCGACCAGCACCAACCCCACCCCGACCCGAGGCACCCGCCCCACCCACGCCCGCCGCCGCGCCCGGAGACCGACCGCCTCGAAACAGGCACCGGCCGGACAGATCCAGCGGCAGAAGAAACGCGGGAGGAAAAGACACACCGCAGCCACCGCAGCCGCGGCCCACAGCAGGACACTGACCGCGCCGGCCACCGCGGCGAGCAGTCCCGTGAAGGGACTCAGCGAGGGAAACACCACCGCCAGCCAGGCGGGGCCGATTGCCTGCAGGGCGCACACCGCCGCCGCCGCAACCGACGCGGCCCGCACCGCCGCGCGCCCGGACCCCGTACGCCCGGACCCCGTGCGCCGCGGCTTCTCCCTTCCTCGCTCTGACATGCCCGTATCATACCGACACTTCGCGGGGAGCGCAACGTCCGGCACGTCACTTCGCAAAGTAGGCGGTCGCGTTCTGCGGACGGATCTCGGTGAGCGCGCCGGTGTAATGCCGCAGCGCGATCGGCTGGTAGGGATATTTGGCGATCGCCGCCTCGTTGATCTCCACGCCGATCCCCGGACGGTCGAGGGGAATGTGCATCTCCCCGTCGCGCAAGGTCACGGCCTCATCGCAGATCTCGCGGCGCCACGGGACATCGCTCGCCATGGTCTCCAGCAGATAAAAACCGGGCTGCGACGCGGCAAGCTGCAACGTGGCCGCGTTCGCCACCGGCCCGCTGGGGTTGTGCGGACAGAACGGGATGTGATGGGTCTCGGCGATCGCCGCGATCTTGCGCAATTCGGTGATCCCGCCCGCGTGCGAGACGTCCGGCTGCACAAAGTCCGCGCCGCGCGCCTCCAGCAGCGTGCGGAACTGCCAGGTGCTGTAGAGCCGTTCGCCGAACGAGAGCGGGACATTCACCCGGCCGCGCAAATCGGCGATGGCCTCCATCGTATCCGGTATGATCGGCTCCTCGAACCACAGGATGTTGAAATCCTCCAACGCCTTCGCGATGCGCAGCGCGGTCGGCAGATCGAAGCGCCCGTGCCCTTCGATCAGAATCTCCGCACGGCCGCCCACCGCCTCGAAGACCTTTTCGACGCAGCGCATCGCCTTGCGGAAAGCCTGCGGCTCCACCTGACGGTAGGCGGACCCGAAGGGGTCCCACTTGAGGCCCTTCCATCCGGCGGTCTCCACCGCCTCCGCCGCTTTCGCGCCGAACTCCTCCGGCTCTTTCGCGCCCGCGAACCAGCCGTTGGCGTAGCAAGGCACCCGATCGCGCATCCGGCCGCCCAGCAACCGCCACACCGGAACATTCAGACTCTTGCCCAGGATATCCCACAGCGCGATGTCGATCGCCGAGATCGCGCTCATCAGCACCGGCCCGCCGCGCCAGTAGGCGTCGCGGTAGTTGCTGTGCCAGATCGCCTCGATGTCGCGCGGATCCTTGCCGATCAGGTCCCGCTCCAGCTCCATGCAGGCGGCGACAACCGCATGCTCCTTGTATTCCAGCGTGGCCTCGCCGACCCCGTTCAGGCCCGGCTCATCCGTCAGCACCTTCACGAACACCCAGTTCGTGCGGTACGCGTTGCAGACAAACGTCTTGATCCCCGTGATTTTCATGCGACCGCCTTTCGATCCTTCCGGAACGTGAAGAGCAGCGAGGCCAACACCGCCAGACCGCCGACAACATACGCCGCCGCCATCAGCTTGAAGCCGAGCTGCATGCCCGCCTGCGTGCCCATCCGCTTCATCAGAAACCCGACCAGCCAGGGCCCGACCGTGCCGCCGACCAGAAAACCGGTCATGGTCAGCAACCCGACCGCCGTGGCCCGGTAGCGCGCCGGCACCACATCAAAGAGCGAAGTGTGCGTGTTGACCTCGAACAGCCCGCGCGACACGCCGTACAGCGCGCAGAACACCCAAACCGTCAGTACCGTCGTAGCCTGGCCCACCTGATACAGGGCCGGCGCGCCGAGAAACAGGGCCGCCACCTGCAGGCGCAGCCGGAACCGGGGATCGCGTTTCACAAACCGGTCGGTGATGAACCCGCCGCACAGGATGGTGATCATGGCGGCCACCACATGATAGGTGAAGGCGCCGCTGGACTGGGTTTTGGTCAGGCGGAACATCCCCTCCGGATCCTGCATGTACTTGGGCACCCAGAACCAGTAGATGTTGTTCACGAAGACGATCGCCGTGAACGCCACGGTCAGCAGCACCGCGCTCGGCGTGCGGATCAGCACCCCCACCGATTCCAGCACGCCCGGTTTCGACGCGGGTCCGGCGGCTTCCGCCTCGTCGTGCGGCGCGTCCTTCAAACGGAAGACCGCGACGAATCCGAGCAGCACGCCGAAGATCCCGAACGCGGCGAACGACCAGCGCCAGCTCCAGCGCTCCGCAATGGCCGCCGCGATCACGCCGCAGCTCATCACCCCGATGTACAGCGCCGATTGGTGGATCGACATCGCCACCGCCCGCGTCTCTTTGTGAAACGACGCCAGCAGCGAATACCCGGAGGGCGCGTACATCGCCTCGCACGTCGCCGAGGTGACGCTGTAAAAGAGCACGAGCGTGAGAAAACCCACCGAGGCGCCGGCCAGGGCCGTGGCCGCGCTGCCGACGATCAGAGTCCAGGTGATGATCCACTTGCGGCTGTAACGGTCACCCAACACGCCGGAGATCGGGATCATGATGCCCAGCACGACGGACAGGCACGCCGGCACCCAACCGATCAGCTCCGACGAAAGATTCAGGTCGCGCTGCACATCCGGCACCACGATCCCCAGCACCGCCCGGCCGGCCTGATGGGTGAAAAACGAGAGCGACAGCCACAACAGCAGTTCCCACTTGTAGTTCTTCGATGTCTTCATGATCTCGCTGTCGGACGCGTCGGACATGTCCGACGCATCCGACACTCTCTAAAAAACGCCTTACACATCCACATCCACCGGCATGTGCTGGGCGCTGCACCCCGCATCCACCACCAGCCGCTCGCCGCAGATGTTGCGCGAGGCGTCCGAAGCCATGAACGCCACGGCCTGCGCGATGTCATCGGCCGTCGCCTCCATGCCGATCGGGCAGTTGAGGCGGCGGCGCCTCATGGTCGCCTCGTTGAGTTTGTCCCAACGGTCGGTATAGATATACCCCGGCGCGACCATGTTCACGCGGATCCCCTTGGGGCCGAGATCCACCGCCATCGAGCGGGTCAGCGCGTCCAGGCCGCCCTTGCTCGCCACATAGGCCGTACGGTTCCGGATCGCCCGTGTCGAGACGTTCGAACCGAGGTTCACGATCACGCCGCGGCTCTCCTGCGCCAGCATCATTTTGACCGCCTCCTGCGACACCTGGAAGGTGCCCAGCAGATTCGTCTTGACGACCGACAGGAAGTACGCCGGGTCCATCTCCTCGAACGCCGGCCCGATGCCCTGATTGCACGCATTGTTCACCAGGATGTCCAAGCGCCCGAACTTCTCGCGGACCACGCGGAACAGGGCGCGGACCTGTTCGGTGTCCGAAATGTCGGCCGGCGTCTCGGTGAAGCCGTCCAGCCCCATGGCCCGCAGCTCCGCCGCGCCTTTGGCCGTGCTCTCCGGCGTGGAACTGCACACGCAGACTTTGGCTCCCTCGCGGAGAAAGAGCGCGGCAATCCCCACGCCCGTGTTCCGGCTGGTTCCGGTCACCAACACCACCTTGTCCCGAAAACGCATCACTCCCGCCTTTCTGGTTTTTCCTGTTGCCACTCCACACCTCATTTCCCGTTACGGATTTCGTACAAGCGGTATCCCACCTCGCGGATCCCCGCGATCGTCTCGGGATACGGCGTGTTGCAGCAGTCCACAAACCCCACCTGAAAATTCTCGCCGTCAAAACGGCCCGTCGTGGCCTGGTCGCCGAACTGGTGCCAGTGCACGCCGACGACGTGCGGATGCTTCAGCGCCGACGTCACGTACTCCGCATAAACCCGGCCGCGCTCCTCCTGGCTCCCGAGCTTGACCAGACCGGGATGGAAGAGCCCGCGGTCCAGCGCGCCGAAATGGAACTCGCCGATGATCACCGGCTTGTCGACGCCCGCAGGCGGTTTGAAATCATGCAGATGCCGGGCGTAAATGTTATAGCTGACCAGATCACAATGCCGGGCCGCCACACGCACCGCGAACTCGGGGCCCCGGCCCGCGAAGCGGCACCCCATGTAAAGCTTGTTTGGCGCCGCGGCCTTGAACTCCTCGCGGATATTCCGGAAGTAGGCGTCCGCGATCTCCAGCGTGAACGCCTTGAGATCCGGGTCCGCCGCTTTACCCGGACGCTTGCGGACCGTCAAAAAGGCCTCCCAATCCGCATACGCCGCGCCCCACGCCGCGTTGAGGTTGCCGATGGTGCCGTATCTTTTCCGCATGCGCTCGCGGAACACGAGCTTGGCCGCCTGATCCGCCGGCGACTCCAGGGTCCACGACGCCAGATCGGTCTCGCTGCCCCAACTCAGCTCGTTGTCCACAAAAAAGCCAAAGCACCACGGATCCTCCATCTCGGCGCGGTGCTCGTTCATCAGCCGCCGCACGTCCGCCCGGAAAGAGGGGTCGAACGGGTCGCGGAAGGGCCACCACCCGTCATGACTCCCCGCGATGGGCTTGGACTTGAGTTCGAACCGGTCGGTGTACGGCGTGCGGCCCATCAGGCAGATCTGCTTGTCCGAGCTGTTCGCGATGGTGTTGAGGCCCCAGCTCCGCAGACGCCGGTGCGCCAGATCGGCGAAGACCTCATAATAGTTCGGGCCGTACTTGCGGCAGCAGTTCGCCGACGAAAAATCGTAGGTCCGTTGAATGTTGCGCTTGACGTAGTACGGATAGAGCAGTTCGTCGCGCGTGGTGTAGAACTTGGCGAACGGCGAATCCGGCGCGGGCAGCTCCGTAAAGTAGAACTCGCGGTTGTCCAGCGGCGTGATCGCAGTTGAAGGCGTCACGCGCACCGGCCCGTGCGACCAGTACAGATATCCCTCGGGGTCCACCATCCACCATACGCCGTCGATCTTCTCCACGCGGAAGTGGCCGGTGGCCTCGCGTTTCGGCCCGTCCGCCCAGCCGCCGAAGCGGCTCCAGCCTTTCGGTCCCGGATGGGCCTTCAGGTCCGCCTCCTCGTTCCGCGCCGCAGCCTTCAGCTCCGCGTCGGAATGGATCTTGCCGGGCCACTCCTTGTACTTGAACTGCCCGTAGCGGTCGATGAACGGGAAAAACTCCTTCTCGGTCAGCTTCATCCAGGCCGGGGGGTCCGGCCGCTCCCCGGCGTGCGCCACAATGCGACGGATGCCCCACTTCCAATCCAGTTTGTTCTGCCGCATGTAGACCGCCACGCCGACCACCCGGGCGGCATCGAGATCCGCCGCCACGCCCACCGTCTGAAACGGCGTCGCGCGCATCCCGGTCAGCTTGGACGTGATCGACCGTCCCGAGGGCAGCGCGGGCGGCAATGCGACCGTACACGCATGCGCCCCTTTGCGCGGCATGGTGATGCGGTCCACAAACACGCCGACGGACTTGGCGGGGTCCGCGCCCGGATTGTCGAGCCGGATCGTCAGCGGCAAATCCCCCTTGCCGTCGCGGTGCTCCAGCTCGAACGTGATGCGGTTGCAGCCCGAGAGATCCCAGTTGCCGGCAATGCGCACCCCCGGATATCCCGTGTTGCCCGGGGTCTCAATCTCCAGCACGCCTCCCCTGCGTTCGAACCGGCTCCGGCCTCCCGCGTGCGCCGACACCGCCACAGCCGGCGTCACCTCGGCATCGAACAGCACCACGTCCGCAGCCTGGCACCCCATCGCCAGCAACGCCCCCCCGAACCATCGCCACTGCCGCATATCCGCCCCTTTATCTTTCCTGA
>JAVEYH010000049.1:0-23137 GCA_034003585.1 Kiritimatiellia bacterium
CCTATCTGGCGACGTCGGGCGCGGGCGTGGCGGTGGTGCCGATCGATCCCAAACTGCGGGCCGCGGAGGTAGCGTTCATCCTGAATGACTCCGAGGCGGTGGCGGTCTTGACCGACACCCGCCATCTCGACATGCTCGAAATGATTTTGACCGGTCTGCCGCAGGTCCGGTTCATTGTGGTGACCGATGGCGCGGGAGAGGCGCGCCCCGCGCCGGTCGCGGGACGGCCCTGTCACGATTACGAGACGTTGCGCGCGGGCGTGGCGAACGAACCCCTCTTCTGGTATGCGGGCCACCGGCCCGAGCCCCAGAACATCGCTTCCATCATCTACACCTCGGGCACCACGGGCACGCCCAAAGGCGCGATGCTGACGCACCTCAATTTTTGCAGTGACGCGTTCGGCAGTTTCGACGCGATCGGCGACGCCATCACCGCGGAGGACGACTTCCTCGTGGTGCTTCCGCTGTTCCACGCCTTTTCGTTCACGGCGAATTTTGTGGTGCCGCTGATCAAGGGCTGCGGCATGTTTTTTGTGGAGAGTCTCCGGAGCGTGGGGGAGGACATCCGGACACTGCGGCCCTCGATCCTGATCGCGGTCCCCCTGCTGGTCGAGAAGATGTTCAACAAAATCGACGACAAGCTCAAGCGGAACCGGATCGCCCGGCTCCTGTTCCGGCTGGGGCTGGGGCATTGGGTGGGCAAAAAGGTGCTGAAAGGACTCGGCGGCCGACTGCGTTTCCTGATTGTCGGCGGCGCGCCGTGCCCGCTGCACGTACTCAACGGGTTCCGGCGTCTGGGTGTTCCGATTGTGGAGGGCTACGGCCTCACAGAGTGCTCCCCGGTGGTCTCCATCACCAACAGCCACAGTTCGCGCGTGGGGACGATCGGGAAGAAACTGCCCAACATCGAGGTCCGGATCGCAGAGCCCGATCCGCAGGGCGTGGGCGAACTGCAGATCCGCGGCCCGATCGTGATGAAGGGGTACTTCAAGAATCTCGAGGCCACCCGCGAGGCGTTCGACGGCGAGTGGCTGCGTACCGGCGATCTGGCATCTCAGGACACCGAGGGATACCTGACGATCCGCGGGCGCAAAAAGGCGCTGGTCGTTAACCGCGAAGGCAAGAATATCTATCCCGAAGAGGTCGAGAACGTGCTCGCGCGGGAGCCGCTGATCGCCGACGTGGTGGTGATCGGCTACACGGTGGGCGGGGTGCCCGGAGAGCGTGTGGGCGCGATCGTGGTGCCCAACATGGAGGCGGTGACCGCAGCCCACGAAGGGGTGGAGCCCCCTTGGGAGACGATCGAACGCCTGATCCGCGACCGGGTGCGCGCGCAATGCGAGTGCCTGACCGAGTACAAGCACCCGAGAAAAATCGAGGTGCGCCGCGAACCGCTGGAGCGCACCTCGATTCAGAAAGTCCGGCGCTGCATGTATCAGGGCCAGCTTGACGAGTGACCCGGTACCCGCCGGCGGGTCACTTCTTCTTATCGAACCCCTGTTCGGTGATGATCTTCTGAAGCGCGGCGCGCAACGGGCACCCCTCGCCGCATACCTTGTTGCGGATCAGGACGTTGCAGGCGTTGCGCAGACTGAGAATCTCACCTTTGCGGCTTTCCAACTGTTGCGCCCCGCAGCCGGCCAGCTCCTTCAGATAGGCATCGCGCAGCGTCGCGGCGAGCGCGGTGTACGGTTCGGCCTTCTCGTAGGAGATCACCTCCAGGATCTGTTCCAGCGCCTCCGCCTTGCGAGGGTTTTCGGGATGGATCCGGGCGAAGAGTTTGGCGGCCGTCTCTTTGCGCAGGGCCATCACGTCGGCTTCGTTTGCGGCCGGACCGCCGTGGGTGGTGTTGGCGTACCGCGACGGGATCTCGCGGATCCAGATGTTGCGGAAACGCACGGGGTTGCCATGATCCTGCAACTGCAGCGGCAGTTTGGCCGCGTGCGGCGCGAGCGGCCGGCGTCGGCAGTGCGTGGTCAGGCCCTCCATTTCCCAGTGATCCTGCACCAGCACGCCGTTATGCAGCACGGTCACCGAACCGGGAACCTTCAGTTTGTCGCCTTCCCAGACCGGCTGGTGGAAGATGATGTCGTAGGTCTGCCACGCGCCCGGTTTGCGGCAGGCGTTCACCAGCGGCGGGTTCTCGGCGTAAACCGATGCCGCCTGGCCGTCGGCATAGTTGGGGTTTTTGTTGCTGCCGTCCGGGAGCGTGTGCGTCTCGTACGAGTCCAGAATCTGAATCTCATAGCTGCCCATGAGAAAGACGCCGCTGTTGCCGCGGCCCTGACCCATGCCCTCGATTTTGCCGGGCGCGGCCCACTCCAGATGCAGTTGACAGTCGCCGAAACTCTGCTTGGTGCGGATGGCGCCGGCGCCTTTCACCGATTCCATGACCCCGTCCGCCAGGCGCCACTTGGTGGGCTCGCCCTTGGTGCTCTCCCAGGCCTCCAGCGAAGAGCCGTCAAACAGCACGGTCGCATCGGAAGGCGGCATCCCCGGCTCCGCCGTGACCTTGACCGGATTGGGCCGGTTTTTGTCATGCACGGCCCACGCGTGCCGCGCGTCCGGCGTATCCCCGTACAGCCCCGCCAACACGGCAGAGGCCGTCAGGCCCGCCGCCGCCATCATCATCCGCTGCTTCATGCTTTTCCTCCGAGTTCAGCCGTAATCCGGCCTGTTTTCGCATGAGTGTGCCAAAAACGGGGTGGCTTTGCCATAGCGAAAAACGTCCGGGTTGTGTCATACTGTTTCGCTGCCTGCCTGCGGGCGGGGTGCGGAGGCCTGTTGCGGTGAGCCAAACGGACGAACAGTTGTGGCGCGAGGCGCGCGAGCGGTTGCTGGCGCTGGACGCGGTGTGGTCGGACGTTTCGGCACGCCGGCGCGGTCTGGAGGCCTGCCGCGCGTGGCTGGCCGCGCGGCGGGAGCAGCCCCGCCTGAGCGCGCTGGCGCGGCTGCTTACGCCCGACATGACGCGGGCGCAGTTCTGGTGCGCGCTCGTGCCGGTGGAACGCGAAGTCGTCCGCGCCCGCGTCACCGACATCGAGATCCTGGACCGCGACCTGGCGGCGGAGTCCGCGCCCGCCGCGCCGCCGATGCCGCTGACCGTGGTCGCGGATTCGCTGCGCTCGGCCTTCAATGTCGGCGGGATCTTCCGCACGGCCGAGTGTTTCGGGGTTGCCGAGGTCTTGCTCTGCGGGTACACCCCCGCGCCGGACCGGCCGCAGGCGGCGCGCGCCGCGCTGGGGGCCGAGAAGCTGGTGCCCTGGCGCACGGCGGGGGATGTGCGCGCGGCGTTGACGGGGCTGAAGGACGACGGGGTGCGGTGCGTGGCGTTGGAGACCGTGGCAGGCGCGAAGAGTCTGGAGCGGGCGGAGTGGGCCTTTCCGTGCGCGCTGGTGTTGGGCAATGAACGTTTCGGCTTGAACGCCGATGTGATCGGGCTGTGCGATGAGGTGGTGCGCATCCCGTTGTGCGGCCGCAAAAATTCCCTGAATGTCGTCAGTGCCTTCGCCCTCGCGGCGCATGCCGCTCGCCAGCGGTTCGACGCGGGCCGCGGAGCGTGAGGGTCTCATTGCGCGGCGCAGGCGGCCAGGCGGCCGGAGGCGAACGCCCAGCTCAGGTTAAACCCGCCGCAACGGCCGTCGACATCCACGATCTCTCCCGCGCAGGCGAGGCCGCGGATGCGTCGGCAGGCCAGGGTCGCGGACTCCAGTTCGGAGATTGCCACGCCGCCGCGCGTGACCATCGCGCGGCCCCACGATTCGGTGTCCGAGGCGTGCAGCGGCTGATTGGCGCAGGCCCCGGCCAGGGCGGTGAGCGTGCCCCTGCCGGCCCGCGCCGCGGCGACGCCGTGCGCGCCCGTGATCCGGCAGAGGGTTTCGGCCAGCGAGCGGGGCAGTTCGCCGGAGAGCAGGTTGTGCAGCGCACGCGCGCCGCTGCGGGTCCGCCACGCCTCGAACCGCGCGCGCCACGCCTCAGCCGGACGGTCGTGGCGGAAAGAGACGCGCAGGGGCACGGGGCCATCGTGCTGAAGGAGGCGGGCCGCGATTTCGCCGGAGAGGTCCAGAACGGGCGGCCCGCTGATGCCTTTGTGCGTGAAGAGCAACGGGCCGCTCAGGCTGCGGCGCGCGCCGCCGGGCTCATCCAGCCACAGTCCGGCCTGTTCGCACAGCACACCGGCCAGCGCGCGGGGCCAGGTCTCGCGCAGGATCAGTCCGGCCAGCGCGGGCACAGGCGGGGTCAGGGTGAGTCCGGCGTCGCGGGCCAGATCGAACCCCGAACCGTCAGACCCCAGTTCCGGGTAGGAGCGGCCTCCCGCCGCAAGGATGACCCGGTCGGCCCGGATCGCGCCGTCCGCGGTCTCCACCCCCATCACGCGCGCGGGTCCCTCCGCACGGGCTCCGGCCGGCGTGAGGAGCAGCCGGGTGACGCGCACGCCGCAGCGTAGTTCGGCGCCGTTGGCGCGCGCGGCGCGCAGCAGGGCCTCCGCCACGTCAGCGGCCCGTTGCGAGACCGGGAAGACGCACCCGTCAGGCTCCGCGCGGGTTTCCACGCCGAGGCCGCGGAAGAAGGCGCGGATCGCATCGGGCGGGAACGCGCGCAGGGCCGGCTGCGTGAAACGCGCCTGGCGGCCGAAGGCCGCCGCAATCCGTTCGGGATCGGCCGCGTGGGTCAGATTACAGCGTCCGCCGCCGGTGGCCAGCAGCTTGCGCGCGGGCTGGCTCATGCGCTCCAGCACAAAGACGGGGGGGCTTGAAAAACAGGCGGCGGTGAGCCCGGCCGGGCCACCGCCGACAATCAGGGTGCTCATGGCGCGTCAGCGTTGCTGCTCTTCGCCGATCAGGGCGATCATCCGGTTCACGGTGAGAACGGTCTCGTTCTGGAGCTTCAGCACGTTCTGGCAGAGATTCACCACTTCGGCGCACCGGTGAAGCGTGTTCATGCGGGCTTTCTCCAGCTCCGTACGGCGCAACTTCATGCTGTTGAGCGTCTCCTCCAACTCAGTGAGGTGCTGCTCATTTTTGAGCAGCATGCGCCGCGTCTGGAAAAGCTGCGTGAGCAACTCCCCCGCCGAAAGGTCAAGATCGTCGATCTTCATCCCGTCCGGGATCGGGACGAGCACGGGTTCGCCGCACGCCACACAGTTGATCTGCAGGCCCGCGCCGCGGTAATCGATGGCGAGGTTATGACCGCAGCGGGGACAGTCAAACACGATATCCGTCGCACGAATCTCGTCGTCCGCCTCCCCGTTCTCGGGAAGCGCATTTTCCGGATTCGGGTTGTTCAGCACATCCGCGTCCGCATCAGACGCGTTCGGATCCGTAGGATTCTTCCGCATAACGCCTCCTTTCGGATGATTCCGTTGTGTTCCCGAAAACCCCGCCGCAACCCCTGCGCGCGACATGTGGCCTCAAGGTTTCACGATCTTACCCTGCTTGATGCAGGCGGCGCAAACCTTTTTCCGTCCCACGGTGCCGTTTTCGGATTTGACGCGGACCGTGTGGAGGTTCGGCAGAAACCGGCGCTTGGTGATGCCGGTCGTGTGCAGACCGATCCCGCCCTTGAATTTGGCCAGACCGTGCCGGACAATCGAATTCCCCGCCATCGGCCCCTTGCCGCAAATCTCGCATACTCTAGACATGACCGTTTCTCCTTAACAAAAGGGGGTTGATCATAGCATCTCTGAACCGGTCCCACAAGCGGAAAGGGGACTTTTTGTAATTGGCAACTTGACGCGGAACAACCGTCCGTGTTAATGCTATTCCGTAACGGTTAAAGAACGATTCCCGGGCTAAGGGTGCGAACCGGGATCCAGGGGGAGAGAAACGCATGAAACGACGCGAATTCCTGACGGCTTCGGCGCTGGCCGGGGCGGGCTCCGTATGTGTGACGCCGCATGCCGCCGCCGCGGACGCCTGCTGCGCCGCGGGCGCGATGCCGAAACTGACGCCGCCCGAAAAGCCCGCGCAGCTCAACCTGTGCCTGCAATGGGGCGCGATCCCGGGGGGCGAGATCCCGCAGAAGCTGGATTTCCTGGAGGCTAACGGCTTTGCGGCGGTCGAGATCCCGTCGGGCGACTGGCCAGCCAAGAACTGCGACGCGATGATCGAGGCCATGAAGGGGCGGAAGCTGTTCATCGCGACCGCGTGCGGCCCGAGCGATTTCTCCTATGCCGAACCGGAGAAGCGCGAAGCCGAAGTCCAAAAGTTCCTGCCGGTCATCGAGGCGTTGGGCAAGATGAAGTCGGTGGGATTGATCATTTGTCCCGCGCGCGGCAAGCTGAGCGAGCCGGGACGGTTGAGCGCCAAGGAGTTGCGCAAGGATTTCGTCGAAAACACCGGCAAGCGCCTGGCGGAGCACGCGTTCAAACACGGGACGTCGATCGTTCTGGAGCCGCTGCGCCGCAACGAGACCCCGTTCCTGCGGCAGGTGGCGGACGGCGCGCGCATGGCGGCGGACATCGGGCCGGGCGCGACGGTGATGGGCGATTTCTGGCACATGGGGCTGGAGGAGACGAGTTTCCTGGGCGCCTTTCTCTGCGCCGGCAAACTGCTGACCCACGTGCACATCGCGGGGCTGAAGGAACGGATCATCCCGGGCGTGCATCCCGACGCCGATAATTATGTGGACGGTTTCAAGGGCCTCAAGCTGATCGGATACCGCGGCGCGGTGAGTTTCGAGGGCGGCTGGCCGAAGAACCCGGCGGCCCCGAAGAAAGGCATCCCGCAGGAGGAGAAGATCCGGCTGATGCTCAACATGGTCAAGATGCTGCGTGAGCAATGGGCTATGGCGTGAGGCTGTGCATGGTGTGAGGAAAGAATGGGGTCGCGGGTTCTGCCCGCGTAACGTATCAGGGAGAAAAAGAAAGATGCAAAACCGTAGAGAGTTCGTGAAGGGGTCGGCGGTGTTCGGGGCGATGATGGCGGCGGCGCCGGCGGTCGTGGTCGGCCAGGGGGCCGCGCGGGTTTTCAAAGTCGGCATGATCGGCGCGGGCGGACGCTGTTCCGGCGCGATGGCCAACCTGCTCGAGGCGGCCAAGAACCTCGGCCAGGAGATCAAACTGGTGGCGGTGTGCGACTTCTTCGAAGACCGCGCCCGGAACGCCGCCAAAAAATTCGGTTGCGACGAGAAGAATGTGTTCTGGGACGCGAACAGCTACAAGAAGGTTGTGGCGTCCGATTGCGAGATCATTGTGACGGCCACGCCGCCCGCGTTCCGCCCGGTCCACGTCGAGGCGGCGATCAAGGCCGGCAAGCATGTGTTCGCCGAGAAGCCGGTGGCCGTGGACGGGCCGGGCGTACGCCAGTTCCTGGCTGCGGCCAAGCTGGCCAAGGAGAAGAAGCTCGCACTGGTGGCCGGCACGCAGCGCCGCCACCACAAGGGATATCTGCTGCAGGCGCTGGCGCTGCAGCAGGGACAGGTCGGACAGGTATTGGGCGGCGCGGTCTATTGGAACGGTACGGTACCGTGGGTGCGCGCGCGGAAAGAGGGGATGCGCAACGACGCCTACCTGTGCAGCAACTGGGTGAACTGGACCGAGATGTCCGGTGACCATATCGTCGAGCAGCATGTCCACAACCTCGATGTCGCGAACTGGTTCCTCGGACGTTATCCGCGCACGGCGGGCGCGTTCGGCGCGCGCACGCGCCGCGTGTCGGGCAATCAGTACGACTTCTTCGGCGTGGATTTCGATTACGGCGACGGGGTCCATATCCACAGCCAGTGCCGCCAGATCGGCGGGACGAGCGGCTTTGTGGGCGAGCGGTTCCGCACGGAGCAGTTCGAAATCTCCGGCGGCGGCAAGGTCCAGAAGGTCGGCGGGGACGCGCTGAAACTGGAAGGCGCGGAGTATACGCTCAACGGCAACAAATATCTGATCAAGGACGGCAACCCCTACGTGCTCGAACACGAGAATCTCCTGCGCAGCCTCCTCGGTCAGATTCCGGTCATGAACGAAGGCGAGAGCGTGGCGATGTCCACGGCCTGCGCGATCATCGGCCGCATCTCGGCCTATACGGGGCAGACGGTCCGCATGTCGGATATCATCGAAAACGCGAATTCGCCCTTCTACAACCTCGTCTGCAAGCCGACCTGGCAGGAGTTTGAGGCCGGTGAGGTGGCGATGCCGGAATACGGGGACGATCAGGCGCCGCTGCCGGGCAAGCCCTGGGGACAGAAATAACGGTTTTTCCGTTGTGTCGCGACGCCCGTCCGGCTTGCCGGACGGGCGTTTTGGTTTGTCCGCAAACAACCTGACGCAGCCTTAGGACGCGCCGCGCACCTTGTGCGGCGGGCGCGGGTGGTGTATTGTCTGTGGCATGTTATACGGTCTGGCCTTTCTGACGGTTCTCTGGCTGGCGGTGAATCTGCTCCACACCGGATGGGTGGAGACGCGGCGCTTCCTTTGGGAACGCCGCATCACGCGTGATCCGGAGGGTCTTCTGCCCGGGGCGGCGGCGTTTCAGGTCGGCGAGGGTCCGATCGCCCTGCTTTTTATCCACGGGTTCGCGGATACGCCCTGTGTCTGGCGGCGGTTCGCGGACCGGCTCGCCGCAACGGGTGACTTCTCCTGCCGCGTGCTGCGCCTGGCAGGGAGCGCGGAACCCGCCGCGCGCTCAAAACGCGTGTCCCTCGAACTCTGGCGGGCGCAACTTTCCGACGAGCTGATCCGGCTGGGCGAACACCATGACCGTATCTGGGTGGTGGGCCATTCAATGGGCGGCGCGCTCGCGCTGGACGCCGCCCTGCGCCATCCCGGAGCGGTGGAGGGCGTGGCCGTGTTCGCCCCGCTCGTCGAGGTCTCGCGCGCCCGCGCGCCCATGCTGGCACCCGGGGTGTGGTTCGCCCTCGCCCGCGTGGCGCTCTGTCTCTCGCCCACCTTCGAATCGCCTTTCTCAGCCGAAGGCGTGGCGGCGGACGATCCCGGCTTCACCTACACGCGTGACCGCTTCATCCCGTTTTCCGTGTACCGAAGCCTGTTCCGGCTGGTGCGTTCCAACCGCAAGGCTTCCGGCCGCTTGACGCAACCCGTGTTCGCCGTGACCGCCAACCGCGATGCTGTGGTGGACACGCCGGCCGCGTTGCGGTGGCTGGCCGAATGCCGCGGCCCCAAACGGATTCTCGATCTTCCGGACGTCGGCCACGTGATCCCGCTGGCGAACGGCTGGCGCGAGCTTGCGGACGATTTCGCCGCCTTCCTCCGCAGCCACAAGCTGCCGGAACTGCCGGAACTGCCGGTGGTGTCGGACTCGTCTGACGGGTCTGACTTGTCCGACTTCCGAGCCAGGTAAAAGGGCGATGTTATGATGCCTCCGTTTGTTTCCGTCATCATCCCCACGTACAATCGCGCGCGGACCGCGTGCGATTGCGTGGCCTCTGTTTTGAGGAGCGATTACCGCGAGATCGAGGTCATCCTCGTGGATGACGCCTCGCCGGACAACACCCGCGACCTCGTGGAAAGCCGGTTCGGGAGCGATCCGCGTGTCCGGTACGTCCGCAACGAGACGAACCTTCAGCCCGCCGGCGGCCGCAACCGGGGCGCGGACCTGGCCAAGGGGGAGTACCTTCTTTTTGTTGACGATGACAACCTCGTGGAACCCGATATGGTTTCCAAGCTGGTCCGCGGCATGTCCCTGGACAGCGCCCTGGGGCAAATCGCCCCGCTCGCGATCCACAAGGCGCCCAACCTGATCTGGACGCTGGGCTCGACCTTCAACCTGTGGACTTCCCAGCCGAAGAATCTCCACGAGCGGGAGCCTGCCGACCGCGTCGCGCTGGAAGACCGGCTCTATCCGTCCTGGTACAGCCCGAATGTGTGGATGGTCAAAAAGGAGGCCTTCGACCGGATCGGGGGGTGTGACCCCTTCTACCGGATCATGTTCGACGAAAGCGACTTCGGCATGCGGCTCCGGCGCGCCGGATACCGGTCCGCCATCTACCCCATGGCCCGGACCTACCACCTCGGTTTCCTCGAGCCCGGCAAGACCGCGGCCCTGCGGGGCCTCGGCATCGAGAGCCCCGAACGCGCCTACTGCTTCGCGCGCAACCGCTCCGTTTTTGTCCGCCGGCATTTCCCGCCTGTGAACCGCGCCGTGGTCCTCACGGTCTTTGTGCCGCTGTTCGCCGTCTATTACGGGGCCGTCGCCCTGCGGCACCGCCGCCCGGACATCGCCTGGGCGTTCCTCAAAGGGACCTTCGCCGGCTGGTTCTCCTTCCCCAGGGAACCGCGGGGCGCGGACGCCGGATAACACCGGAACCGCGCACCAGCGGACGCCGCGCGGCATTCAGCTCCGAAGCCGCGCCGTGAAACGGGCGTAGGCCGCATCCCATGCAACGGTCTGCTGCGGCTTGAAGAGCGTGATGGGAAAGGCGGAGCGGATGATCGGCTGCGCGGCCTTGAGGTCGGGCAGGATTCCCGCGCCGACCGCCTGCACCATCAGGTTGCCGACCGCCGTGGCCTCTTTCGGCCCGGCGAAAACCGGCACGCCCACGGAATCGGCGGTGAACTGGTTGAGCAGCGCGTTGTTGCTGCCGCCGCCCACGATATGCACCGCCTCGGTGACGGTGCCGGTGACGCGGTTGATCGTCTCATTGACGTGGCGGTATTTGAGCGCCAGGCTTTCGTACACGCAGCGCAGCACCGTGCCGCGGTCAGCCGGGGCGGGCTGGCCCGTCTCGCTCAGATAGGCGCGGACCGCCTGCTCCATGTCAGCCGGGTTGTAGAAGCGCGGGTCATCGGGATCGATGAACGCCGTGAAGGCCGGGGCGGCCGGCGTGAGCGCGTCCACCTCGCTCCATGGCATGCGTTTGCCGTCGGCGATCTCCCACACGCGCAGCAGCTCCTGCACGATCCAGGTGCCCATGCAGTTGCGCAGGAAGCGCGTGTTGCCGATGCCGCCCTCATTGCTCAACCCCGCGGCCATGGCTTCCGGCGTGGTGATGGGTTTGCGGATGAGCTTGCCGACCAGGGACCAGGTGCCGGAGCTGATGATCAGCGCCGTCTTGGCATTCCGCACCGGCGCGGCCGCGAAGGCGCTAGCGGTGTCGTGCGAGCCGACCGCGATCAGGTCCGCCTCGTTCAGGCCGCAGGCCGCGGCCAACTTGGGTTGGAGCCGTCCGATTTTCGTGCCGGGCCGGACGATCTCAGGCATCAGCCGCTTGGGGATGCCCAACGCTTTGAGCATTTCCCGGCTCCATTTGCCCCGCTTGGCATCCATCATCTGCGTGACGCTGGCGAAGGTGGAGTCCACCGCCTTGCATCCGCCCAGATAATAATAGAAGAGCGAGGGGATGGGCAGGTAGACCTCGGCCAGCTTGAGCAGCTCAGGCCGGCGCGTGGCCAGCCAGAGCAACTGGTTGGACTGGTTGAACGGCTGGAAATGGTTCCCCGTGACGGCGTAAACCTTCGCGGCATCCATGCGGGCTTTGACCTCTTCGCACATGGCGTCCAGCCGGTGGTCGCGGTAACAGTAGACTTTGCCGAGCACATCGCCGTCCCGCGTCACCAGATGTCCGTCCGCGCCCCAGGTATCGATCCCGATGCCGTCCAGCACGGCACCGCACTGGCGGCGCGCGGCCTGAAGGCCTTTGACGATATTCTGGTAGATGAAGGTGTCGTCCCAATAGGTGCGCTCCGTGGCCTCGCCCGTGCGGTCCGGCAGAAAACAGGACACGCCCTCATGCGCGAACCGGTGCACCTCCTCCATGCGGAAACCCGTATCCGAAAACGTGCCGACAAAACACTTTCCGCCTGACGCGCCCAAATCCACCGCGAACACTTTTTTTTCGCCCATGCTGACCTCCTCGGAAACCCTCTTCCCGTGGGTTCGTGACCCCATGTGTGCCAGTATACCGCTTCCGGCATTCCCAAACAACACCCGGGTGCGATTCCGTTTCCACAAAATGGAATCGCTGCCACAACACCCCTCTCTCCTTTTTCGCGCTTGCGCTTGCACGCGGCCGCTGTATCATGCTCCGCATCCGTAAACGAGGGGTTGCGGTCGCGCGCGGTGACGGCGCGCGGACAGCCTTTGGTTCCTGACGGGGGAGGACGCATGCTCCGCGACCGCACAGCCTGGATCCTGACCGCGCTACTGACCGGCGTCTTCGGCGTGCTGCTGGTCTGGCCTGTGGCGCGTGTCGTGGCGGGCGGTTTCCGTTTCGAGGGGACATGGACCCTGCGGTATGTCGCCGGGGTTTTCGCCAACCCCATTTACACCGAGGGCCTGCTCAACAGCCTGCGGATCGCCATCGGGGCCACTACGCTCGCCTGCGTGCTGGCCGTCCCGCTCGCCTGGCTGGGCCACACCTTCTCGTTCCGCGGCCAGCGGCTGCTCTCCGCCCTGTTGCTGGTGCCCATGGTGCTGCCGCCGTTTGTGGGGGCAATCGGGCTGATGCAGCTCTTCAGCCCGTACGGCGCGCTGAACGCCCTGCTGGGATGCGGTCCGGTCGACTGGTTCGGGCAGGCGCGGTACGCCGGGGTGATCCTGCTTCAGGCCCTGTCGTTCTATCCGATCATCTACCTGAACGTCTCCGCCGCCCTCGCGAACACGGACCCGGCCCTGGAGGAGGCGGCGCAGAATCTCGGTGCCGGGCTTCTCACCCGCGTCCGGCGCATCACCCTGCCGCTGATCATGCCCGGACTGTTCGCCGGCTGCACGCTGGTCTTCATCGCCTGTTTCACCGAACTCGGCACCCCGCTGATAATGAACGTCTCGCGCTGCGCGGCCGTGCAGGTGTATGACGAACTCAAGGAGATGAGCGCCAGCCCCTTTCCCTTCGCGCTGGTCACGGTGGTGCTCGTCTGCAGCGTGCTGCTCTACGGGTTGAGCCGCCGCCTCTTCGGGGGGCGCGCCCTAGCCACACCGATGCGTGCCACGATCGCGCATCAGCCGCGTCCGGTCCGCGGCCTTCAGGCCGTGCTGGTGATCCTGCCGTTCGCGCTGGTGATCCTGCTGGCGCTTCTGCCGCATGCGGGCGTGGTGCTCACGAGCGTCGCTGTGCCGGGTGCCTGGTACCGCACGACCCTCCCGACCGCCTTTACCGCAGCCCATTACGCCGAGGCGCTCGGTCACGACATGACCCTATCCGCGATCCGCAACAGCCTGCTTTTCTCCTTCCTCGCGGTTCTGGTCAACCTTGTCTTGGGCGTGACCGCGGCCTGGGTCATTGTGCGGTCGCGTATCCGTGCGCGCGGCTTTCTGGACAGCGTGGTCATGCTGCCGCTCGCGGTCCCCGGTCTGGTGATGGCCTTCGGGTTCATCGCGTTGAGTTCCTCGCTGTGTAACGCGCCGGGGGTGCGCGCCTCCCCGCGGGTGGCCGCGCTGCTGGACATCCGCGTGAATCCCTCGCTCTTTTTGGTGATCGCCTATGCGGTGCGCCGCCTGCCCTACATGGTCCGGGCCGCTGTGGCGGGCTTGCAGCAAACCTCGGTCGAGTTAGAGGAGGCGGCCGCCAATCTCGGGGCCACGCCGCTTTGCGCGTTGCGTCGTGTCACCCTGCCGCTGATCGCGGCGAACCTGATCGCCGGCACGCTGCTGGCATTCGCCTTCAGCATGCTGGAGGTCTCCGACAGTCTGATGCTGGCGCAGAAAATGGCTTTTTATCCGATCACCAAAACCATCTTCGAACTCTTCCAACTGGTCGGGATCGGACGGTATCTGGCCTCCGCGCTCGGTGTGTGGGCCATGCTCTTCCTGACCGTGACGATCGCGGGCAGCAGCCTCCTGCTGGGCAAGAAACTGGGCGCGCTGTTCCGCGCGTGAGCGCGGCCCGCCCTGCGCCGAGACAGGCGTGTGAAACACGCAGCCGCGCCTCTTTCAAGGGTTGACGATGCCGACGTTATGCACCTTGAACTCCTTGGGCGCGATCGGCGAGAGCGGGTCAGGCCGGTGGGTTTGGGGATACGGCATGTCAACCGTAGGCTTGAGCCAGCGGATGCCGTTGGCCAAAATCTTGAGGACCTTCTCGTTGTAGTAGGTCGGAAAGGCCTCGTGTCCGGGGCGGAAGTAGAACAGACGGCCGAACCCGCGCTGCAGTGTGAAGCCGCTGCGGAAGACCTCGCCGCCCTCGAACCACGACAGGAAGATCACGTGCGCGTCGCCCGCGATCAGGAAGGGCTCGCCGTACATCTCCTCGTATGGGATATCGAAGTGCTCGGGCACGCCGGCGGCGATCGGATGCGCGGGGTCGATGCACCAGACGCGCTCCAGCTCGCCGACCTCGCGCCAGTGCAGCTTGCCGCTGGTGCCGTTCAGCTCGCGGAAGATCTTGGACATGTGCCCGGAATGCATCACCAGCAGCCCCATGCCGTCCCACACGCGCTGACGCACCCGCGCGACCACGGCGTCGTCCACCTTGTCATGCGCCGCATGCCCCCACCACAGCAGCACGTCCGTGGCGTCAAGAACCGCCTGCGTGAGGCCGTGCTCCGGCTCCTGCAGCGTGGCGGTGCGGATTGCCAGATCCGGCGATGCCAGACTCTTGGCCAAAGCCCCGTGCAGTCCGTCGGGATAAAGTTCGGCGACCGACGGCTCTTGCTGCTCGTGGACATACTCGTTCCAGATCGTGACGCGGAGGGGGACAGGTGTGTGGCTCATGACGGGCTCCTTATTTTACGACCACGGGTGTGATGCCCAGCCAGCGGCAGAGTTCGATCAGCTCGTTCTCCATGTCGGCGTGGATGATCGAGTAGTGGTGCTTGAAGCCTTCGGTCATGATCGTGCTGACCAGCCTCTCGACCGGACAGTCAAACCGTACGTTCAGCGGATTGCCGCGGATGAACGGTTCGGTGTCCAGTGCCGTGCCTTTGGCGATCAGCATGCGGTAGCCGTCGCCGTCCTCGTCGAGCTGCGCCAGGGTGATCGGTCCGGCCTTCATCGAGAACTCGTTCGTGAGCCCTTTCTTGTTGCCGCCATCCACGCGGAAATGCTGACGGAGTGCCGTCTCTTCAAACTTGCGGCAGATGGCGGAGGGGGCCGCGCCGCAATGCCAGAGCACCGCCGTGTTCTGATCGTATTCGAACGAAATGAGGTCGGCGAAAAAGGGGATGCCACCGCTCAGCGAGGCTTCGATCTGCATCAGGACCGCTCCCAGCACATCGCCTTCGCAACTGCTGACCATGCGGTCGTTGTTGAGCATGCCGAGGACGGCACACGGCGCGATGCCGAAGATGTCGGACCACTCCGGCCAGCAGCGGACCGCGTAAGCGGTGAGGTTGTATTTTGCCGCCGTCTTGCGGAAGGCTTCGTACATGCGGCCGCCGGATTCGATCTCCTTTTCGACCTTGGCGCAGCAGGTGGACGCTGTTTTTCGCACCGCCTCGACGCCGCGCGCGGCCTCTTCCGCCGATAGCTTTCTGGCTGTTTCAACCAGTTCGATAATGTCGATCACCTCGACTTCACTGCCGATCTTGGCGCGCAGGCGCATCTCATCGCAGTTCGACGTGTAGAAGCCGGGCACGCGTCCGCCGACCAACCCTATTTTCGCGAAGGCGAGATCGGCTAGGCATTTGATGAGGGTCAGCGGCTTTTGAACCAGCTTGCCGGTCTGGTCGGCCGGCCCGAAAACAAAGCTGTTTTTCCGGCCGAGTTTGCGCAGCGTGTGCACGGCCATGTTCGAGCCGCAGAAGGAGTTCTGCGTCCACATGCCCCCGGCCTGCGGCTTTTCGGGCGTGGAAACCAGCACCACCGGAACCGGCAGCTCTTTGGCGATGACCGGAATGATCGCGCCGACCGGAAAGGTCGCCATGAAGACGACGACGGCGCTGACATCCTGCTTGCGCAGATCCGTACAGAGAGCGGAAGCTTCGGCCGCCGTCGTGGTCAGGCCGTTGCCGTCCACGACCTCATAGGGGAGAGTCTTGAGGCTGGCCAGTGCAGCCTTGCGCAGGTTATCGATTTCGGGCGTAGCCCAACTGGCTTTGGTCAATGCGATGAATCCGACTTTGAAAGCTTTCATGATGTATGCGTTTTCCTTAATGGTGGACTGAAGTGACAAAAGTGACTGAATCGGCCGAAGGGACGGTTAGGCCTGCGACAGGGATACCGCCTCTTCGAGCGTGACGACGTCGAAGGCGGGGTTGTGTTTCTTCAAGGTGTCTTTCACGGTCTGCGACGCCGTGATAAAACGGGTTTTCCCGGGCCCTTCAGCCAAGGCGTAGACGCGCTGGCACAACCGTTCGGCAAGCGCCGGATAGAGCGTGCCGTAGACCACGGCGCCTTCGCCCGCGGCGTAGGACTCTTCGGTGTTGGTGCCGAAAGGGATGAGCGTGTAACCGGCTTGGGAGAGCAGGTCGCGCGGCGCGGAGGGATTGCCACAGTAATTTTTGAGGAAATCGCTTTCCAGATAGACCGCCTTGCGCGCGCGGGCTTTTTTCACGCCTTGCTCCAAGAGATACCCGGCGCAATGAACCACGTTGACGCCGGGCACGTTGCCGCACAGGAACTCAAACGCCGAGGGCTCCGCCACCACCAGGGTTTTGCAACCGCTGCCTGCGACCGCCTTCTTGAAACGCGCGAAAACCTTTTTCGAGGCGGCCTCAAAGCCCAGCACCGCCAGCGCCTTGCCCGGATCGCCGCCTGTGAGAACCGCGCACCCTTTGTACAACGCGGGTGTGGGGCCGAAATAAAGCACGCGGCCTTTGCCTTTGACGCTGAAAACGGCCTTTTCCAGCGTCTTGGCCAGAGCCGTCACCGCGGCGGGTGCGAGGCCTGCTTCAACGATGTCCCTGCGTGCCGCGAGGACAAGGCCCGCTTCGTCGTACCGGTTCACGCAGTGGAAACGGTTGGCGGCGCTCAATGCGCTGCGATAGAGCGTGTCGATGTAGTCGGCATTCGAAAGATTGGCCGCATCCATCCGAACACGGTCGCAGATCAGCGCACGGCCGCGCGGGGTGTCCGCCTCGCGGAAGGTGACGTTGCCGACGGGATCGAGATGCCTGCACATGAAACAGAATCGGCAGGCGCTGATCACATCCAGATGCTTTTCGATATGCATGGTGTTACATTCCTTTCCCGGGGAAGCCCATTTTGCCGGGATTCATGATGTTGTTGGGGTCCAGCGTCTTTTTGATCGACTCCAGCACGCCGAAGGCCGGCCCGTACAGATCGCGCATGATGCGGCCGAGCTTGAGGCCCACGCCGTGGTGCTCGTTGATCACGCCGCCCTCGCGGATCGCCGCGCGGATCGCCATGTCCCAGATGCGGTTGTAGAGCGCGACCGCCTCGTTCGGGTCTTTCGGCGGTTCGTCGATGATGAAACGCGCGTAGAGCATGCACCCCCAGTCGTACCAGTGCGAGAAGTGTCCGATGAAGGTAGCCTGCGGGAAGTTTTCCTGCACGACGTTTTTCATCGCCCAATAGACCTTCTCGATGTTGGAGAAGGTCGCGACCGTGTCGAGCGTGCCGAAAGCCTGCGGCATGTGGAACATGTAGGGCGGGTAGAAGAATTTGTAGCGATGGTCCCACCACGTCTGCCCGGCTTCTGTGCCTAAGTCTTCGCTGGCGGTTTTCGCGCAGATGGCGCAGGCTTCGTCCAATTCGAGATCCACGATCTTCTCCGGGCCGTCAAAGCCGAACACCAGATACGCGCCTTTGCGGTCGATGCCGAGCACCCGTTTGACAAGCTTGGCGGTCTCGGTCTCATCGTAGAGACGGATGACGCAGGGACGCAGGCGGCTGGTCATGATCTTCGATCCGGCCGTCATGGCATCGTGCATGGTCTCGAAGAGGAAGGCGTGGAACTTGCGCGAGGCCGGAATCGGGT
This sequence comes from Kiritimatiellia bacterium, assembly GCA_034003585.1. Lineage (GTDB taxonomy): Bacteria > Verrucomicrobiota > Kiritimatiellia > RFP12 > UBA1067 > JAPXSY01. The sequence goes on from JAVEYH010000049.1 coordinate 17,764, forward strand.
GGATCTTCATGACCGCCCGGGTCACGACCCCCAACGTGCCTTCGCTGCCGAGGTAAAGCTCGGTGAGGGCCGGCCCGGAGGCGTGGCGGGGCACCGGCAGGGTGTTGATGATTTCACCGGTCGGCGTGACCACTTCAAGGGACATGATCATGTCCTCGATCTTGCCGTATTTGGTGCTGAGCACGCCGGTGCCGCGATGGGCGATAAAGCCGCCGAGCGTGGCGCAGGCGATCGAGGCCGGGAAGTGCATCGTGCTGTAGCCGGCTTTCTCGACCGCCCATTCCAGATGCTGCGTGTTGATGCCGACTTCCGCGGTGACGGTCATCGAAACCGGGTCGATGTCCAGCACCTTGTTCATACGCTTCATGTCCAGGACGATGCCGCCGTAAATCGGCAGGGCACCGCCCTGCGAGCCCGAGCCGCCACCCCAGGGAATGACCGGGATCTTGTGGGTGTTGGCGATCTTGAGGACCTCCGCGACCTCGTGCGCGGTCCCCGGATGAACGACAAAATCCGGCGGCGTGGGTCTTTCACCGCGGTCGTGCCAGCACTCCGGCACCCAGTAGTAATCGATGGAGTGGCCGAGTTTGTCGGCATCGTTGGTCTGGACGTATTCGTCACCAACCGCCCAAGTCAGCTCGCTACGAATCATCTCGTAGAGATAGTTTTTCGGTGTCATGGTTGTTCCTTTAGAAGGCTGTGAGGCTGTAAGGTGAGAGGACAACTTTCAACGCTCAACGTCCAAGTTTTGGGCGAGGTTGCGGTAGCAGGGGGCTAACGCATCGTGAAGGGCGCGATAGTGCGCGAAACGCGCGTTGTAAAAGGCCGCGCGGGCGGAATCCGGCCGCAGTTCGCGGTCAAAGTGCAGGCACTGCCTGACGGCGGCGATCTCGTCAGCGAAGACACCGATGCCGACGCCAGCCAGCAGGGCGCTGCCGAACGAGGCGTCGCAGCAGGCGGGACATTTGATCGGCACGTTGAAGAGATCGCAGACGATACCGCTCCAAAGAGCGCTCTTGGCGCCGCCGCCGATCAACAGGAACTCGTTGACGGAGAGCTTCATCTTTTCGATGGTGCGGTAGCAGTCGCGCAGCGAGAAGGCGACACCCTCCAGCAGCGCGCGCGCGATGTCGCCGCGTGTGTTGGCCATGCTCAGGCCTGTGAAACTGCCGCGCAGATCCGCATCCCAGTAGGGCGAGCGCTCGCCTTGCAGATACGGGTGAAAGAAGACGCCGTTGCCGCCGGGCGGGGCTTTGGCGGCTTCGCTGTCGATGGCGTCGTACGAGGTGCCCGGCGCGCAGAAGGTGTCGCGGTACCAGCGCTGGCAGACGGCCGCCGCGTTGGTGGCCGTGACGGTGTACCAGAGGCCGGGCACGACGTGCGAATAGGTGAGCGTCTCGCGGTGCGGCCGGGCCTTGGCGGTCATCACATTGACATTGCCGGCCGTGGCGAGTTTGAGCACGCACTGCCCGGGCGCGACGGCGCCGGCCGCGTAGTCCTCGACCGCCGAGTCGCTGGCGCCCAGGATGACAGGCGTGCCAACGCGCAGACCGGTGTCGGCCGCGGCGCGCGCGGTGATCGCGCCCGCCAGATCGGTCGGCCAGCCGATACGGGGCAGGACGGCGGGCGGGATTCCGGCCAGATCGCAAAGCGCGTCCGACCAGCGTCCGGCGCGCATGTCCCAGAAGAGCGTGCCTTGCGCCTCCACGCTGTCGCAGGCCATTTCGCCGGTCAGTAGGTAGCGCACGTAGTCCTTGACAAACAGGATGTGGCGCGTGCGCTTCAGTGCGCGCGGCTCGTTGTTGCGCAGCCACAGCATCTGCGGCAGCGTCCAGGTCGGGGTCGGTGCCTGGAAGGCGGTCTTGAAGATCAGGTCGAAGTGATCGCGCTTCAGGGCCGCGCACTCCTTGACACTGCGCTGGTCGGTCCAGATGATGGTGGGGCGCACCACGTTCAGGCTGCGGTCGAGCAGCACCGCGCCATGCGTGTAGCTGTCAAGCGCGATGGCCGCGATGCGGCGCCGCTGCTTGAGGCGTTTGAGCACACCACACATGACGCGATACCAATCGGCGGGATCTTGTTCCGCCCAAGCCGGACGCGGATGGCGGGTGGGGTATTCGCCGGATGCGCTTTCGACCACGGCACCGGACGGATCGACGACCGTCACTTTGCAGCCGCCGGTGCCGAAATCGATGCCGAGCAAGAGGTCGCGTTGATTTTTACCGCAAAGGCGCAAAGGCGCAAAGGAATCTTTGGAGCCTTGGCATCTTGGCGTCTTGGCGGGAGATAATGGATCTTGCTTCATTGGCCGAGAATCCATTTGTGGTCGGGATCAGGCACCGAGAGGAACTTGCGGTGGTTGGGACCGGCCATGATCCAGAGATAGTACATGGTGTAGCCCGGCGCGTTGATCACGGGATGATAGCCGCGCGGGATGAGCGTGGTGTCGTTCTGTTGCACGGTGCAGGTGAAATCGATCGAACGGTCATCGGTGTAGATTTTCTGGATGCCGTAGCCTTGCGACGGGTTGAAACGGAAAAAGTAGACCTCCTCCATATCCACCTCGACCGGCAGGTTGTCGAAATCGTGGCGGTGGGGCGGGTAGCTCGCGTGATTGCCCGAGGGGACGAAAGCTTCGCCGATGAAGAGATGACGCGAGGGAAAAGCGTCTGTCAGCATGAGCAATGCGTCGCGCTGATAATTCTCTTTGCCGATATGGGCTTCCTTCACCTGCTCGGGCGTGATCTCATACGCTTCCGTTTTCAGGTCAGACGGCGAGGCGGCCCAGGCGATTTCGACATCGGTTGTGCCGGTGACGGTGTAGGCGGCGCCACCCGGGATGTAAACGGTGTGCGGCTTGCCGGAGAAGACATCTTTGCGCGTGCCCACTTTCGAGAAGTTGAAGCCCGCGCCGTTGACGGCGCAGGTACCGCCCAGCACGATCAGGGCGACTTCAAATGCGCCAGAATCAGCGGAGTATGACTCGCCCGTCTTGAGCGTGATGATGCCGAACTCGGTCAGCTTCAGCCCGCCGTCGCCGATCGAGGCAATTTTGGTGAATTTCCCTTGCCGCTGATAATGTTTGAGATAGTTCTTCATGCTGTTCCTTTCCAAACTCACGCCTGTAATTGAGTAACGAACCGGCAAAATCCTGTAATCCCGGCTGAAAACTGGGATGCGGACCGCATCCGCATTCGTCGTAAAACCGTTCAACGTCCCTTCTTGATGATTTGAAAATGCTTCAGGTGCTGTTCCGCAGTCCTCAGATCCGGTATGCCGGTGCGTCCGCCGAACCGGGTGCATTTGAGTGCGGCAACCACGGTCGCAAACCGCATGCAGGCTTCCCAGGGGCGGCTCTGCGCGGCGGCAAAGGCGAAGGCGCCGTGATAGGTGTCGCCCGCGCCGGTGGTGTCGACCACCTTGGGGACATCGAAGGGCGGGCAGTGCAGGATGCGTGTGCCGTCGAAGCCGATCGAACCGCGTTTGCCGAGCGTGATGCCGGCAAAACGCCGTCCCAACGCAAAGAGTTTGCGGACCGCCGTCTCGGGCGAACGCGAACCGGTGAAGCGGACCGCAAACGTCTCGGAGGCGATCACGATGTCGCTCAATGACAACAGATCCTCCATGCCCGGCAGGATCGTCCCGGCGTCGATCGAGACGCACACGCCGTGTTTGCGCGCGAAGGCGGCGGCGGCCAGCGCCGCCTGAGTCTGGTGCCCGTCGAGATGCAACAGATCGCTGACACGAATCCGGCCGCGGCTGAATTCGCACGGCGTGAGCGGACGCGCCGTGCCGCGCGTCCAGGCGATGCTGCGCTTACCGCTCTGGCGGTCGATCCAGCAGAAGCCCGCCGGCGACATTGCATTTTTGCGGACTTTGACGCCTGCGGTGTCGATGCCCTCGGCAGCGATGCCACGCACGATCTGCGCGCCGCGCACGTCATCGCCGACCACGCCGAGGAACGCGGTGTCGGCGCCTAGCCGCGCGGCTGCGACGATCGCGGTCACCGCCGGGCCCCCGCCCTGGATCAGGCTGTCGATGATCTCCACCTTCTCGTCCAGCGGAATATGCGGCAGGACACAGAGATAGTCCATGCCGCAATAGCCGATACCGATGAGCTTGGGGGTTCGCTTCATTCTCGCGCGACGCTTTCCTCGTTGATGAAGTCATCCTTAAAACTGGTGAGCGCGGCGACCAGCAGAACGACGCCTCCGAGCACGAACCCGATGGAGAGGTAGGACATCGCGGTGGTCAGGCCAACCGTCTGCTTGGCCCAGCCCAGGATGACCGGGGCAAAGGCGCCGACAAAGAAAATACAGGTCAGCATCAGGCCGGTGGCCGAGCCGCGGTATTTGGGCTCGATCACATCAAAAAGCGTGGCATAGATATTTGAGTCGAAGATCCCGCGGAAGATGCCGAAACCAGCCAGAGCGGCGTAGCAGACCCACAGCGTGCTGGTCGCGCCCATGAGATAAACGAAGGGGGCGGCCAGGAACAGGCCGAAGACCACGACCTTGATCCGGACACGCGGGAAACGCACTGCCAGCAGGTCGGAGATCCGTCCGCCCAGCAACACACCGGTGGCGGCCGCGACCTGATGGTAGAACATCGAGGAAAAACCGACTTTGGCCAGTTTGAGTTCGTATTTCTCGTACAGGAAGGTGGAGATCCAGGTGTTGAAACCGCAGATTACAAAGAAAAACGCGCTGAACGAGAGGCAGAGCGCCCAGAAAGTCGGTTTGCACAGGACACCGTGGAACAACTCCTTGAGAGGGATACGGCTGACCTTTTTGCGGTCGTCGGTCTGTGAGGGCTGCCCCACATCCTTGACGCGCCAAAGGATGATGAAGCAGAGGATCAGCGCCATGGTGCCGAAGAGAAAGAAGGGGGTCCGCCAACCGAAGTGCTCGCCCATCCATCCGGCAATCAGGCCGCTGAAGATCAGGCCGAAGTAGAGCGCCGTCTGATGGATGCCCATGGCGAGCGCGCGGGTCTTGTGATGGTACTGACCGATCAGCGAATTTGCGGAGGGAAAGTAGCATGCCTCGCCGCCGCCGTTGCCGAATCCCCGGATCAGGATGAGACTTGTCATGCCGCCCGCAATGCCGGAGAGGAAGGTACAGCCGCTCGCCAGCAAGAGGCTGAAAAAAAGCACCCACTTGCGGCGCGAGATATCGCCCAAGTACCCGCCCAGCGGAACCAGCAGCGCGTAGCACCAGAGAAAGATGGAGCCGATGAGCCCGGTCTGCACCGAGGAGAGCCCCAAGTCTTTCGTCAGCAGCGGCAGGACCACGTTGTAGGACTGTCGGTCGGCTTGGTTAAAGAAAAACGCGAACCAGAGCAGCGCGATCAGTTCCCATTTGTAGGGCAACCA
>JAVEYH010000050.1:0-23022 GCA_034003585.1 Kiritimatiellia bacterium
GTAGCGGATTGTTCCCGTCACCCTCAAGCGCATTGTTTGATCGGGACATGGGATCGGGACATGGGAAATGAACGTCGAACGCTGAACTTCGAACTCAGAACGGGAAACGGAGTAAAACTTCAGCGTTAGACGTTGGGCGTTCGACGTTCGGAGTTCGAATCAGCTCCATTTCCCGGCTTGCAAATCGGCATCTCTGTAAAGCTTGGCGCACGTCCCCTCGGGGATGCCCGCGGACTCCTCGTCCTCCGGCCGCCGCAGCGTCCACTGCCCGCGCGGCGAAACCGCGGTCGGGAACGCGGACTGCTGAATCGCGTGCCGCTTCTCCAAACTGTCCATGCAGCCGCGGATGCACCCCTGCGCGCCGCAGACCGCGAAATACCCGACGTGCCCGAGGATCTGATGGTAAAAGTCCACAATGTTGCCGTGCGGAAACTCCTCCGACGCCACCCATGTCCCCGTCGCCAGCGTGTAGGCCATGCGGTAGGCCAGCTCCTCCGAAACGCGGCTTTCCGGAACCTTGAAATCCACCGTCGGAAAGTCCCTGATCAGAAAGGGCGAGACTTCGCGGTTCAGGCCGTGGTGCGTCAGCGTGCAGCGCCCCATGCTGACATCGCCCCACTCGTAAACCTGATCATCGATCTCCACCCGCACCGGCGGTTTTTCCTTGGGCATGGGGATCGCGCACCCGGGACAGGTCCGCACGCACTTCATGCACCGGTTGCAGAGCGTGCCCGGCTTCATCAGCGGATCGGGCTCCAGCTCCGCATCCGTGAGGATCGTGCCGATCCGCACGCGCGGCCCCCACTTCTCGGTCAGGAACACCTTCGACCAGCCGATCTCGCCGAGCCCCGCGGCCACCGCCGCGATGCGCACGTTGAGGTTGATTTCGCGCGCGGGCCGCCCCGGCTTCACCGGCGCGTGCATCCCGCCGCGCTCCGGCACGGCGGGATAGAGCGGTACCGCCTCCCAGCCGTGGTCCTCGATGAAGCACGACAGTTCGTACGTGATCCGCGGCCGGAACAGATTGTTCAGCCGGTTGTACGAATAGTAGGTGTAATTCGGCCAGTAGGTCCCCTCCGTGATGCCGCGGTACGTTCCGCGCGGAAACGGCGCGACCACGGAAATCACCGACTTGCACTCGGGAAAGAGGTTGGCCGGGTGCATCTGACGCGGCGCGTTTCGGAAGCGCCCGATGTCCGCCACGCCCACGAGGCAGGGCCGCCCCAGCGAGGCGGCGAACTCCTTGATCCGCTGCGAGGTCAGTTTCATGAATCTCCTTCGTCGATTTAGGCTTTTAGGCTGTAGGCTGTTAGCCGGTTAGGCAGACTCGCGGCGGCAACAATGGCTTTCTCTAACAGCCTAACAGTCTTAACCCCTAACAGCCTACTTCGAAAAAATCTGTCCCGTGGCATGGACGGAGACCACGCTGGTTCCCGAAAACTTGCCGCACCCCACCGCCGTAGCCGCGAGGGTGCCCGACGCGTCGCGCGTCAGCGGCCGCTTGAGCGCGTCCAACTGCCACGGCTCGCGTTTGCGGAACGGCTCTTCAAAACGGTTGGCGAGTTTTCCGGCCCGCTCCAGGCGCACCAGGCACTCGCGCCCGCACGCCGCCGCGATGCGGTCCGGCTCCTTGCCGCGCCCGCCCGCGAGGAACGCGCCGTTCGGGCACGCCGCGCACACGCCCGTGTCGACGCGCGCCACGTTCATCGCGTGCCCTGACACGCTGAAGGTCTCCGTGCTTTCCAGATGGATCGCCCCGAGGGGACACGCCTCCGCGCAGCCGCCGCAGTCACCGCAGAGCGTCTTGCCCCGCACCGCATCGCCCTCCAGCTCCGCGTCGGTCAGAATCAGGGCGAACCGCTGCCGCGTGCCGAACTCCGGCGTGAGGAGGAAACCGCCCAGGCCCACCTCCCCCAGGCCGGCCGCGACCACCGCATAACGCGGATCGATGTAGACGTTCGGCGCGGGCCGGTCGGCCGCGACCGGCACGCCCTTGGGCATCCCCGCCTCGTTGTAGGCGAAGAGCGGCACCGCCTCAAACCCCTGATCCTCGATTGCGAGCGACAGGTCATACGAGGTCTGCGAAAGGAAATTGTCCTCCACCCACGTGTAGCCGAAACACTGGTAGGTGCTGCCGAAATTGGTCCCCTCCTCCACGCCGCGCAGCGAGCCGCGGCAAATGCGCCGGCCCAGAACGATCACGGAGCGGCACTCGGGAAAAATCGCCGCGGGGTTCCGCTCCGGCGGCTCCTCCGCAAACCGTCCGATTGGTGCGATCCCCACCAGATCCGCACCGCACGCGCGGGCCATCGCTTTCACTGTTTTCGCGTCCATACGCGGCCTCTCCCTCCCCTGTCCGCTTCCTGTTTCTGTTTGGCCGGAAAGAGCCAAAAGGCAAACGGATGAGCTCATCGTATCAGAACGCCCCGGACGTCCCGTTCAGTTTCGTGCATGTCTTTTTTCAGACGTGGGGATTGCCGCACGACTCGCCCCGCCCCTCCCGCTCCCCTCCCCGCAGAGACGCGTCCATTTCGCTGCCGGCCCGCATCCCTTCCGCGACGCACTGCGCCACGGACGCGCCGCCGTTGATCACGCCGCCCCCGGCAAAGAACCCGGGCAGCCCGCCGACACGCAGGCTGCCTTCGCCGGTCTTTACCAGCCCCTCCGCGCCGAACGCGCATCCGCGCAACGCGGACACGAGCGGCTCTTCCAACCCGAGGCCCATGGCCTCGATGACCAGGCCGGCTTCGAGGATCGTTTCCGGCGCTGGCCCGCCCTCCGGCCCCGATTCCAAGACCTTCCGGATCTTCAGTCCCGTCACGTTCCCGTCCGCCCCGATGCGATAGCCGACCGGGCGGGTCAGGGTCAGGAAATGCACGCCCGCCGTCCTGAACCACGCGTCGGCCATATGCCAATGCATCCCGGAGAGCGGGCCGTCATATACGATCAGCAGCTCGCGCGCCCCCGCCTCCAACGCCACCCGCGCGCAATCCATGGCGCTGTCCCCCCCCGCCAGCAGAATCACCCGTTCGGGAACCGAACGGATGGCCCGGGTTTTGACCCGTCGCAGGAAGGTCAGCCCCGCCACCACCCCCGGTGCCGTTCCCACGGACCGCTCCCCCCACACGCCCGGCCCCAGGAAAACCGCGTCGAACTCTTGCCGCAGGGAATCCGGCGTGACCTCGCGGCCGAACTCGGACCCGAACCGGATCGTCAGGCGCGCCGCGCGCAGGGCGGGCATCAGCACCGCCTGGGCCTCCTCATGCGCGCCGGTGAACCGGCTGTCGCGGATGACCAGCTCGGGTGTCCCGCCCAAGCGGGTGGTCCGCTCGAACAGCACCACCTGATGCCCCCGCTCCAGCAGCGTCACGGCGCAGGCCACACCCGCGGGCCCGGCCCCGATGACCGCGGCCTTCCGTCCGCTCGGTTTCTCCGGGAGGCGCAGGCCGGTCAGGCCGGACTCCTGGGCATGCCGCCAGACGGCATGCTGGATCGCGTGGATGGGAATCGGGACGCCGTCCAGCGTTCCGGCCACGCAGCGGCCCTCGCACAAATCGCAGACCGGGCAGAGGCTGGCGCACATCCCGGGCAGGACATTGTCCCGCCGGATGATGGCGTACGCGGCGGCGTCATCCCCCGCGGCAAACGCCCGCAGAAACGCGGGCACGTCGATGCGTGTCGGGCACCCCGCGCGGCAGGGCGCGGGCTCGCACCCCCGGCAGCGCCGGGCCTCTTCGCGCAGGCGCTCCAGCGAACCGTGGCGGCAGAGGGCATACTCTTCGCCATAGACGGCGCGGTCCGTGACCACGCACCCCGACCGGCCCCCGTCCCGGATCAACCGGACGCAGGCGTCGCAGCCGATGCAGCATGACTCCGGATCCGGTTCCCCGCCCCGGAGCACCGCCCCCGCCAGTCCGGGATCGGCCAGCGCGGCGCGCCCGATCCCGATCAGCGAACCCCCGCCCCGCTGCAAAACCCCTGCGGCGACCTGCGGCAGAAAGCGGCGGAAAAAACTGAACCCTTCGGCCACCACGGGAATCTCCGGCACCGCCCGCTGAATGGCTTGCGTGACCTCCGCCAGACGCGCGAAGCGCCGCAGGGGGTGCAGCCGCCCTCTCCCGCCGGCCGAGCCCGCGACATTGAACAGCCCCACCCCGGAGGCGGCCAGCATCCGGACCCGCTCCGGATCCTCGGCGCCATCCTCCGCGGGCGAAAGCCGGGAAGCCACGATCATCCCGGGGCTGGCGGCGCGCAGTCTGCCGGCAACCTCCCGCAGAAACCGGGTGCGGTTCTCCAGCGATCCGCCGTAACGGCCCGGCCTCCGGATGGCGCCCAGCAGCTCCGCATGCAGATCCCCGTGGCAGGCCTTGAGGTCGACACCGTCGAACCCGGCCTCCACCGCAAGCAGGCCGGCTTCCACGGTGGCATCCTGAAGACGGTCCAGCTCCTCATCGGCGAGCGTCATTCCCCTTGCCGCGGCCTCCTCGTCGGACAGCCGGCCCGGCACGGGGTCCTGGCGGACGAACACGGGCGCGGGTGTGCCCCCGGGCCGGCAATACCGCCCCGCATGGGCCAGTTGCAGCAGAATCACGATCTCGTGGCCCCAGCGTTCACGGGCGCACTGCCGCATCTCCGCGACCGCCGCGGCGAAAGCCCTCACGTTCCGGCGCGTGATCCGCAGTTGCCGGGGATGGGAGCGCGCCCGGTCCCCGACCGCCGCGGCCTCCATCCAGATCATCCCGAACCCGCCTTCCGCCCAGCGGCGGTAACGCCGGCGCGTCCAGACGCCGGGCGCGCCGTCAGGGCCGGCATCGCAACCCTCCATGGGCTGGACACAGAACCGGTTGGGGACCCTGCGCGCGCCGATCGCGAGCGGCTCCGCCAGCGCCGCGGTTTCGGGGGAGAGCGGCAGATCCAGTTTCAGGCGTCGGGCCGCGGCACGCAACGCCTCCGCCGTCCGGAACGGGAACGGCTCAAAACTGTTCGCAGAGGGTTTCACCGGGTTCACCGTTGCCTCTCATTTTTCGGGGGCCCCGTCCGCATCCGGCGCCTTTCCGAGTTTCCCGGCAGCGGCCAGATACACGGCGAACTCCTCCGTGCCGTCCAGTCCGAGCAGCGCGTCCAGCCGCGCCTGACTGTACCCCATCGAGGAGCAGGCCCCGGCCCGCAGGGACTCCGCGGCCAGATACAGGTTCTGGCAGAGGTGACCGGCCTCCATCGCAACGAGCTTCTGCGCGATGACGCCGTATTTCCACTCGGTCCGGTACGGGACCGCGCTCCAGATGAAGGTCGCCGCGGCCCGGCCGATGAACCCCTGCCCGTAACACGCCGCCATCACCTTGTCACCGATCGCCGCATCCTCCCGCAGGAGCAGCAACTGATGCTCCACGGGCAGGTAACGGTACAGCCCGGGCGCCACGCCCGTGACGCGCGAAACCGCCACGTAGCTTTCAAACGGATGGCGCGCCCCGCCGGACGGGACCGTCCGGTAGTGTGCCGTGACCTGTCCCGACTCGTTCCGGTCGATCCGCGAGATCCCCTGCGTGGCCCACAGCAGGTAGCTGAGCTCTTCGAGCGTGAACGGCGCCGCGGAGAATTCGCGCCGGCTCCGGCGGTTGCCGATAGCCTCGCGCACGCCCACGCCTCCGACCGTGAACCGCTCCGGCGCCACCAGATCCAGCCTCCGGGCATCCGCGGGGTACGCCTTCTGGATCGGGGGCGGCGCGAGGCCGCGGGCCGCGTCCGTGTCTTGCCGCCAATCCGCGGAGGTGCCCCGCAGAAAGGCGCGGCGCTGCTCACGCGGCAGCGCGTCGACCCCGCGGACAGGGGCCGCCGCACCGGCGGGCGGCCGCTCCCCCGCGGCAACCGCCGCCAACAGCCCGGCCAGCGCGCAGGCCCGCACCCGCAGCGGTCGGCCCGCCCGAAACGGCGGGAGCCTACTTCTCGTATGTTTCCGCACCGGGTTCTTTGACCTCCTCAAGCAACCGCTTGACGATTTCGACGGAGTTGATCCCCTCGGAGTCGGCGGAAAAGTTGGTCAGGATACGATGGCGGAGCACCGGCATGGCGGCGCCCCGGATGTCGTTGCAGCTCACATGGATCCGCCCCTCCAGCACGGCGCGCGCCTTGGCCGCCAGGATCAGGAACTGTCCGGCGCGCGGGCCCGCGCCCGTGGACACATACTTCTTCGTGCACTCCGGGGCCTGCGCGTCACCGGGACGGGTGGCCCGCACCAGACTGACCGCATAGCGGATCACATGCTGCGACACCGGGATTTTCCGGACCACCTCCTGCAGGTGGATCACAGCCTGCTTGTCCAGCACCACGTTCGGCTCCACCCCCGCGGTCATCGTGGTCCGGTCGATCACGGTGATCTCCTCTTCGTATGTCGGGTAGTCCACGAAGATGTTGAACATGAACCGGTCGAGCTGGGCCTCGGGCAGCGGATAGGTCCCCTCCTGCTCGATCGGGTTCTGCGTCGCCAGCACAAAGAAAGGCTTATCGAGTTTATAGACCTCTTTGCCCACGCTGACCTGTTTCTCCTGCATGGCCTCCAGCAGCGCCGCCTGCGTTTTGGGCGGCGTGCGGTTGATTTCGTCCGCCAGCAGGATGTTGCAGAAAATCGGCCCCTGCATGAAGCGGAACTGCTTCTGCTGGGTCTGCTGGTCCGTCTCCAGCACCTCGGTGCCCGTGATATCGGAGGGCATCAGGTCCGGCGTGAACTGGATGCGCTTGAACTTCATGTCCAGCACTTTGGCGAGGGTGTTGACGGTCAGGGTCTTGGCGAGCCCCGGCAGACCGATCAGCAGGGCGTGCCCGCCCGCGATGATGCACATCAGGATCTGGTTGAGCACATCCTCCTGCCCGATGATGACCTTGCCCACCTCGCGGCGGATGGCGTCCATGGATTCGCGCATCCGCTCAACCCGTTTCAGATCCTCGGCATTGGTCAGGGTTTTCGACCCGGTGTCCGCTCCCGCGGGTCCGGAGACGGGCGCGGCGGCGTCCGCCCGGAACAAAAAGTTCGAATCGCCGATCGCGAGGGTGTCGCTTTCGTTCAGCGGCGCGCTCACCACCGCCGCCCCGTTCACGAAGGTGCCGTTGGCGCTGTCCAGATCGGCCACCACCCAGGCCCCGTTCTCATTCGTGATTCTGGCGTGATGGCGCGAGATTTTCGAATCGTCCAAAAGCTGGATGTCGCAGTCCTCCTCGCGTCCGATCATGATCTCGGCCCCGGTCAGCGCGATCTCCTGACCCTGTCCCTGCCCCTTTGTCACCAATAGACTCGCCATAAAAGTTCCCTTTCTTCGCCCGTGACAGGCGGATTATTTTTCTTTCCTGAGATCCAGTTCGCCTAAATCCCTGACGCGGTTTGTCACCCGGATGCGGGAGAGTTGTTTCGAATAGCGATGGACCGGGGTGAGCAGCTTCATCTCCACCGTCACCGGATACAGGTCCCGTTTCTGCACCACCTGCCAACCCACACCGACATCCTTCAGCCAGATCAGCTTGAAGGTCCGGCGTCCCTTGCCGGCCTCCAGCAGGGTGTCATCCCCTTTGACCGTCCCGGGGCCGTCCCGGTACTGGGTCACCACACAGCGGGCGAGATTGCCCCGCCCTGTGGTTCCGGCCATCCTGTGGATGACCTTCTTGTTGAAGAACGGGTCCGAGGCGTTCACGATTTTGGTGATGCTCTCGCGGTCCTTGGGCGTCAGGGTGTCGGGTTCGGACGACAGTTCGAGCCCCTCGAAGAACTCATTCTCATAGATGACGAAGAGGTTGTACCGCGCCATCGGCAGATTCTGAAACAGAAACCCCTGCCGGTCCCCGCCCGTCACCGTGCCCTGGTAAACCAACCGCGGCTCGTCCGGCGGCATGGCCAGCACCTGGAGGATCGGCTGGGAGGGCCTGACGATCCGCCCCTTCAGTCCGCCCGTGGCCGACGGGTCCGTGGCCGTGTACAGCCGGGAGCGCTCTTCGGCTCCTGCTGCCGAAAGCGCGCACGCCAGCAGCGCCCCCCGCACGCACTGTGCGAATACCCTTTTCATCTCCTCTTCTCCCTTCTGTCCGCTTCCGGCTGCCGCGCGCGGCGGTTCATCACTGATCGCCGCCAGCGAACGTCCGCCTGCGGATCTCCTCCGCGTATTTCTCGATCGCCTCGGCGGGTTCGTTCAGATCCGCCATGCACTGCTTGTTCAACTCCATGGCCGCCACCAGAAAATTCGAGGCGTCCACCTGATCGCAATACGCGCTCAAAATGACGCGCGCCCGCTTGTAATCTTTCAGCGCCCGGTAAAGTTTCGCCTCGCAGAGCAGATAGTCCCCCGTCAGTTTGGAGAGGGGAAAGACCCGCTCCCACGCCTGAAGCGCCTGGAAGGCCTCCAGATAAAAGCCCTGCTCGATCAGGATGTTCACCTGTTCGGAGGCCGCGGCGTCGCGGATGGCGGAGAGTTTCCACGCCGGCAGGCCGGCCGGCTGCTCCATGGGCGCGGACCCGGGCTCCCCGTCTTTTTTCTCGCGCCGCCGCGCGCGCGCCGCGCCGGCCGAGAGGTCCGAAAGCCGCTTCGGCGTGAGCGAGGCGGCCGTGGCCTTGGCGCGGTTCTGCACGTCGCCGTACCGTTGCGTCGCGGCATTGATGTTGCGTTCCAAAAACTCCAGATCGCCCATCCGGATCTTGGCCCACTCCCCCGCCTCGCCGCTGTCGCCCAGCAGCGGGGTGATGAGTTTCCGGGCGCCCGCCAGATCGTTGAGGTAAAGCATCATCACCTCCGCGGCCTTCAGCTTGAGCACGGCGGCGCGTCCGCCGGAGAACTCTTCGGAACTCAGTTTCAATGCCCACTGGATGGCCTCCTGCGGCTTGCGCGGCCCCAGGGAAAAGAGGAAGATATCCTCCAGCAGCCCCTGCCGTTCGGGCGTCAGCCGTTTCTTGAAGAACGGCCAGCGCTGCGTGACGATGTACTCCGTCAGCGCATTGGCGCCGGAGAGATCCAGCACGCGGAAAAGGTTGTTGAACATGGCGTCGTCCCACGCGGCGGTCGGATCGGCCTTGTCGGGATACGCCTTCAGCATGCTGTAGCAGGCCCGCTTGAACATGTACCGCGTCTGCTCCTCATCCAGGCTGCTGCTGTCGAACGTGTGGGCGAACAGGACCGTGGCGCAGGCCGCGCGCCGGCCCGCGGCCTCGGCCGTCAGCGTAACCCTGCCGTAGCGCTGCCCCTTGAAGAGCCAGTGCGTCTCCGGCCCCTCGGCCAGCGCGTTCGGCGCCTCCTCGAAACTCCAACGGTAGCGGGTCTCTTTCGGGTTGCCCTCCGTGCGGGCTTTCAGCGTATAGGCGATCCGCGGCTCCTCCCCCTCCATCGCGAACAGGCAGTCGGGCACGGCATCGAAGGCGGCGGCCACCCCCGCCTGCGACCGGACCTCGAGCAGCGTGCAGTCACCGGTTTTGACCACATGCTCGTCCTTGACTTTGGCGGTTTCGTACATCGACGTGCCGGGGTACCGCAGATCGGCGGCGCGCGGTCCGCCCAGCTCCTCCATCGTGGTTTTGGACGTGCGCCAAGTGAACATCATGGGGCCGACATCCTGTCCCCCGGGGCTGAAGCCGAAAAGCTCCACCCGGTGCAGGCCGGCCGTCAGGTTGACCTCGCCCCCCAGTCCGCCCTGTTTCTCGTTTTTCTTGGAGAGCGGCACCGGCTTGCCGTCGATCACGATCTCCATCTCGCCGGAGCGGGTCATCGGCGCGACCCATGTGGGGCCGGGGGCCGTGACCTCGACGTGGGCCAGCAGATAGATCGCGTTCCCGCCGGGCTTCCACCCGCAGATCGCCAGCGGGACCGATTCGCCCTGCCAGGTGCCGGCCGACCACGCCTGGTTGTGGAAATGGGTCTTGGCGTCCACGGTGCCCAGCCGGCTGAGTTTCTGCGCCGCGGCTTTGGCGCTGGTGCCGTTGACCTCACAGCGGATGGCGCTGGGGGTCAGCCCGCTTGCCGGGGTCCACGTCGCGAGCTTTTTCGCGCCCCGGACATACAGCACCGCACTCTTGCCCTCTTTCGGGGCTGCGAAGACCACGGCGCACCCGATCTCCTTGGCGTGCCACAGCACCGCGCTTTTGAGCGGATTCCCCGCCTCGTCGAACGCGAGCGGCTCGGGGAAGGGGCCCGGCAGGCTCCCGCCGTCAGGGAGCTTCACGTAATAGCCGGCACCCGGATGGCTGGGCGCCTGCGTCAGCCCCACCGCAAAGCGGATCGGCGCGTCCCGGACCGCCCACTCGCCGGGCTCCGCGGCCCGGCCGCACAATCCGGCCGCCAAGGCCGCCGGAAGGAGGCACCGCATCGCGTTCCGCATGGTCGTTGTCATACGCATCCCTGTCCCGGCCCCCCGCGCGCGGGGCCGCACGTTACAGCTCCTCGTTGAGCTTTTTGTAATAATCGGCGTTCAGCCCCCGGTACTTGGCGGGCGCCAGATCCTGCTCGGCCTCGATCACATCCGTCAGGGACGAGGTGGCGACGCCGCCGTCCAGCGTGGTCGCGCTGCCCTCGCCGAGCTCCGTCTTGGCTTTCTTCAGGGCGCCGATCGCCTTGCGCCGCAGCTCGGCCACCTGCCCGATCGGCACCCCCTTGGAAATCGCGTCCGACGCCTGCCGGATATGGTGCGCGGCCGTTTTCAGCGAGTCGGTGCGCAGCCCCTTGAGGGACGCCTGCGCGTACGACTGGTCGGCCTTGCGCGCCATCTGCTCCATGAACTGACCCCACGAGCCGGCCTCGGTGGCGTCCATGCGCTCGGTGCCGCCGCTGTCGCCCCAGTCGTCGCCTTTGCCGGAGCCCAGCTTGCCGCCGCCGGTGGCCTTGGTTTTCGCCTCGCCGTCCGCCGTGACCTGGCCCGACTGGGTCGGATCCTGCGTCCGGCGCGCCTCGATGTTCTCGTCGCCCTCGGTGATGGTTCCCGAACCCGCGGCGCTTTCGCCGCTCGACATGCCCTGCCGCCCGACATTCGACCGGCCGTCCTGCTCTTTGTGATCCGGCGTCGAGTTCCCCGATTTGCCTTTTGCGGAGAAGGTGGTGGTGTCGCCCTCGGTGATCAGCCCGCCCATCTCCATGTCCGGCACCGCCTGGTTGATGGCGCCGTCGTCCGCCTCCTTGTCCAGTTCCTTATCGATGTCCAGCAGATCGCCGATGATGTCCTCCATCGCGGTCTGCAGGGGCGTCAGCGCGACGCCCTCCGGCATCTCTTCCTTGTCGAAGGCCTCATCCGTCACTTTGGTGGTGTCGGGCTTCTCCCCCAGCCACATCTCGAAATCGTCCAGCAGCTCCTCGGCCTTCTCCATCGCGTCCAGATAGTGCTCGCGCTTCATGACGGCCTTCTCTTTGACCGGGCCTCCCTGCGGATCCTTTTCGCCGGAGTCCTTCTCCTGGGTCACCTCCTCGAACACCGAGTAGAGATCCTCCACCAGATCGTTGCCGACATTCAGGTGCGCGAAAATGTCCAGGTCGCGCGGAATCTGGAGCATCGCCTCCTCGATGTTCTTGCGGATCTCCTCGGCCTCCTGCTCCATGATGTCGAAGTCCTCGGTGTTCCGGTCGCGGGTCTCGGCGATTTTGTCCATCTCCTCCTTCAGCCGCTTCTCGACCGCCTTGAGCTTCTCCAGTTTCGCCCCGGCGGTCTGGATCGCATCGATCATCTCCTCGCGCGACT
Source organism: Kiritimatiellia bacterium (assembly GCA_034003585.1). Taxonomy (GTDB): domain Bacteria; phylum Verrucomicrobiota; class Kiritimatiellia; order RFP12; family UBA1067; genus JAPXSY01. Next base: position 11,692 of record JAVEYH010000050.1, read on the forward strand.
CCTTTTCCTCCTGCGCCTGAACCTCCTCGAAACGTTTGCGCACGGCGGTCAGCTTGTCATACGCGCTCCGCGCGTGCGGGAGGGCCTCGCGCGCCGCGTTCGCCTCCAGTTGCTCGGCGGCCAGCAGCATGTCGTCCGTGATCTTCTGCTGTTTGCAGAACGCGGCGACCGATTCGAGAAACGCGCTCTGCGATTTGTCCTCTCCCTGCCCCGACGCCGCCTCGGCGGCGCACGCCTGGATAAAGGCCGTCACCTCCGAACTCAGCGCGTCCTGCTCATCCACCAGCGAGGCCGCGACCGCCACGCCCTGTGTGGCGCACTGGGAGGTGACCCGAACGATCTTGGCCTGTCCGGTGAGGATGCCGTCCAGCATCCCGATCAGGGAGCTGGTGCCCTGGTTCTCCTGGGCTTTGGCCGCCGACTCCCCGGCAAAGGTCAGCTGGCGGAGGATTTTCTCCTGCATCGACAGGGCCTTGCCGGCTTGCCGGTCTTTCTCCGCGGTCCCGCCCGCGTCCGGAACCGCCCGCAGCGCGGGGATCACCTCATGCAGCTCGTTCAGATAGAGCTTTTTGACTGTCGGCACCAGGTTCCCGAGACTCCTCCCCCCGCCCCGCTCCAGCAGCAGCCGGACCGCCTGCCGGATCTCCTCCTGCTTTTTGGCGGTCTCCTCCCATTGCTCCGGGGTGCTGCCGGCCAACGCGCCGCGAAGCTGCGTGACCTTGCGGAGGTTCTCGCGCTGGAGAAGGATGGCCCGCTCCAGGCTCTCCGTGCCCTGTTTGACCAGCTCCTCCCGCTTCTTCGCCGCCTGATCCGTCTCGTCCAGCTCGAACACCAGCGGACCGGAGACCGTGGTCTGGCCGTTGTCCCCGCGGTTGTCCCGGGCCTCAATCCGCATCACCAGCGTACCGGTGTCCGTTGTCTTGCGGACCGCGCCCTTCCACAGCGCCGAGAACTCTTTGCCCCGGATCTCCGCCGCGGAAAAGGTCTTCAGCACCTTGGGCCGCGCCGCGGGCTCGTCCGTCTTGGGGATCGACACGATGACGATCTCCCCGAACCCGTAATCATCCGACACCGAGAAATCGATCGTGGGCGCCATGCCGGGCGGCAGCGGCACGGGTTTCTGCGGATACCGGACCGCCAGCGCCGGAGGCCGGTCCGGCAGGAGATTGAACCCCACCGTGCTCTCGGCCTTGTCGCCCTCCACGCTCTCCGCGGTGAGGAGGAGGGCCACGCCGTTGGTGACCACGAGCGCGACGGTCCCGCCCGGCTTCTCCCCTTTGTCCGCGAACTCCATTGGATCGCCGCCCCAGCCGGACACCACCAGCGAGCGCAGCGGCGCGTTGCACCGGACCGCGAGCTCGACGCGGGACCCGGCCGGGATGTCGAGGGCCGTCGCCTGCGCGTCAACCCGTTTCGCGGGCAGGCGCGTATAGGCGGGCGGCGTCACCTTCAGGGCCACGGCGCGGAACGCCAGGGGCGGCCGCAGGGTGATCGCGCTCCACTCCGGCGGGTACGCGTCCCCCGCGCGGAACCGGTACTTCAGGTCCGTGGTGACTTTGGGGATCACATGCTGGAACCGCTCGGCCGCGCCCCCCTGGAGCGTGCCCAAGCGGTAGGTCTTCTGCTCGCCGTCGGCCGGACGGATATCCAGAAGCACCGTGTGCCCGGCCCGGCCCTCCACCTCGCACGCCAGCGTGAGCACGCCGCCCTGCAGGACGGTCGCGTCGCCGGGGCTCACGCGGAGGATGCGGGTCAGGCTGACCGGCGTGAACGCCGCGAAGGGGTTCAGCACCCGCGCCATCGCCACGGGCCACGCCTGCCCCGCAAACGGCAGCGGCAGCAGCAGCAGCAGCAGCGACGTGCCCAGCGCGAGCTGCGCCCGGCGCAGCAGCCGCCGGTCCTTCATCATGCGGAAATCCAAACCGCCCCAGTGCGGGATCTCCATTTTCACATACGCCGCGACAAAGGAGTCTTTGACGCGGAACGCGGAGAACAGCAGAAAGTTGATCAGATGGTTGTCGAGCTGCGGGAAGGTCCGCTCCACGCGGACCGCCACCGCCTCGGGGGTGTGGCGCCGCGCGAGCGCGCGGAAGACCAGCCCCGCGGTCACGCCCGCCCCCGCCACCAGCACGGCCCAGGCCAGCAGCCGCCCGTTGCGGCCGTACCGGACCAGCAGGTCGACGCCCGCCAGGCAGAAGACCAGCGTCCCGAACAGCGCGAGCCCGGCCGTGAGCCGGAACTCCGCCTGCCAGCGGTTCAGCAGCCGGCCGATCTTCTCAAGCTGTCCGATCAATACGGATGGTGCCATATCCCGTCTCCGTGCCCCCGGCCGCGCTCAGGCGCGGCGCCGCCTCATTGCGTCACCCGTGCCTTTTCCGGCAATTTGACGATCTTCAGGTTGGTCACATAGAAATTGCCGTCCTTGAAATACGTCGCGCCCGGCACGTACATGAGCACCGTGATGTAGCGGACCTTTTTCAGGTGGCTGTACGCGACCGGCGAAACCTTCTCGTTGGGGATGGTGACGCGCATGTTTTTCCATACCGCCCCTTTGGCCGTGACGTACTCCGCCTTGTACATCCGCCGCAGGTTCTGCAGGTTCGGGGTTTCGTCCGGCGAAATGCCCGGCTTGAGGTTGTACCCCTGGAACAGGATGTTCACCGCCACATTCTCCACACAGATGTCAAAGGTGCACTCGTAGCGGTCCCCGGGCTCATACGGGATCAGCGGGGTCTCGACCTTCGTCTCGAACCCGCTCGGCACCGCCATCTTCAGCACCTTTTCCTTGGCCCGGAACACCGGCAGCACCGAGGCGTTCTTGTGGTTGCCCATCTGGTGCTTGTTGCGGGTCCAGTCATAATCGGTGTGCCACCCGTCCAGCGGCCCCTTGGCGGAGGTGAAGTCGCTGTTGTAACAGTAGTTGGTCACCGCGGGCGCCGCGCGCGACACCGACACCGCCAGGACCCACGCGCAAAGCCACACAACACCTTTTCCGATCCGTTTCATCCGCACCCTCCCGGTCGCGTGACCGCCTACGTGAGATTCCGGAATTTCCGGATAATCCATTCCAAAGCGATTAAGGTTATTAGCATACCAAGAATCGCCCAATGCTGCCAATACGTCTTATACTCGAAGACGCTCTGCTCGACCCGCCTCGGCGTCACGGACTGCAGCGCGCGGTCCAGCTCGTCCGCGGAATCGAAGTGCGCGCCGCCGCTGTTCGCCGCGATCGCCCGCAGCACGGAAAGCTCCGCGGGCCGGGGAATGGACTCCGGCGAGTAGGGCTTCACCGAGAAGAAGGCCGGCTCGGATTCCAGCCGCTGCCCCCGCGCCTCCGAAACCCCGGCCGCCGCGTACATTCCGGCGGCTTCGCCTTTGACCTTCACGCTGAAGGCCGGCACCGCCTTGCCCTCCAGCACCTGATCCTCCCGGGCCGCCATGGCGAACGGGACCACCCGCTTGTCCGGAAGGGTGATCTCCGCTTTCACGGCCGCGCCCTCGGGCGGGCCGTCCCCGCCGCCCACCCACCGGGCGGTGACCTCGATCTCCTCGTTCAGGAAGCAGGCCTCGCGGTCGAGAAAGACCTCCCAGCTCCGCCCCTCGATCTGGTCGGCCTTGGGCGACAGCCACGAGAGCAGCTGGTGCCAGAAGCGCGGATAGGGATTGGTTTGGAGCGCGTCGGCGCTCAGCTGCCACTTCCACAGCGAATCCGAGAACACGGCCACCACCTTGCCCTGCCCGAAATCCTGGGCGAGGATCATCGGCTGCGGCCCGCTTTCGCTGCGGACCTCCACCAGCACCCGCGCCGCGGCCGAGGGCTCCACCCCCTGGAAGATCGAGAGCACCGCCGGGATCTTCCGCCAGAACTCGGCATCCCCGCCGAAGGCCGCGTGCGAACGCCCCTGCTCGGTCAGGCTCACGGCGAACTCACCCTCCCGCGCCTTGCCCGAAAAGGCTTTGGCGGGCAGCAGCCCCTTCAGCGGCGTCTTCGCGAACCCGTCCGGCGCCCAGGCCTTGCTGCCCCCGAGCAGCACCAGGCTCCCCCCCGCCTCCACAAACTTCACCAGCGCGCGCGCGCGCTCCTCCCCCAGCTCCTCGCCGCTCAGGTTTCCCACCACCACGATCTTGAACTGCGCGAGCTGCGCCTCCCCCATGTCCGGCGCGACCTCGCCGCTGACCCCGTACGTCATGAACTTCCCCTTGGGGCCCTTGAGGAAAATGGCGGGGCTGACCTGCTTGCTCTCGCGCAGCACGCGGGAGAGATATTTGGACTCCCACCGCGGCGGGCCCTCCACGTACATCAGGCGGTTCTTGGCGTCCAGCACCTGCACCACCACCGAGGACTCGTTGTCCCCGGTCTGCGACTCGCCGGACAGCGCGGGCAGCGCGACCCGGTAGGTGTTGACGCCGATGGCCGCGTGGTCCAGCTTGAACACCACTTCGCGCGACCCGCCGCCTTCGGGGATCTGCGTCTCGATGCGCTGCAGCAGCACGTCGTCCTTGAAAAGCTGCACCGCGAAGGGCTGGCCCTTGGTCCCCTGCCCCGACAGCACGGCCTTGAGCTCCGACTGCCACCCGACCGTGACGCGCCGCGGCGTGCTGAGCGTCTCCACGCGGATATCCGGCTCCTCCTCCCAGATCGCCTCCCGCTCCAGCGCCAGGGTGTAAATCGGGAAGGGGCGCTTCTCCATCGCCCACTCTTTGAACGCCTCGCGCGTGTCCAGCCCGTCGCTGAGCAGCAGGCACCCCGTCACGTCCACGCCCGCGTACCGGCCCGCGAGCTTCTTGAGCGCCTCACGCAACAGCGTGGCCTCCCCCCCGGGCTCGCGCCCGACGAGCTCCGCCAGCGCGGTCTTCTGCTGGAGATCCGCGGAAAACGGATAGACCTCGACCTCGCATTTCTCGGCCATGCCGGGCACCCACGGCATCTGCAGCACCGCCTGCGCCGCCTGCCAGCGGTTGGTCATCCCCTTAGCCGGGGTCATCGTCATGCTCCGGGACTCGTCGACCAGCACCAGAAAACGGGTCTTCTGCTCCAGCGTTTCGACGCGCTTCTCCCCGGGCAGAAGCAGGCACCACCCCAGCAGCAGGAAGAAACAGATCCGCGAAAAAAGCATCGCCAGCATCGGGCCGTCCCGCTTCACAAACAGGGCGTACCCGGCCCCGGTGGCCGCCAAAGCCGCCAGAACCCCGGCCGCAACGGCGGCGGTCGGCGCGAGATGGTCGTACATGATCACGCTTCGTTTTCCTTCACTCTGCCGGAGGGGGCGATCTTCATCGTGTCCGTCAGCTTCGCGGTCTTCCGCAGGAGGCTGTTGGCGTAGAGCACCTCCGCGATGGCCACCAGCAAAGCCAGCCACAGCAGCGCCTCGCCCAGCGACCGGCCGATGCGGAAGTCCTCCAACTGTTTCAGCAGCTCCTCTTTGCCGGTCGCCACGTGCAGCGCGGACACGCCCAGGATGGAGGAGATGTCCGCGGGCTTGACCGGGGTGAGATCCGACTCCTCGCGGAGCATGTTGATCGCCAAGGCCGGCTTGGCGCCCCCGCCGCCGGCCGCGCCCAGCTTATAGATCCCCGGCGTCATCAGCCCCTCGGCGTACGCCGCGGCCTCGCCCTCCACCATGACGCTGCGCAGCGGAACCGGCTTGCCGTCCGGCGCGGTGAGCGTCGAATGGCGCGTGGCCTCCGGCAAAAACTCTTTCAGCGAAAGGCTGTCCGTGGCCCAAAGATACGGCGGCCGGGCGCCTACCCCCGCGGCGTACTGGATGAGCTGGTGCGCCAGAGGCAGATAAAAGGCGGAGAGGGGAAAATCGCTCCACGAGCGGTCGGCCGACACGGTGAACATCACCACGGCGCCCCGCCCCGCGGGGCGGTTGATCAGAAAGGGCCCGCCCGCGGAGGTCGCCACGATCACCTGGGCCTTTTCCTTCAGCGTCGCGCACTGGAGCTGGCGCTTGACCACGATGCGCGGCGCGATCCCCCCCTCGGCGAGCCCCCGGACGGACGGGTGCTGCGGCAGCACCCACGTCAGCAGCTGCTTCCGCTTCTCCAGGGGCCAGTCCGCGATCGCCGAAGGGGTCGCGGGCAGGCTGTTCCACTGGGCGTAGTCCGCCACCGCCGCGCCGTCGCCGGGAAACAGCACGATCAGGCCGCCCGCGGCCGCGTACTGCTCCAGCAGGCTGACCTGCTGCCCCGCCAGCGGCAGCACGTCGCACAGGAACACGCAGGAGTAGGCGGAGAGGTTCTCCCCCCCCAACTCCGCGACCGTGATGTTCTTGACCTCCACCGCGGAGACCGCCTCCGCACCCGCGCCCGCGCCCACGCTCAGCGCGGTCCGGAGGAAAAGCGCGCTCTCCCTGGACCCCACGCATAATGCCGGCAGCCGTTCGCGGACGTGAATCAGGAAGTGGAACGCGTTGTCTTCCGTGAGGCTGTCATCCGGCGTCGTCACCAGCGCCGCATGCGTGCCGCCCTCCAGAGGCGGAAGCGCGAACCGGAGCCGCGCCTCGCCCTCCCCGCCCAGCATCACCGAGCGCCGCGCCGTCTCCTTGCCGTCGACCAGCAGGTGCACGGCCGTCTCCAGCGGCGTGCCGGTGCGGTTGAGATTCACCGTCACCTGGCAGGGCGTCTGCGCGGTGATGAGCCTGGGCTCCAGCTCCACGTTGAGGACCGCGGCGTTTTCCGGACTGGGCGTCCCCAGCAGCGTGACGAAACAGGTGGTGTTGTCCTGCACCTCCGAGGGATCCCACTTGTCCCCGCCCGGATTCGGCGAACCCGCGGCCCCGGCCGCCGCCGCGTCGCCCTCCCCGCCCGCGCTGAAACTGACCCACGGCAGCATCTGATGGTCGGAGAGGATGTGCAGCTCGCGCTCGCCCCGCCGCCCCTCCTGATTCAGGGTCCCCAGGGCGGCCAGGGTCGCCGGGCAGAGCCGCGACGAGCCCACCGGCATCGGCAGCGCCCGGAGGCGGGCCGTCGCCTCCTCTTTCTTGCCGGTCATCTGCTCGCACACCGGCGTCACCTGATCGCCCGCCAGATAGACGCAGAAGCGGTCGTTGTCCCCGAGTCCCTCCACGATCGAGGCCGCCAGCTCCGTGGCCTGGTTCCACACGCTCTGCTGGTTCAGCCGGTAATTCATGCTGTACGAGCCGTCCAGCACGATCGCCACATCCCGCGACGTGCGGCTCAGCACCGATCCGAAGTTCCGCGTGCGGAGGATCGGCATGGCGAACGCCAGGGCCAGCAGGGCCAGCAGCAGCAGCCGCAGCAGGAGCAGCAGCAGATTCTCCATCCGGATGCGCCGCGACGAGCGCTTCTGCGCCATCTTCAGGAACCGGACCGTGCTGAACGGCAGCCTCTCGGTCCGGCTCGACTGGATCAGGTGCAGGATCAGCGGCAGGGTCAGCGCGCCCAGAGCCGCCAGAAACAGTGGATTGAGAAAAGAAATCATGATGGGCTACCGCAGCCTCCGCCGCTCCTCTAAATACGCCCGCGCATAGGTCTCCACCGACTGGTCCGTCCGCACCAGGCGGTAGTCCACCTTCATCCCCTCGCAGGACACCCGGTAATGCTCCAGAAACTTCGCGAACGCGGCCTGATACTCTTTCGCCAGGCCGCGGGGATCGGCGGTGACCCGCTCGCCGGTCTCCAGATCCTCAAACTCGAAGCCCTGCTTCAGGGAGAGGTCGATCTCCACCGGATCCAGCACATGCAGCACGATCACGTCATGCAGCCGCTTGCGGAAATGGGCGAGCGCCAGGGTCACCTCCCGCTCGTCGTCCAGCAGATCCGAAACCAGCACCACCAGCGCGCGCTTGTGGATCGATTCGGCGATCTGGTGCAGCGTCTCCGCCGTGCGCGTGGTGGAAGCCGGCTCCAGCCCCTGCAGCCGTTTCAGCATGTTGTGCAGGTGGTTCACCGAATTCCGCGGCTCCACCTGCATGTCCATCTTGTCCGAATACACGAACAGCCCCACCGAATCGCGGGCCTTGACCACCACATACCCCAGCGCGGCGACGAGCTGGCAGGCGAAATCGAACTTCCGCACGGCCGCGCTGCCGTACGCCATGGAGCCGCTCCGGTCCAGGATCAGATACACGCGGAGGTTGGTCTCGTCCTCGTACCGCTTGATGTAATAGCGGTCCGTGCGCCCCAGCACCTTCCAGTCCAGGTGCTTGGGGTCGTCCCCCATCCCGTACGCCTTGTGCTCGGCGAACTCGGAGCTGGCGCCCTTCAGCGGGCTCCGGTGCGCGCCCGCCAGATTCCCCTCCACCACATACCGGGATTGCAGCACGATCCGGTTGAGCTTGTGCATCTCCTCCGGGTTGAGGAAGGCCCGGATCCCCTCCTCCCCGGCCGGCCGGGACGGTTTCGCGGCCGCCGCCCCCTTGGCTTTCTCTTTTTTCGCCATACCCCGCTTCACCCGATCCTTTGCGCGCGCACCCGCGCGCCCCGCTCACTTGCCCTGCGGCTTCCGGTAAATGTCAAGCTGGTCCCGCTTCGCCCGCTCCGCCTTGTCGCGTTTGGCGATCTCCGCCAGCAGATGCCTGGCCCACCCCTCCTTGCCGAGCTTCGCGATCATCTCTTTCTCGTTGGCGATCAGGTCCTCGTCGCGCTTGGAGACGTTCACCGCCACGCCGCCCCCGGTGAACGAGTACACCACCGCCGAAGAGTCCACCTCGGCCAGCATCTCTTTGCCGACCTTCGGCGCCAACCGGTCCTTGTGCCGCACGATCACCGGATTCAGCACGATCTCGCGCGTCGCCGGATCCGCGGCCGAGATGACCCCGGTCACCGCCACCGCGTCCCCCACGCTGGTGACGGGCGTCTGCTGCAGCACCGAGAGGGAGACGCTCTTGCGCACCACAAAGCGGACAGTCACGCCGGAGCTCGGCTCGCGGGTCTTGAGCGTCATCTGGGGATAGCCGTCGGCCTGCCCCTTTTCGATCTCCAACACCTCCAGGTACCGGAAGAAGAACTGCTTGCCCCGGCCCTCCTCGGCGTTGCTCTGGCGCACGGCGGGCGCCTTGGGCTCCACCAGGCTCAGCGCATACTCGTTGCCGCTGCGCACCGCGGCGGCGGCCACGCCCGCCGCCAGCAGCAGCAGCGCGGCGACACTCTTTCGACTCATTCGCACACCCCTCATCGCGCGCTCCGATCCCTTGCCTTAATTCGTCACCGAATACATCAGGATGTTCTGCCCGATGCGCTGGGCGCTGACATCGTCATACCCCCTGGCGTACGGGCTCTGCGACATCTCCCAGCCGCCGGCCAGCCCGAACGGGCTGTAAATCACCGCGACATGCCCGTTCACCTCCAGCCCCTCGAGCTGCGGCCGGATGGCCGCCGAGCCCAGCGCCTGCTGCAGCACCGGCGTCACGCCCACCCGCTGCACATCGTTGGGCACCTGAAAGATCGGGCTCTCCTGCGGGATCGCGCGCAGGGGCGCGCCCGGATACAGCGCCGCCATGAGGGTGCGGAAGGCCAGGTCGAACCCCTTGCGGCCGCAGCAGGCCTCGGCCAGCAGAAACCCGCCGTTGTCCAGATACTTCTTCAGGTTCGCCGCCTCGGTCTTGTTCAGGTTGAAGTGCTCGTGCCCGGTCAGATACAGCAGCGGCGCGTTGAAAATGGCCGCGTCCTTGAGCCGCATCTCCCGGACCGTGTACTTCACCGGCACGTCCGTCTTCAGGTTGAAGGTCTGCAGGATCACCGAGAGCCCGGCGTGCCGCGTTTTCCAGACGCCGTCATACACCACCTGCACCATGGCGACCTTGTCCGCGCTCGGCTCCGGCTTGTCAATGAACTGGATGGCGTGGGCCTGGCTCTTGGCCCAGGCGCGCATCGCCGAAGAGTAGGAGAAGATATTCACCCCGAGCTTCTTGGCGGAGTCCGCCTCATACGCCTGGTACTCCGGCTGGACATTGTCCTCCCAGCCCACCGCCAGGCACCAGCGCGACACCAGCGCCACCACCCGGCAGTTGATCTCCACCGCGTCGAACCAGGGCTCGTCGCCGACAAACCCGGACTTGCGCACGCCGGGGCAGTACCGGACCCGGTCCACATCGTAGTAGGCGTGGAAGATCGGGTGGTCCGACGTCAGCCGCTGGAGCGGCTGCTCCGGGAAGATCTTCGCCAGCTCCCGCGCGGCAGAGCGGTAGAAGGGCGCCGACCCGAGCCCCGTGTTGTAAATCAGCATGCCGCCCGCGAGGCAGTACTCGCGGATGCGTTTGCGCTGCTCGTCGGTGTACGAGAAATTGTAATGCCCGGAGCGGTAGAGGATGGGGTTCTTGGCGGGATCGACCGACACCTCCTCCAGCGTCGCGACCTGCACACTGTAGTTGACGTCGATCATCTCCTTCATGCTCTTGAGGAGATTGTTCACGTCATTGGGCGTGGCGTTCCAGTCCAGATCGTCCTGCCCCGACACCGCCATCACGGCCCCGATCGCCAGCGCCCACCCCAGCCGAACCCGCTTCATATCCCTGATCCTTTCACCCGGCCGCACCCCGGCCGGATAACGAACCGGCCGCCAACAGGCTGGGACATCACTGTCGCAAATCCTGCCGGCGGCCAGTATCCCGCAGCGGGCTGAGGCCGCAAAAATCCCGGGTGCGCCACCCGCCCGCGCGATCATCACATGCCCCTGCCGCCACCCTCCGGACCGACACTCACTTCGAACCCGAACCGCCCTCGCTCTTGAGTTTCGTGATCAGCACGGGCGGCTGCGGCGGTTTCTTGGCCTCGGTCCGGGCCTGCGGCGTGACCGGGCAGCAGCAGCACGGGTCCGTGGTCTCCGCCGAAGAAATCGACCGCGGCGGCGCGGGCGGCGGCTGCGACCGCTTGGGCGGCGGCACAAAGCCCGGCTCGTCCGAACCGTCGCCGGCCAGGACCGTTCCCATGCACAGCGTCGCGGCAAGCATGGCCACGCCGGCCTTCACATTCTTCTGGGTTTCGCTCTTCATTCCGTCTCCTCCTCAACAGGCGTCACGCCAAAAACCATTCAGCGATACCTTAACACGCCCCCCCCGGAGCTGTCAACCGGCGCGTGCGCTTCCGTTCACACAATACGGGACCGCACCCTCCAACGGCCCGGAAGACGGTTGCTCTTTGACTTGTCCGGCGGTTTCCTGTAAAGATCACACCAGCTTGGAAAGAGTCCTTATGGAAGGGCCTCGTTGACCGGAAAACGTTGGCTAGAGGAGGTGCGGCATGCAAATTGAACTGGCTCGCGTTTACGATGAAACGGACAGGTCACGCGGTTACCGGGTCTTGGTGGATCGATTGTGGCCGCGCGGGATGTCAAAGGAAGCGCTCCCCCTGGATGAATGGTGCAAG
>JAVEYH010000051.1:0-22986 GCA_034003585.1 Kiritimatiellia bacterium
TCCTGCATCTTCATGGCCGCAAACGTCGTCGGCAGGCCCACCGCGGCGAGGAAGTCCGCAATCCGATAGACGTCCGCCGTTTGCATTTCCTGTTCAAGGCAGAGCTGGGTCATCAGCCCGAAGGCGACCTTTTCCCCGTGCATCAGCCCGTGCGTCTCATGAATGGCGGGCAGGGAGTTGGCGATCGCGTGCGCGGTCGCCAGGCCGCCGCTTTCCCAGCCGACGCCCGACAGGAGGATGTTCGCCTCCACAACTTTCTCGACCGCAGGTGTCGCGACGCCGCGTTCAACCGCCGTTTTCGCTTCGATGCCGTATTCCAGAATCGTATCGAAGCACAGGCGGGCCATCGCCATCGCGGTCATCGTGGGTGTCCCTCCCGCACAGGAAACGGCCCGTTTGCTGAAGGCGGCGCGCGCTTCCGGCCAGGTTGCCAAGGCGTCCCCCATGCCTGCCACAAGAAAACGGACCGGCGCCTGGGCGATCACTTCGGTGTCCACCAGAATGAGGTCGGGGTTGGACCGCCACATGTCGAAGCCCTCGTACTCGCCGGCCTCATTGTACCAGACCGTGCACGCGCTTGTCGGGGCGTCGTTCGAGGCGATCGTCGGGACAATGACGCAGCGGGTGCCGGACCGCGCCGCCGCCGCCTTGGCGGTGTCGATCGCTTTGCCGCCACCCATGCCGACGACCACGTCGCAGCCGTGTTCCCGGACCGTCGCGGCCAGCGCGTCCGCGGCCGCCCGGGTCGTCTCTCCGGCGAACAGCGCCTCGCGGAACGCGAGACCGTGTTCGGCGAACGAACGGGTCAGCGTCCCGCCCAGCGAATCCTGGAGAAACTTTTCCCACAGGACCAGCGGCTTCTTGCCGTAGCCCGCGATCCATTTGCCCGCTTCGCGGAGCAGGCCTTTTCCTTGGCAGTACTTTCCCGGAAAACAAATGGCGATGGCCATAACGGTTCCTTCCTTTTGGTTACACGCGGGCATCGCCCGCAAAGGGTTTCGGGGTTAATGCGGCGCACAGGCACCTGTACGTCTCGTAGCGTTTCCGATACGTTTCGACATTCCCGGGAATCGGCTGGACCGGGGGTTCGAAGCGGACGGTCCGGGCCACGCCTTCCGCGACATCGCGGAAAACGCCCGCCCCGATTCCGGCGAAGAGGGCGGCCCCGACGAGCGTCGCGTTCGGGACACGCAAAGGAGAAATCTCCATGTTGAAGACATCGGCGATCGTCTGCCGCCAGACCGGGGACTCCATGGCGCCTCCGGTCACGGCCAGCGAGGCGATCGTCACGCCGGCCTTCCGCATCTGCTGGTACATGTCGAAGCTCTCCAGCGAAATGCCTTCGAGCACCGCGCGCATCAGGTCAGCGTGCGTGTGCGAGAAACGCAGGCCCGTGAAGGTTCCGCTCGCCAGCGGGTCCCAGTGCGGATAGCCGGCCCCGGACAGGAAGGGCAGAAACACGAGCCCGTTGGCGCCGGGCGGGGAACCCAGGATGAGCCGGTCCATCTGCTTGTAGCGGTTCACCGCGGGCGGCGTCGTATTCTCTCCCGTCAGGTCCGGATGGAAGAAAAGGTCGCGGGTCCAGCGGAAACAGCTTGCGGCGCCGAGTTGGATCCCCTCCAGCTCGTACAGCCCGAGCAGGCCGGAAGACGGGGCCATGAGCCCGGGGCTTTTCTCCAATTCCAACTGGCGTGTCCCGACGACCAGCAGCCCGGCCGTTCCGAGCGTGAGCGAGGCCCGGCCGCTCTCGATGACGCCCGCCCCGAGCGCCGCCGCCTGCTGGTCTCCCGTTCCCGTGACGAGCAAGGTCCCCTCGGCGAGTCCGCTCCGTCCGGCGGCCTCCCGGGAGAGCTTTCCGACAACGGTTCCCGGCCGGACGAGCGGCGCGAGTTTGGCTCGGTCCAGCCCGACGGCGTCCAGCGCGCGGCCCGACCAGTCGAGCGTGCGGATGTCGATCATGCCGCTGCAGCAGGCGCAGGTCACTTCCGTCCGCAGGACGCCGGCCCCGAAGCGGAACAGCAGATAGTCGGCGGGGAAAACGATTGTCCGGGTCCGCGCGTACCGCTCAGGCTGGTGTTTCTTGATCCAGACCAGCTTCTCCAGGGAGAAGGTCGGGGTGAGCGGCATTCCCGTGAGCTGATAAAGCTCCTCCGCCCTGATCCGGGCCGCGATCTCCGGCAGCACGGACAGCGCGCGGTTGTCCTGCCAAACGTAAAAACGGCCGCCGAGGATCTTTCCGTCCGCGTCCATGAGGCCGAAGGTCGCGCGCTGAGAGGTCAGGCTGACCGCCAGCACCTCTTTCGGGTCGACCTTCGCCTGGCTGACGGTTTGGCGGCAGACCTCAAAAACACTCTCGACCAGCAGCTCCGCCTCCTGTTCGACCTGATGTTCGGCAGGAAAGACGGAAGCGTATTCGCGATACCCGCTGCCGAGCGCGTTCCCCTCCAGATCGAAGAGCATGGCGTGGGCGCCGGTCGTCCCGATGTCGATTCCCATCAGATAGGAGGCCATCGTTTTTCCCTTCTTTTTCTCACAGAGACACGGAGGCACAGAGAGGTGAGAGAGACACTTTTTTACGGCGCGTACGGCGGCACGAGGCCGATCTCCCGCATCTGTTCCAGCGCGTCGATGATCTCCGGCGCGGCGCGCGTGCCGATCAGGTCGGCGCCGGCGAGAATGAAGGTGTAGGCGTTCTGCGGGCGCGGGAATTTGACGCCCGCGACCTTCAGTTTGACGCCCGACCCCTTCAGCGTCTCGCGCATCAGCAGCACCTGCGGCAGGCTCGGCCCCTCGAACTGGCCGGTCGAGGTCTTGGCGAAGTCAGCCCCCGCCTCCTGAATAAGCCGGCACCCCGTGACGAGCTCCTCGTCGGTCAGGAAACAGACCTCCAAAATGATCTTCGTGAGCGCGCGGCCTTTCACGAGAGCGACAAACTCGCGGATCTCCTGGCGGACGTCGGCGGTGCGCCCGCTCTTGAGCGCGCCGGCGTTGATGACCAGATCCACGCTTTGGCAGCCCGCCGCCAGCGCGTGCTCGGTTTCGAGCAGCTTGACGCCGGGCGGGGCGACGCCCCACGGGAAGCCGATCCCGGTCGCGGCCAGCACGTCCGTGCCCGCCAGCTCCTCCTTGATCACCGGAGTCCAGTACGGCGAGGCCGAGTAAAAGGCCGCGCAGTTGTAGGCGACCGCCTCGCGGCACCCTTTCCGGATCTCCGCTTCCGACGTCTGTTTCGGAAGCACAGAGTAGTCGAACAGTTTTCCGACCGACCGCCGGTCCCTTTTCGCCAGATTGATCATGCCCTCTCCCCTCCCTTTTCTCCCGCCCAGCCCATCGTTGCGGAGATCCGCCGCGCGCACGCCAAGACTTTCGGGCCGATCACCGCCTCCAACTCCTTGAAGGTGTAGTGGATGGTCAGCACGGAGCTGCAGATCGCCCCGGCCACGCTCCCGGTGTAGTCGAAGACCGGCGCGCCGAAGCAGATGACGCCTTTGATGTACTCTTCGTTGTCGAAGGCGAACCCCTGCCTGCGAACACGGGCCATCTCATCCAGAAACCGTTTCCGGTCAATATGCGTGTTGGGCGTGAGTTTTTTCAGTCCCTCCTTCAGCAGCCGCCCGCGCAGCGCGTCGTCCCCATAGGCCGCGAGCACCTTGCCGGCGCCGTCCGCGTGCAGGTAATAGTGACCGCCCATGCGCCCGCCGCCGGAGCGGATCTCGCGCCCGCCCTCGTGGTGGATCAGATAGAGGACGCGGTCATCGTGCGGCACGCCGAGGTAGACGCACTCGTTCAACTCTTCCCAGAGCGCGTGGAGCGGCTCCCGCGCGGCGCGCGTGACGGTCATGCGCGCCACCGGCATGGAGTTGTAGTGGAACGAGAGCAGCGACGGCTCGTACTTGGGGCCCTCGCCGGTCTCGATGAGCATGCCTTCCGAGAGCAGGGTCTGGATGCAGCGGTACACCATGTGCTTACTGAGCCCCGACGCCTGGCACAGTTCGGCCAGGCCGAGCGGTTTCGGCGACTCGCACAACAGCCTCGAAATCCGGATGCCGGCCCGCAACCCCGGCACGTCATAGGCGGGCGCTTTCTTTACCATGAACCAATGGTACACTAATGAACCAAATGGGCGCAACCCCAAAAAGAGTGCCGGAATCGGTTTCGACTGGCGTTCTTCGGGGCGATTGTCTATGGTGGACCATACTCATCGAGGAAAAAATGGACAGGAAGCCAACCCTCTGCATCGCGCTCTGCGCGGCCTTGTGCCTTCAGGCTGGGCAGGAAGAGTTTGAGCGGGAATACCGCATCCTGGAAACGCAGCTCCGCGTGAAACCGGTTACCGTAAAAGGCGCGGACACGGAGGAAGTCCGCCGCGGGCAGGTTTTTCATGCCGCCGCGCTGATCCAGCCGACCGACCGCGATCCGCTCGATATCGTCTTGCGGCGGGGCGACGCCTTGCTGGCGGACCTGGGGCAGACGCCGGAAGCGTGGTCCCGAATCAAGCGGGAGGCCCAAACGGCAGGGGACCGCCACGCGCTCTATCTGCGGGCCTGCGCGGTGCGCCGGACCCTCGCCCTGTCGAATCCGCTCCTCAAAAACATCCCGCGACTGCTCTTTGTCACGCGCGAAGCGCTGTTGTCCGATGAGAATCGGCACGGGAACCACATCATTGACCAGTATTTCGGTTTTAACGCGTCGCGCGGTCGCACGCTCGCGGGGAACGGACTTTTCGTGCTCGAGAACCCCTTCAGCGATCAGCCGGTCGCGCGCGATCTGCTGAATAACGCCCTGTCGGACCGCGGCGGCTTTCTCGCCCCGGCGGTCTCGTATGACGGGCAGGAGATCCTCTTCTGTCACACCGACGGGGAGCGTCCTGACCGCGTCTGGACGGAAACAAGCTGTTTCCATATCTACCGGGTGAAGGCGGACGGCTCAGGCCTGACGCAACTCACCCGCGGTCCCAGTAACGACCTCTTCCCCTGTTGGCTGCCCAACGGACGGATCCTGTTCGTTTCGGAACGGCGCGGCGGGTTCGGCCGTTGCCACCCGGTGGCGAAACCCAGCTTCACCCTCTTTTCCATGTTGGCGGACGGCAGCGATATCACGCGGCTGAGCCCGCACGAGACCAACGAGTGGATGCCGAGCGTCGACCATGCCGGAATGGTGCTCTACACGCGATGGGATTATGTGGACAGGGGGGCGTTGCAGGCCCACCATCCGTGGATCGTCTATCCCGACGGCCGCGATGCCCGGGCGATCGGCGGCAACACGCACGCCTCGATCCACAACTATCCGAACGCGGTGATGGATCTGCGTGCGATCCCCGGATCGCGCCTCTATTCGGCGCTGGCCATCGGCCATCACACGGAGTCGCGCGGCTCGATTGTCGTGTATGACCCGCGCGTTCCGGACGACGATCAGATGGCGCAGGTGAAGCGCGTGACGCCGGACCAGCTCTTTGTGGAGGCGGAGATCGCCCTGGGACAGCGCACGGCCAAATACGCTTCGCCCTGGCCGCTTTCGGAAAAATATTATCTGTGCGCCTACGACGGCGACGCCTCGGACCAGTACGGAAAGCCGGTCGACCTGGCCGCACGCAATTACGCCATCGTGCTGCTGGACGTCTTCGGGAATCGCGAGGTCCTCTACCGTAATCCGCGCATCTCGTGCTTAAGCCCGCAACCGCTCATGGCGCGTCCCAAGCCGCCGGTCTTGCCACACGGCACGCTGGTCGGACTGCCGCCCGACGCGCAGGGCAAACCGCAGCGCGCCCTGCCGGAAGACCGGCTTCCCAAAACCGCTGTGGTCGGCGTCCGCAACGTGTACAACAGCCGGCGTCCTCTGCCGCGGGGCGAGCCGGTCACGAGGTTGCGCATCTGGCAGGTGCTGCCGAAGACCGAGCCGATCGAATCGCGCCCGCGCATCGGCGCGGGCCACCAGAAGGGCGCCAAGGCCTGCCTGGGAACCGTACCGGTGGAGAGCGACGGCAGCGCGTATTTTAAGGTGCCGGTCAACGTGCCGGTTCTCTTTCAGGCGCTGACGGCGGACGGCACAGCGTTGCAGGGTATGCGCAGCGTGACGTATGCGGCGCCGGGCGAACAACTGATGTGCAACGGTTGTCACGACCAGCGCACTGGCGCACCGTTGCTGACCGGACAACCGCTGGCCATGAAACGCACGCCTTCGGAGATCGAGCCGGAGCCCGAGGGAACCAACCCTTTCAGCTATCCGCGCCTGATCCAGCCGATTCTGGACGCTAAATGCGTCCAATGTCATGTCCAAGCGCGCGCGCAGGGCAAAAAGGCGCCGGAGGTCGGCGCAGGTGACTGGAAGAAAGATAAGAATTTCTTCTATGCGTCGTTTAACGCGCTACGGCCTTACGTGCATTTCTACGACAACTACTACTGGACCGAAGCGTACACCGTGCCGGGCGGATTCGGCGCCCGGGCGTCCAAACTCTACCGCATGCTGAAAGCGGGCCACCATGAGGTGTCGCTGAGTAACGGCGAATGGCGTAAATTGATCGTTTGGATGGACTCCAACATGCTTTTCTTTGGCCACGATGCGGAGATTGCGCGCCAAGCCGCTGGAGAGACCGTCCCGATCCCGTTGATGTGAGCAGGCCGTTCGGGGCCTTGCGTAGCGGGCGTATTCCGCACAAGCAGAATGCCCGATTCTCGCGCGATGTCAGAAACAGGAGACGTGAAGGACAGCGCGAAGCGCAAAATGAAACGCGCGTTTCCGGAAGGAAGACGGCTTTTGCCGAGGAGGCGGAGGCGGCCCGGGGTGTCCGGAGGGCACGCGCCACTCTTCCGGGACGGCGCCGCGCAAGGGCATCCGCGCCTCACGGGGCGATAACGGTGACGGGAACCTGGCCGCGCACCGAATTGACCAGCACGACGCGGGGGCTGCGGAGCAGGGCGTCGACCGGGATGACGCGCTCGACGAGCTCGCCGGTTTCGAGCAGGCGCGCGCGCAAGGTGCCGGCCAGCAGGCCGCACGAGACCGGGGGCGTGCACAGCACCCCGTCCATCTCGGCCGCCACGTTCGCCCGCGAGGATTCGGTGATCTCTCCGTCCGCATTGAACAGAATCACGTCGTCGAAGCCGGGACGCGACGCCAGGGCCTCCTCGTAAACCGCGCGCCGCGTGGTCTTGTGGTAGAGGAACGGGTCCGAGCGGTCCACCGGAAACCGCGCCAGCGCCACCGCCGGGCGTGCCGCGTGACCCGGCGGCGCGGCCAACGGCGCGGCCTCCAGCGTGACCGCGCCGCCGCGCGCGAGGAGCAGGCGGACCTTGTGCGGGCCCGCAGCAAAGGCGCAGGCCCGCGCGAGCAGCGCTTGCCGCACGGCCGCCGCGTCGAAGGCAAAATCGAAATACCCGGCGGACTCTGCGAGTCGCGCCAGATGTCTGTCGAGGAGAGCATACCCTTCCGGGGGAGTCCACAGCAGGGTTTCGAGCAGCGAGAACGGCGGAAGGGAAAGGTCCAGAACGCGGCGTTTGGTCCGGCACTCCGCCTGCTCCGACTCGCAGACGGAATCCCACACGATGCCGCCGCCCACGCCGTACTCGGCCTGTCCGCGAGCGGAATCGAGCAGCAGGGTCCGTATCGCGACATTGAACTGGGCGCGGCGGCCCGGGGCGAGGAAGCCGGCAGCGCCGGTATAGACGCGGCGCGGCGTCGTCTCGATCTCGGCGATCAGCCGCATAGTGCGGGCTTTGGGCGCGCCGGTGATGGAGGCGGGCGGAAACAGGGCCGCGAAAATCTCGGCGACCGGAGCCCGCGTCTCCGCGGTCACGGTGGAGGTCATCTGCCAGACGGTCGGATATTTTTCGAGGGCAAAGAGCCGGGGCACGCTCACGCTGCCGACCTCGGCGACCCGTCCCATGTCGTTGCGGACCATGTCGACGATCATCAGGTTTTCCGCCCGGTTCTTCCCGGAAGCGCACAACGCCGAGGCGTTGCGGCGGTCTTGCTCCTGCGTCAGGCCGCGCGGCGCGGTCCCCTTCATGGGACCGGACTCGAGACGGGTCCCGTCGAGACGGAAGAACAGCTCGGGGGAGGCGCTGCAGACGGTCCACCCGGGTGTGGTGAGGAAAGCGCCGAAAGTGGGCCCTTGGGCCGCCGTCAACCGGACAAAAAAGGGCCACGGGGATTCCGCGAACGCGCGGCGCAGGCGGTAGGTGAGATTCACCTGGTAGGTGTCGCCCTCCCGGATCCAACGTCGAATGCTCTCAAACGCGCGCGCGTATTCCTCAGGCGTGACGGAGGCTTCCCAGTCAGCCTGCCCGGAATCGGGTACCGCGTCCACCGCGGGCAGCGCGATTTCACGCGGCGCCGCGTAGAGTCCGAACCAGAGCAGCGGAAAGGCCCCGTCCGGGCGCACGGTCAGCGTGGGGTCGAAACCCGGCGCGGCCTCATACGCCAGCCAGCCGGCGGCATGAAGTCCGCGCGAGTTGACCGCCTCCTCGACGGACCGGAGTTGGGCGGTCACCTCTTCCGGACGGAACGTCTGCACGATCTCGCGCGGGTTCTCGAACAGCAGCCACCGGCCGGTCCGGACCTCGCGGAGAACCGCCGCGTTTGGGGATGGGAACGTTGTCAGCACAGGTAAAAGATATCCGAACGGCCGCGAAATGCAACCGGGAACGGCACAGCACCCAATTGGATTGCCTCACGCATGACGACTCGTCCATAATGTCCGGCGTTGCGTTCCGGAATCAGAAACAGGAGACGCGAATGACAGTCCGAAGCAGATGGGAAGTGATGGGTCTGATGTGCGTGACCGCCGCCGCATGCGCGGCAGGGCCGGTTGTACGGTACGTGTCCCCGCAGGGCCGGGACGCGTGGAGCGGTACGGCACCCGCGCCCGGTGCCGCGGCCGCCGACGGCCCGTTCGCGACCCTGGCGCGGGCGCGCGACGAGATCCGCAGGCTTAAAGCGGCCGGTGAACTGCGCGGCGGCGCGACCGTCTTCGTGCGCGGCGGCACGTACGCCTTGCCGGAGACGCTGGTCTTCACCCCGGACTGCTCGGGCGAGCCCGGCGCTCCCGTGACCTTTGCCGCGTACTCGAACGAGACGGTCGTCCTCTCCGCCGGCCGGCGCGTTACGGGATGGGAGGTGAAGGACGGCCGCTGGCAGGCGTCTCTGCCGGACGTCGCGGCAGGCACCTGGTCCTTCGGGCGGCTCTACGTGAACAACGCGAGCCGCGCCCGGCCGCGGCTGCCGCGCGACGGCTATTTCTTCATCCGCGGCCATCTGCCCTCCTCCCCGACGGTGAGCGGCAAGAATTACGACCGGTTCCTGTGCGGTGCCGGTGACGTGAGAGAGTCCTGGAGCAACCCGACCGACATCGAGCTTCACCTTTTCCACTGCTGGTCCACCTCGCGTCTGCGCCTGCAGTCCGTCAGGGGCCGCGAGGTCACGGCAACCGGTCCCACGTTCCGCGCCCTGTCGCGCGGCACGCGCTACCTGGTCGAGAACGTGAAGGAGGCGCTCGGCCAGCCCGGCGAGTGGTACCTCGACCGGCCCACAGGCACCCTCACCTACCTGCCGCTGCCCGGCGAAACGGCGGACCGCGCCGTGGTGGTCGCCCCGTACCTGACGCGGGTGCTGGAACTCCGCGGCGACGCCGACCGGCAAACGTGGGTTCACGATCTCGTGTTCCGCGGCCTCACGTTCGCGCACGCCAACTGGGTCACCCCGCCCAAGGGGCACTGCGTCAGCCAGGCGGAGGTTTCCCTTGAGGCGGGCGTGCTGGCCCAAGGGGCCCGGGACTGCGTGTTTGAGGCGTGCGCGTTCACCCACACCGGCGCGTACGCGCTGGAGCTCGGCCAGGCCTGCAAGCGGTGCCGCGTCGAGCGCTGCGCCTTCACCGATCTCGGCGGCGGCGGCGTCAAGATCGGCGAGCCGGCCTCGCGCGGAGAAGACGAGCGGGTCGCCAGCCACAACACCGTGCGCGACTGCCTGTTCGCGCACGGCGGCCGCACCCATCCCGCCGCCATCGGCGTCTGGATCGGCCGCAGCCACCACAACCTTGTCGAGCACAACGAGCTATTCGATTTCTACTACAGCGGCATCTCGGTGGGGTGGTGCTGGGGCTACGCGCCCACGCCCGCGCACGATAACCGCATCGCCTACAACCGCATCTCGTGGATGCCGCAGGAGGTGCTCGGCGATCAGGCCGGCATCTACACCTTGGGCGCACAGCCCGGCACCGTCCTGCACGGGAATTACATCCACGACCAGTACGGCGTGCCGTGGGCCGTGGGCATCTACCTGGACGAGGGCAGCAGTGAGATCCGGGTGACCGACAACCTGGTGCACCGCGTCACCACCCACGCCTTCCACTGTAACTACGGGCGCGGCAACGTCGCCAGCAACAACATCTTTGCCTGCGGCACGGACGGGCATATCGGCCGCGGCCGGCCGGAAGAGCACGTCACCTACACGGTGCAGAACAACCTCATCTATTGGGAATCGGGACCGCTGCTCTCGGTGAACAAGGCGTGGGAGAAGGGCCGTTACACCTTTGACCGGAACCTGTACTGGAACCCCAACACCAACTCCTACGCCTTCCATATCTGGACTTTTCCCGAATGGCAGGCGCGCGGCCAGGACACGCGCTCGCTCATCGCCGACCCGTTGTTCGCCGATCCCGCGCGCGGCGACTTCACCCTCCGGCCCGGCTCGCCCGCCGCGAACATCGGGTTCGTGCCCTTCGACTGGCGCAAGGCCGGCCGCCTGACCTCCGACGGCAAACCGCTCACGCTCGCGCCGCGCGCCTTCCCGCCCGCGCCGCGGAAGCTCCCCGAGTTTCCGCCCGAGGCCATCGCCGAAGACTTCGAAAGCCTGCGCCCCGGCGACAAGTGCCTCTTCGGCTCCACGCAGGAGGATCCCGACGCGGGCCGGGCGCGCGTGACGGCTGAGACTGCCGCGGGCGGCAGGCACAGCCTGAAATTCACCGATGCGGCGGGCAAGGCGTTCTACAACCCGCACGTCACTTACCGGATCAGCTTCAAGCGCGGCCTCGCGCGCGTCGGGTTCGACCTGCGTTGGGAGCGGGGTGCCCGTTTCGCCTGCGAACTGCGCGACTACAACGTGGCGGGCCGGGAGTTCGTCAACGGCCCCGCGCTGCAGGTCGGCGAGGACGGCGCGCTCACCTCGGCCGGCAAACGCCTCGCGATGATCCCGGCCGGACAGTGGGTTCGCCTCGACATGTTCTGCGCGCTCGGCGAGGGCGCCGCCGGCGCATACGAGATTGCCCTGCGTACCCCGGACGGCCGGACCGCCCGCTTCGACGGGCTGGCCTTTACCTCACCCTTCAAACAGTTCGACTGGTGCGGCCTGCTCGCGCTCCAAAACGGGCCGGCCGTTTTTTATCTCGATAACCTCATCATCGAGCCTGACGCCAGCCGCGCGATCTCGTCGGCTGACAGCACGCGCCGGTAGACACACACGTCGTCGAGCCAGCCGCGGAAGCGCGCGCGGTCCATGTCGGGGCTGTACGCGCCGACGGTGATGGAGCCGCCCGGATGGATGAAGCCGCGGCGCTCCAGCGTGCCGACTTCGGTACCGTTCACGTAAAGGCGCATGACCCTGTTGTCGAAGGTGGCTGCCACATGCGACCACGCGCCGGCAGGAAGCGGCTCCGGGCTCAGCAGCGAATGGCTCCACGGCTCGCGCGGTACCTGCCAGTCCGCTCGCCCGTTGTTGAGGCCGAGGCGGTATCCGTCCGTGCCGGACGACACCGTGTTGAGCATCCAGCGGTCGCTCTGCCCTGTCTCCGAAGGTTTGCACCAGAGGGCCACGGTCACGCCGCCGGGGCTGAAGAACGGTGCGGGAACCGCCGTGGTCGCGCCGCCCCCGCCGCAGCGCAGCACCTGTCCGCACCGGCCGGCCTCCAGCGAGACGCCCTCGCTCCGGAGCGCGCACCCGTTCGGCGAGGCGTCCGCGAGGAGGCCGTCCGCCGTGCGGGATTCGAAGGTCCAGTCCGCCAACAGGTCGCCCGTGATGCGGATCGACTGCCACGGCATGCGGCTGCCGAAACCGGCGCGTACCGCCTCGTAGCGCCGCTGCGGGGGAGGCAGCCCCACGTCCTCCGGGATGAGGTCGGTCACAGCCTCCGACGCCCACGCGGTGCAGAAGACGCGCTTGATGGCGTTGACAAACGTGAAGCCCGTTCCGGTGGTCGGCTCGATGTAGTGCCCCTCGCCGAACTCGGTCCAGTTGTCGAAGACCACGATCCTGCTGTCCCAGCGGCCCGCCGGCTTGGCGTCGACAAGCGCCTTGGCGTCGCGGCAGGCCGCTTCGAAATTCTCGGCCTTGGGGTCTTTGACGTAGCTGCCGCTGCCCCGCTTGACGCGGCCCCACGGCCGCTCGTCCCAGCCCATGACCACGTTCGGAATGTCCGGCACGTCGCCCGTGCTGGCGTCGCGGTCGATCCAGGTCTGCCGGTAGCGGCTGAGCACGTCGGCGTGGTCGCGGTAGGCGAGCCCCGCCGGGTCCTCGCCGACCGGCTTGACGCCGGGAGGCGTGAGCCCGTAGCCGCTGACCGCGTCCCAGCCGCTGGCGGCGATGTCCGCGCCCAGTTTGGCGTCGGCCGCATTCATGCAGGCGATGATGCGCAGGCCGCTGAAACCCGCCTTGCGGCACTGCCCGCGCATCTTGTCGAGCGCGGCCCGGGTCTTTTCAGGTCCGCCCAGCTCGGCGAGCAGGACGCGAGGCTGCCACACGAAAAGGACCGGCTGGTTTTCGATCTTGAGGTAGGACGGATGCGAAAAGTAGTTTTGGATCCAGAACGGCAGCACATTGTCGAGCAGGTCGGCCTCATCCTTCACCCCTTTGGCGCAGCCGTTCTCCCACATGATGGTGAAGGTGAAGGCATCGCGGTACTTGGCGTGGAAAAGTCCCTCGTGGATCGCGTGGCCGAGATTCTGGCTGATCTGAGGCGCGTAGTCAGCGCGGTACCAGCAGTAGATGAAACCGGTGACGCCGTGCTCCACCGCATATTTGATGTGCCAGTCGGCCACTTCGGGCGTGCCCTCATCGTACCAGCCGATGGCCGGGCGTTTTTCCGGCCACGGCTCGATCCGCTTCCAGCCCCAGTGCGTGCCCTCCTTCCACAGCGCGCAGTAGTGCATGAGGTTGATGTAGCCGGTCTTCGCCGGCTGCGGCTGCGGCACGTAGCCGGTCTTGGGCACGCCGGGCCAAGGCTCGATTGTCAGCGCGAGGTCCCGCACGCTCGTCTCCGCGCCCTTGCACGAAACCACCACGCGGACGGTGTAGGCGCCGGGACGCTCGGCCCGGATGCGCCAGGTCGCCAAATCAAAATCCTCCATGCCCAACCACGCGAAATTCCGCCGCGCCCCGCCGAGGACCTTGATGCCCTTGGGCACCTCCAGCCGCGCGGAGATCCCCTCGGCCTCGCCGCCGACATTCTGGATGCCCGCCACCACGCTCTCCTCGCGGCCGGGACGCAACTTGACGCGGCCCGCCGCGAGCGAGCGGATATACAAGACGGGCGTCCCGATCGGCCGGTCCGCCAGAGCCAGCTTGCGGATCCGGACCCGCGCCGCGCCGCCGGAGAAACTCACGGCCAGGCGTCGGAGCCGTCCGGTCCAGGCGTCGGACACCGCGCCGGAGATGACCGTGGGCCGGCCGCCCGACTGCGGCCTAAAACTGATCGAGCCCAACCCGCTGTCGGTCGTAAAATCAAGCGTGCCGCTCACCCCGCTCCCGCAGACGTCCATGTCGAGGCAGAGGAAGGGATATGGCGCGAGGTCGATCGCCAGCGCCGGGCTCACCAGCATGCTCGCGGCACCGGGGAAATCCGCCGCGAGCGCGGCCCCGTCCGTTTTGCAGGCGGCGCCGTTGCGCGGCTGCCAGCCGTCCCACGCCGCGGGTCCGCCCAACACGCGGGGCGCGCCGGCCGGGTCGGCGCCGGAGACGCCGAAGAGCGCGCCCCACAGCGAGCCGAAGAAACCGGGCTGGGCCGTAACGGGCACCGCTTCGGCGGGCAGGCCCGCCAAAAGCGCCGCGCGTTCAAGGCCCGGGTTGAAGAGGTCGAGGCGCGCCAGCCCGCCGGCGAGCGGACCGATACGCACGGGCTTGGGCCCCGGCGCGATTCGGCCGAGACGCGGCTGGCTGAAGCGCTCACCGTTGACGGTCATCTCCATCGAGTGCCCCGTCCACACCGCTCGCACGTCATACCACACGTTCGTCCGGACGACCGGGCCGCACAGCCGGCTCTCCCATTTGCCCCCGATCTGAACGAAAAAGGCCAGACGGCCGCCCTCGTCCTGACCATCCACGCGCAGCAGATACTCGCCGTCCTTGATGACCAGGTTCTGTGCCCAGCTCTTGTGCGCGCCGAGGCGGAAGCGGCTGGCGATCTCCAGCCCAGGCCGCAGGCGTAACTCCGGGCAATCTGCGACCTCGACCTGCTTGCCCGCTGCCAGGAGCTTGTCCTGAGGGTCGAGCGCGAAGAGCGGCTTATTAGCCAAAACGGCATTCTCAGACGCCCGCGCGCACGGCGCGGCACAAGGTATGAGTGACAACAAAAGCGCGAAAACCGTCCCGCTGTGTCTGATTGCCCGCATGGCTTCTTCCTTTCGTTCTGCCCCGATATCAGTGACCATAACAAATTCCGCGCGACGGAAGCGACGGGAAAGAAGAATCCGGAACAGGAATTCAGATGTGCGCCGCGTGGGAGATTGTCGATAGTCCGCGAATGTCGTATCATGTCGTCAACACGAGGGGGGGGGACGATGCGGATCAAACGGAAACGGTTTTCGGGCGTGGCGGCCGGGCGGCTGTCGCTGCCCGCCTTGCTTTGCGCCGCGACGCCGGCGCTGTGGTCTCCGGCCGCGCCCGCGCTTGAGCTCTGCGAAACGAATCAGATGCCCCAGTGCCACAGCATCGGCTGGGTCAAGGCGAACGTGAAAGGGACAGGGCCGGGCGGGTGGGACGGTGTTTTGGATGAGGCCCGGTGGGGCAGGCCGTCACCGCAGCAGTTTGTCTCGAGGAACTGGGACTGGAAGGTCTCCGACGAGCGCTGGCGCCAGGCCGTTCAGGAGAAGGGCGAGGGCAAGAGAGAGGACGTCGTCTTCCACCTTTGGCTGCCGGACGGCGCCGGGGCGGTGAAAGGCTTGGTCGTGATGTCGGGGCACGGCAGCGGCGAAACGCTCTATCGGCATCCCCGGCTGCGGGAGCTTGCGCGCGAGCTGCGCCTTGGCCTCTTCAAATTTGTCGGGAACCCCTTGCAGCGGGGGTTCTGGCCGCGGAGCCTGCTCGACGAGCGTCTGCGAGCGTTCGGCGAGAGGTGCGGGCATCCGGAGTTCTCGCGCGCGCCGCTCTTTCTGTACGGGCACTCCAACGGAACCGGCTTTTCGGCCCTTTTCCCTGCCGCGGAGGGAGCGCGCGTGTGGGCCTGGGTTTCGATGCGGCCCGGCATCACTTTCCAGGTCTACCAGCCTGGGGCCGCTCGCGTTCCGGGGCTGGTCATCTTCGGAGAGGACGACCCGTTTCTGGTCCGGCCCACGAAAGAGGAGAACCTCGCGGTCGTGCCGCTGATGCGCAAGAAGCATCAGGCGGTCTGGTGCTTCGCCGTCGAGCCGAAGACCGGCCACGGCCCCGGCGAGAAGACCTGGCCGCTGGTCCTCTCCTTCCTGCGCCACACGTTCGCCGCGCGCGTGCCGGCGGAGGCTGACGTGCGAAACGGCCCTGTCACGCTCAAGGCGCTGGCCGCTGAAGAGGGGTGCCTCGGCCAGAACTGGGACGCGTCAAAAGGCGGCTACCAGACCTTAGCCGTCGCGCCGTACGCGGCCTTCGGCGGCGAAAAAACCTCCGCCTCTTGGCTCGTCAACGCCGCATTCGCCGCAGACTGGCAGCAGTTCCAAAGCGAAGGCTCCATACAACAATAGCGACAAACGGGGCGATTCCGCGCAGCAAGTGGGGCCATTACCGTGAATGGATGGAGGCCAGCATTGCGGGCAAGCCCATGGACGCGCAGGCCGGGTTCTGGTGGTCCGGCCCTTACATGGAGTCGCTGCTGGTGGGCACGTTGGCGGTCCGCCTGAACAAGCGGAGCGAATGCGACGCGGAGGACTTTTTTAAAAGCGGCGGGCGCTGCGGCAGGGGCGACCGCCTTGCCGCGCCTTGCTGCCGGTCAGGCATCGCGCGCGGCGCCGAAGCTCGTGCTGATCGCCGGCGGACCGAGCCACGGGTACATGACGCACGAGCACTATGCCGGCTTCGTGCTCATCCGCAAATGGCTGGAGGCGGCGGGGCTCGGGCTCCAGACGGTCGTCTGCAAGGGCGGCTGGCCGCAGGACGAGTCGGTGTTCGACGGCGCGACGGCGATCGCGGTCAACAGCGACGGCGAAGGGCGCCATCCGCTGAACGGGCGCCTCGAAAAGCTGGACGGGCTGCGGCAGCGCGGCGTGGGCTTGGCGCTGATCCATTTCGCCCTGATCCTCAACAAACGGTATCGCGTCGCCCCAGCCGACGCTCGACGAGCTCAAGCTGAACCAGGACGAGCCGGTTCCGCAAGGCTTCGATTTCGGCCGGCTTCAGTCCGATCTTGGCCGGTGGAAAGAGTGAGGCCGCGACACCCCCCAACCGCTTCCTGACTGCCAGTCCATGGCCGAAAGGCGTGGAATCCCAAGAAATACGTTGTTTTACGGGGGGCGCTCCGCTGACGTTAGATCACGAGCCGCCGAACGGAGAAGCCTTTTTTCACTTTGCCGGACCGGCTATTTCGCTTTACAGCAGTCGGCAGAGCCTTTGGACTGCCCGCACTTCGGGCACAGGTCGGCGGTCTCGACCTTCTCGCCGGCCGCCTTCCACCCCTTGATGCCGGCCGAAAAGTGCTTCACGTTCGTGTAGCCCAACTGGGTTGCGGCCTGCGCTCCGGCCTTGTAGGCGCCGCACTTGGGACCGCCGCAGTAGGCCACCACGAGCGTGGATTTTTCCTTGGGCAGTTTGCCGGCGAGCGCCGCCCTGGCGGTCGCGAAGTTGATCGCGCCAGGAATGTGGCCCTCTGCGTACGACGCGCTTCCGTTGCAGTCGAGCAGCGTAACGGCCTTGTCCGCGATCGCCTGCTTGAGGTCCGCCAGACTGATGTCCGGCACGCCCGCCTTGGCCTGGCCCGTGCCGGCATCCGCCGCCTGAACTGTCAGTAGGCCTGACGAAAACGCCAGCGCCAGTGTCATGACTCCGTAAAGAATCTTCTTCATTCGCGCCTCCTTTCGTGGCTGTGGCCACGTGTTGTCTGTACTGTACACCATCGTCCGCAGGCACGTTGTGCCTTTGTTCGTACAAGGGGAATGTTACCCTAGGGTAACTTTAGGGTCAAGCGCAAAGACTCGGGACACGAACGCGGACATCGCGCCTTCAAGTCCTGGGTTGCTTTCTTTCGTTTGCCCCTCGTATAATATCACATAAGGGGAAAAATGTACTGTCTTGGCTCCAGAACAATTCTTGTTATCCAGGCAACCATGGGGTACCGTGGCAGAGATGAATTGATGGTTTAGCGGATTTGATTGTGGATAAACCGAAAAAAAAGGGGGGGGGAATGAAAGCAGGATGCAAGGCCAGCCGGGGATGGAGTATCGCCGCGTTAATCGTTTTGGGAATGTGCGTTTATGGCTCCGTTGTCGATCCGGCGGACTTCGGCTTCTCGCCGGACGCGCCGGCGGCGACAAACGCGGCGGCGCTGCAGAAGGCGCTGGACGGCGGACGACGCGTCGTCCGGATCGCGCGGCCCGGCGTGTACGGTCTGGACCGGACGGTTTTCATCGACAGCGACACGGAGATCCATTTCGGCCCCGGCGTGGTTCTGCAGAAACGCGCGGCATACGCCAACATCCTTGTCAACCGGGGGGCCTTCGAGTATTCCTGGAACACCAACATCACGGTGCGGGGTCTCCGCATCAGCGTGAACGGCTTCCAATCCATCCCGGGACCGGACTCCGCCGCGCCCGGCCTGCGCGGCCAGTTCGCGCTTTACCGCGTGCGGCACGCCCGCATCTACGATTTCTCCTGTCTGGACATGGAGGGCGGGCAATACTGCTTCCACATTGCGGGCTTCGAGGACGTCATTCTCGACGGGTTTGATATCCGCGGCAAAAAGGACGGCGTCCACGTCAACGCCGGCCGGAATTTCGCCATCCGCAACGGGGTTCTCCAGACCGGGGATGACGGCATCGCGCTCAACGCCGGGGACTGGCCGGGCGGCTGCACGCCCATCATGGGCAGCATTGAGGACGGCGTCATCGAAAACATCCACGACCTTGCGGGAGGCAGGTGCAATTTCGCTCGCGTCATCACCGGTGTCTGGACGGACTGGCACACCGGGATGCGCCTGCAGCGGGGGGACATTTTCCGCGTCGGCAAGAACGTCTACGCGGTCCACCCCATGCCGCTCGGCACGAACGAATACGTCTCCCTGACCGCTCCGGCGCATACGCGCGGCGTCTGGAAGTCGCCGGAAGGCATCAATTTCCAGTACCTCCAGAACGATGGCGAGACGCGCGCGGACATCCGCAACGTCGTTTTCCGCGATCTTTTCCTTTATGCGGGACGCACCATTTCCTGCAGTTGGGAAATCGGCGGATGGGCACGCCTGATCCATCCGGAGATCAAGCAGGCCGACCTGCCGGTCTGCGACATCACGGTGCAGAACGTCTTCTCGCCGACGACCTGCCCCGTCATCAGCGGCAATAGCTGCGCGACGCTCCGATTGGACAACATCCGCGCGAACGGTCCCGTTGTGTCGATGACCAGCCGGCGCGACCATCCCGCCACCTGGCGCGTGATCTGCACCGGCACGTATTTCGGCCGGCGCGACAACCGCGAGCCGGATTTCCGGTTTGGCGGCCACGGCGGCGACCTCAATCTTCAAATCGCCTCCGCGCTGCAGGACCGCGACGTGCGCCTTTCCGTCGCCGGGACGCTTTCTTCCGCCCGCGTCAACGGCGACGCCTCCGTCAACTCGCTGGATAATCTGACGCCCAAAACCGGCGACGCCATCAAGGCCGGCGGCGTGCTGAAGACGTTTGACGGCACGCAGTGGCGCTAACGCGGTAACGCTTCGGCGTTTTCTTTTCGCGCGTTTTGAAACAGGCCTTAGCGCTCAGGTTTCAGCACCATCAGCGGCCAGAGCTCGGGATGGCCGTCGCAGGGGCGGCCGGGCTCGGCGGAGGTAGAGAGGCCTTTGCTGGCCTGCCACCCCGGCGCGTCGTGGTCGTGCAGGTAGAGTCCGCAGCCGGCGACGAAGCCGGGCTTGAGCACGATGGGCTCGAGGTAACGCTGCCCGAAAGTGATCGTCATTGCGTACCCGTTCGCGGTGCGCTCGAAGCGGCAGGCGATTTTTTTCGCGGCTTCTTCCTTGGTCGCCATGTTCACGCCGTCGGCAAGCTGGTGGTAGACCTCGCGGAAGCGCCACACATGGCCCGCGCCGTCCTGCCCGTCCTGGGGCGGCGCGAAGTCGTAGCGGTAGTCGTCGTTGTCGAAGGTCTTGGCCGCGTTGGAGCGTCCGTTCGCGCCGGTGTCGAAATAGACCTCCAGCGCGCCGTCCGCATTCCAGAGTTGCTTTTCTGCGTGGTTCTTTTTCCAGATCTCGGGGTCGGCAAGCAGCTTGTCATCCGCGGCCTCCACGCGCAGGTAGAGGTTGCGGGCGTCCCACGCGATCTTATACGACGCGTCGTGGTCGCCAACCCTGACGCCGCGCAGATCCCCTTTGCCGCAGCGGTTGGTGACGGCAAGCGCGGGGATGCGGGACCAGTCGGGCCCGCCCTCGCAGCGCGTCGCGAAGAGGTAGTCCATGCGCCATTCGCCGGAGACCGGTTCACCGGAAACCGGTACGAGCCGGTACGTGGCGTTCCAGCGGTGCATCACGGAGGCGGAGGCGCCGTCGCCCGCGCCGGGCACGGCCAGCACCGCCTCGCCGTTGCCCGGCAGATCGTACGGGATCTCCTGGCCGCCGACCTCCAGCACGCCTTGCTGCGGCCGGCCGGTCAGGTTCTTGAGCGAGGCCGAGATGCGGCCTTCGGCGTCCGGCGCGAAGGCGACGGCCAGCGACGACGCGCTATCGTCCGTCTCGGCGGCCTGCAGCGCTTTCGCCAGCAGGTTGACGTCCTTCGCCCGGATGAAGAGCGGCGCGGGGGTGACCGGCACGCGCGTATACCCCTGTTTGTCCGGCGCGGCGAAGCGCGGGTTGCCCATGAAGTCGATGAACGCGACGCGCTGGCCGAACCTGACCGCCAGCACGGGACAGCGCTTCAGGCCGTTCTCGACGTCGGCCGCCGTGCACCACACTGGCGCAAGGCCGCTGCCGTCCGGCTGGCGGAAGGCGTAGCCGCGGATGCCGGCCGCGGGCCGGATGTCGGCGACGTGGCGCGGATCGGGCAAGAGGTGGCCGAGCGTGTTGACCGCCTTGCAGAGCAGGATCGGCGTGAGGTGCAGGTCCATGAAGGGCCGCGAGCACCAGATGTTGGCGACCCGGATGCGAGGCCAATATTTCATGCAGATCAGGTAGAGGCGCATGGCCGAGGCGGCCTGGATGAACTCGCGGTTGCCGAAGTCGTAGGTCGGCTTGCCGCTTGGGTATGCGTCGTAGGAAGGGCCCGCGCCCCAATCCGGCACAAACGTTTCCGGCAGATTGAAAAACTCGGTGAAGAGGATCGGCGTTTCGTCGCCATATCCGTAGCGGCGGCCCTGTTCGATCAGGCGCGCGGCCTCATCATCCAGATCGGAGGTCGAAAGCGAGCCCTTGTCGATGCTGCCGTAGGGATGCACGGCCAGCGCGTCATATTTGAACCCCGCGTCGTGCGCGGCCTTGAGGTAGCCCTCGTACGGCTCGAACCCCCGCAGCAGGTTATACCCCGACGTGCCACTGGTGGGCGTGCAGCCGATCCCCGCGCGGCGCGCGGCGCGGCCGACAGCCGACTGGAGCTTGAAGTACTCGCCGAACTGGCCGCCCGCGGGATATTTGGAGCTCTCCTCCTCATTCCCGTAGGAGGTGTAGGGCAGCATGTCCTTGGGCACGCGCTTGAGGATCTCAAACGACTGCGTTTCCACGTACCTCACGAACTCGGGGGTGATTTCCGGCAGATCGTAAAAGTCCCGGTGGTCCCTGGCCCACGATGTCGCCTGCGGATCCCGCGCCCGCCAAAGCTGGTCGAGGAGCGTGGTCTGCGCGTTGACGAAACGGTAGCGACGCATCAGGTCGACCGCCACGCTGTTGGTTTCGAGCATATCGTGGATCGGCATCCACGAGGTGCCGCCCCACCCCCACTCCATGAACTTGCGCGCCAGATCCTCGCCGCGCGAAATGCGCCACGCGTCACCCAGCAGCGTGCCCACCAGCCGGCTCGTCGGATGCGTGTTGGCGAGCGGGTCCATGACGGCGAAGCGGAAAAAGTCGCAGTACGGCGCGAAGCCGTCGACCGTCATCGTCGCTTTGACCGCAAACACGCCCGTGCCGAAGGCCGCGTCCGGCAGCGCCAGCGGCAGGCGCGCCATGCCGTTGGAGGGGATCGCGACCGTCGCCTCGCGTGCGAACAGGAGCTCGCGGAAGGCGTTCCGGATCTCGATCGCGATTTTCCCGCGCGTCCCCTCTTGGCCGACCACAGTCAGCGCGGCGTCCATCGGCTCGCCCGGCCGCAGGTCGTTGTCGGGATCGGAGGTCACGAAGTTGACGTCAAGCGGATCGCAGACCCAGTCGGTCGGCTTCTCCCCCGGCTCCACCTGCAGGCCGTCGACCAGCACGCCCGAACCCGAGAGGTGCAGGGCCACGCCCGCGGCGTCGGCGGTAAAGCAGCGGTGGTAGCGCTGCCACGTATCGGTGACGGTGAACCGCGACTCGCTGTTGTCCGAATCGCCCCACGGCGCGCCGGAGATCGTGCCGCCGCGCGCGGCGTTTCCGAGGGAGAGGCGGAAACCGGTACGCTTGTCCACCACCGACTTGGCGTAGAAGCTCACCACATAGCGCCTGCCCTTTTCGAGCGCGAGCGGCATGGACCGCAGGTTCGGCGAAGCCATCTGCACGCGGTTCAGGCGCAGCGCACAGGGGCCGAACAACCCCTCTTGGACGATTTCGAACTTCGGCACGTTCGTGGGCGTGTACTTTGCGCCGCCGCCGATCCAGAACCAGCCGCGCAGGCCCTGTTCGAAACTCGGGTTGTGCATCACGTTGCGCGTCGGCGCGAGCGGCACGTGGGTCGCGTCGTGCTTCCAGAAGTCGATGCCGCCCACCGGCGGCGGCAGACTGCGGTCCGCCAGCTCCACCTCGCCCAGGTCGATGACAACCCGGCCGGAGCGGTCGCCGCTCCGGTCCGTCGTGCGGTAGCTGAACCCGAAACGGCGAACCTGGCCTTTGTCGTGGACGGATACGCCCTCGTTGATAGCGCCCGAGCGCCCGCCCATCTCCAGCTTGAAGCCGTTGAGCGGGTCGTTCACGTCGTAGACGAGATCGCCGCCCTCGAACGTCTGGAATTTCGCGGTTTTGTTCTGCAAGGCTTGCAAACTGTTCTCGATGAAATCACGGCCGCCGATGGTGATCCGTTTGCCGCGGTACAGGGTCCCGAAGCCGACCCAGAGCCCCGCACCGGCCGCTGAGCCCGTATCCCAGGAAAGTTCGACGCGGCTGTCGCCGAGCGGTTTCAACCGGTACGTGAAGACCGCCCGCTTCCCGTCCGCATCGAGATAGGGCTTGGTATAGGTGGTGACTCCCGTCGCGGGATCCGTCCTCAAATCGTCGGGGTCCGCCGGGATCGGCTGGAACGGCCAGCCGAAGCCGCGGTCTTTGAGCGATCCCCACCACATGAAGGAGCAAAGCTCTTTGTCCGCGGCATAGATCTTGACCGCGTGGGCCTGATCCTTCATCTGCCGGTTGTTGGCCAGACGCGTGGTGACCGCCATGTGTCCGACGCGATAGACCGGGCGCGACACCATCGCGCCGTCCCCGTCCGGAAACTCGACCACGCTGCA
>JAVEYH010000052.1:0-22966 GCA_034003585.1 Kiritimatiellia bacterium
TTTGTGTTCAAGAGGTAAATCGCTGATAGAGCGCAACCAGACCGGTCAGGGCGATGATGCAGGAGAAGAACCCGGCGCAGGCCAGGCCGAGATTCAGGGCCGGGCCGGCCCGGTATTCGCCCATCAACTCGCGCCGGTTGAGTAGTGCGATGATCACCGCCACGGTGAGCGGCAGGACGAAAACATTGGAGATTTGCGCCATGACCGTCACGGCGATAGGGTTCCGTCCGAGGATCGGAACAATCAAGCCGCAAAGCGCGGCCGCGAGACACAAGAGCTTGAACGCGGCGGAGCGCGTTTCCATGTGCCCCGCGCGATAGTCCGAAAACAACAGCGGCCCGACCATCAGGATCGGAAAGATTGAGGAAAGCCCCGCGCTGAGTGTGCCGACCAGGAAGAGCGCCACCGCGAGGCGGCCCGCGAGCGGCGCGAGTGTGCCGACCATGTCGAGGATGCGCCCGATCCCCTTGCCGTGCGCGTAAAGTGCGCCGGCCGCGACGAAAAGGATGGACCCGCTGATCACGAACATCAGCACGGCAGAACAGACGGCATCCAGCCGCTGTTGCCGGAGGGCGGTCACGCCCACGCCTTTTTCCTTGAGAAGCAGGGGCCTCGTCACGAAAGTCGGGGCCGCCATGGTTGTGCCGACGAAGGCCGCGATCATCAGCAGCGCGCCCGGTTCGTCAGGGATCGAAAGGATCACGGCCTGTCGCAGGATCGCGGGGGAGGGCCACACGATGAACATGGAGATCAGGAAGGTGAGGCCCATGACCATAACGAAAAAGGCCAGCACTTTTTCAAAGAAACTGTACCGTCCGATCAGCAGCAAGCCATAGATGAGGGCAATCACCATGATCGCGATGCCCAGCACCGCCGCATGGTTCTCTGCGGGCAGGGAGGGAAAGAAAAGCCCCAATGTTTCGTAGATTGCGCCGGATGAAAGGGTCAGAATCCCGCCGAGGCAGGTGTACTGCGCGGTCACCACGCCGAGCAGGATCAGGATGGCGAGCGTCCGGCCGAACGGCAGGTGGCGTTTCACGGCGTGCAGCGCGGTGTCGCCGGTCACGGCCGCCATGCGACCGTAGGCCTCCATCAAGATTCCGGAAAACAGGCAGCTCAGCACCAGTACCCAAACCAGTTGCAGGCCGTATTGGCTGCCGGCCTTGGCCATCGAGGTGACACTCCCGGTGCCGATGGTGTACCCGATGGCGAAGATGCCGGGGCCGAGACTCGAGAGGAAGCGTTTGAGGGTCTGCATACGGTTCATGGTTCAGTCAGCTTCTTTAAGGAAACAACGGTGTCGCGGCATGCGGTATAAAACAGGCCCACGTCGACCGAGTAGGCGATGTACTGTACGCCCGCCGCGATCCAGTGGCGGACCTGCGGCAGTGTGTCCGCAAAGACCCCGATGGCTTTTCCGTTCCCCTTGGCCACCGCGATGATCTGCCGCGCCATTTCCAGCACGCGCGGATCTTCGATTTTGCCGGGTATGCCGAGCGCCTGCGAAAGGTCATACGGTCCGATGAAGAGGATATCCACCCCCGGCACTTCGGCGATCTTCGCGTATTCCTCGAGGGCGGTGCCCTCAAGCTGGAGGATGACCAATGCCTGGTTGGCCTGCGTGAAATACGCGTTTCGTTCGAGTGACGAAAACTGTGCGGCGCGAACGAACCGGCAGACCCCGCGGTGCCCCTGCGGCGCGAACTTGCACGCATCGACAACCGCCACAGCCTCGGATACTGAGGCCGTCTGCGGCACCTGGATGCCGGCCGCACCGAGATCGAGCGGTTGGGACACTTCGTCGGGGGCCGCGTTGCGCGTACGCACGATCGGGAGGATGTTGGCGACCTCTGCCGCGCGGATCAGGTTTTGCAGCGTCTCCAACTGGACGGGGCCGTGCTCCCTGTCCAGGATACAGAAATCGAAACCCGCGTGCCCGACCATCTCAATCAGTTCCGGTGCCGTTGTCTTACAGAAGAGGCCCATCAGAACCTCTCCCCTTTTCAACCGCTCGCGCGTCTCAGTAAAACTCATTTTCATTTTTTCGCTTCTGTTCTGTTCGCCTGGTTCAAAGCAGACGCTCCAACCGTGTCGGTCGATCCCGTGTAACCCGGACCGCCGCCCGCCACATAGCCGTCGCTGCGGCCTGTGGCGTCGCGGCTGACCCAAAAGGCATAGAGTGCGCCGTTGGATAACGCGAAGCGGAAGCGGACCGGTTTGCCCCGCAAGGCCCGCAGATGATCAACATTTTGCCAGGTGACGCGGTGCAGGGTGCTGTCGACGGCAACCGGACGGCACGCGGTCAGCGCGTATCCCGGAAGAACGGCACCGCTTTCGGCTTCCTGGATTTCCACGCGCAATTCGCCCTGCGGACAATCCGCATTCACGAACAGACAGGCACCGCTGAAGAGCAGCGGACGCGTGACGAGCTCGCCTCGGACATCTTCTGCAGTCATCGCCGCAAATCCGTCACGACGCAGCAAAGCGATCCCCATCGCTCCGTTGTGGTACATGCCGTTCTGCAGCCAGTCGCCGCTGAGGCGGTTGGTATCGCCCTGAAATCCGGAGTAGTAGAACCAGAGCCGGTCATGTTGAATCGTGCAGAGATTGCCGAGCGACTGCACATACCCAGTGTCCCATTTTCCGCTGCTCCAGCGTTCCGCGCGGATATGCGCCCTGCGGTCGGGCCGCGACCAGTGGAACCCGTCACGGCTGTAGGCGAAATTCAGCTCCGTGATTTTCGGCAGGCCGACTTTCATGCATGCGCCGTTCTCCGGTCCGTGGTGAATTTCAAACGCGCCCAGCATGAGGCTCTCGTAGGCCACCGCGTCGAAGTTGTAGAGCTGCGGCACGCGCTGGATCACCGGGTCTTGAGAGTCTTCCTCATCCACCGCAAGCCAGCGCACGGTATCCGTCGCGTTCCAGGCGGCGCCGCGCAGAAAGGAGTCGCATTCCCGGTAGTTGCGCGACCGTCCGCGCCAACTGGCCCGCAGACTGTAGATCCATTTGCGCCGGAAGGGATTGTAGAACATGGAGCTGCGGTCACCGGTTTTCCCGGTGATCACCCGGTTGATCCAATGGATGCCGTCCGCCGAGGTCATGCTCACACCCGGGATATTCCCGCCCGGTCCGCGCAGGAACATCTTGTAGCGCTGCATCGGATCGGATGTTTCCCAATCGGGGACCACGGTCCAGGAGTCGGGCGTGAGGTCCGGCGGCAGTACCTGATTGGTTCCCGGAACCACGTTTAGCGCCGGACGGATCCAATCCAGACCGTTGGTGCTGGTGGCGTAACAGACGGTATGGATCCAGCCCGCTTCGTACCAGAGTTTGAAAATCCGTTCGTGGGGATCCCACCAGAGACCGCCCCCTTTCGGTATAGCCGCGGCGTTCCGGATGCCGTTGCGCTCTATTTCGGTTTCTGGACGCAGCACCGGGTTGCCGGCATATTTCTCGGGCATGCCGAACACGCGCCGCAACGTGGTGGTCGCGATCAGGAAGTCATCCACGAACAACTGTCGCCCAACGTCAATCGGAATCACCTCCGGCGGTGCGGTCAGATAAGGCACCGCCATCGGCGACGTGTTTTTCGCATCCACGGTTTGTGGTGGCCAGTTGGTCGGGAGCCTGATCCCGTTGTACAGCCGCTCACCGTCATCCGGCAGGGATCTGCCGTGCCATTGCGCCTGAAGCGGTCCGGACCAGAGGAGCAAGAGGATCCATTCCGCAATCGTCAGCGACTTTTTCATCATGACAGCCCCCTGTTCATTTCGTTGCGGGTGGCGCAGCCGCGGTGCCGGCTTGTGCCTGCGGTTGAGGTCGTTTGGCTCCGCCCGAGCCTTCGCTGACGAGCTGACGCAGTCGCACCGCGCCGGAGACGGGCTTGCCCGCCAGGGCGTCCTCTTCCGTGAAGGCCGCGAAGAGGATGTGGCGTGTTTGGGTGCGGTCGAAATCGTAGGTGATGCAGATCATGCCGTCCGCGGTCTGCTGGCCGTCGGGATAGGAGACCCCGCTGCGCTCGTCGAGCATGAGCCCGCCCTCCCACGTCGCGCCGTCGTCTTTCGACACATACGCGGTGAGGTGGGATCGGCCCGTTTTTTCGGTGATCGGACCGTGTTTCACCAGCAGAAGGTTGCCGGACATCAGACGGCGGATGAAAAACCGTGCCGAGGGATGGCGGATCGGTGAGGGGTCAAGCGGCGACCAGGTTCTGCCCATGTCTTTCGAGAAGGCCTCGCGGATACCGGACTTGCAGCGCGACCAGCACCCGAGCGTCCCATCCTTGCGTTCGATGAACTGGTGCTCATCGAAACACCGGTCCTCCTTGGGCATGGTCGCGCCGCCGCGGAACGACCAGGTTTTGCCCTGATCCTTGGAGATGATGATCTTTGAGCTCTGTTCGGTGAACCAGGTACAGACCGGCAGAGCCCACTCGCCGGTGGAGAGCACCAGCGGCTTGCACATCATGACGCCGTCGGCAACGTGCGCAGGCGGTTGCCAGGGCGAGTTTTCCGCTGCGGGGTTGTCCAGCACGATCATCCAGAGCAAATCGGTCTTCGCCTGTCCGCCTGTGCGGTCCGTGAAGAACCATCTCAGTTTGCCGTCCGGCGCGATCCAGACTTCCGGATCGAACGCCCGGCGCGGGCCTCCGGCATCGGGATCGGCGATCAGCATTTCTTTCCAGGTGACTCCGCCGTCGCCGCTGGTGCTGAGCACGACGTAGTTATTGTGATCCTCGCCAGGCGTGTGGCCCGCGTACCAGGTGACCCACAGGCGGCCGTTCGGCGCAACCGCCATGCTGGAGATGCCCGTGAAAGCTCGGTTGGTCACCGCGTGCCGCGGCAACGGGGTACCGACATGTTCCAACGGCGCGGCAGGCGCAATCTCGATCTCAACCCATTCGACCCGTTGCCGGGGCGGCGGTACGGGCGCGATTTCCACCGTGTTGGTTCCGTCACGCAGGGCGGACAACGGGAAAGCGTGACGTACCGCATGCGCCGTGCGCTTTCCATAGCGCCGCGCGTGGGGCTCGACATTCTGTCCGGTTGCGCGGGTCCCGTTGAGCGAGACCGTCAGCACGGCGTTCGCGGCTTGCGGGGATTCGGCCAAACCGGTGATCACCTCGACCTTCCCTTGTCCTGGGCATTGGCCGGTCTGAATCACAAAACGAGTGGGCGCTTCCGTGGTGCGCGGCAGTTGGGCGCCGTTGTTGAACCCGCCTGTTTTGGGTAGCGCGTCACGGTAGGTGACGGTGTGTCGGCGCGGTTCCCGTGACAGAACCTCCGTGGTGAAGCCCTTTTCGATGATCGGACGGAAAGGGGCGCGGTCAAAAGGAAAGTACACCAGATTGAAGAGATAGAAAGCGTTTGCGCCGCGGTAGCGGCAGGCTTCCGCCCAGCCGGTGTAGAGTGCCAGATCAAGAGTGACGCGGGGTGATCCGGGATAGGGGGAGAGACCGCTGTCGATGCCGGGAATGACCGGGACGCGTTCCTTAAGGCCGCCGAGACGGGCATGCCAGCGTTCGATCGGGATATCGAAATCCGCAGAGGAGAAAAAGCAGGAGGCCACGATCATTTCCACAAGGCCCTCGCGCGCCCACGCGATCGCGTCCGTGCCCAGATGGGCTGCGATGTCCGGATCCGCGGCCACGCGCGCCGCGACGCGAATCGGGTGACCCCTTTTTCCCGACCAGCGGCCGGCCAGCGCGCGCACCTCGCGCATAAACCGGGTCAGCACCTCGCGTTGCGCGAACGCTTTGCCGGGCGTCAGGTGGTAGGGGAAGCGCAGCCAGTCGGTTTCAAAGCCGTCGAAGTCATACCGTTCAAACAGCTCCCGCACAACAGCCATATGATAGGCATAGGCCTCCTTTTTCGAGTAGTCAAACGCGCACTCCATCCAGTCGTTCGTGGTGGTGTCCGGATTGCGCCAGAGGTCGCGCCGTTCACGCCAGAAGGTCGTGTTGCGGAAGTAGTCCGGGATGTTCACGAAGTGCACATCGTTCATGCGCATGGTGATCCAGGGCGAGATCCCGCGCTTGCGGCACTGATCGATCCAGACGCGGTAGGGGTCGATGCCTTTGTCGAAAAGGAGTTTACCGTTGACGCACCAGATGTTGGTCGGTGCGACACCGTTGACCGGATCCCAGATCGCCTCATGCACGCGGGAACGGTAACTGGTGCGCTGGCCCTGTGTGCACATGAAGAAGTGCGTCACCTGCGTATCGGCAAAGGTGTCGATATAGGCGCGCAACGCCTCCTCAGTCATCAACTCGGAGTTCTGCTTGAAATAGTGGTCATTGTCCTCATTGAGGATCAGACGGGACGCCAACCCGGCGCACCAGGCGGGGAGGACCCCAAGACTCAGAATGAGGGCGGCCGCGCGCGCGGTTCGGTTTGTTTTCACTGTGCCACAATCCTTTCCCTCCGCTATTGTAACGTGATGACCGTGCCGCCGGTATGCGGCGTGCGCAGGATCAGCTCCTTGCCGGCGATTTCCAGTGAACACTGCTGCGGGGCGAGTTGAGCGTTGAGTGATTGGAGCGTTGTTTCGCTGATTCCGAAGCTGTTTGCCGTGCGCGCCAGGACCTGGTCGCCCCCGCCGCCGCGCGCAAATGCGTCCAGATCGAGTGTGATCCGGGTCGTGGGATCGAGGTAGATGTTTTTGGCCGTGTCGGCGAGTGTCTGAATCGGCGGCGCCGCATATCCTCCGCGCGGGATGATGAATTCCAGCGCGGTCCCGTAGCGGATCAGAATATCCGCCTCGGATTTCAGGAGCGCGTTGGTTCCCGCGAAAACAATCCGGTTCCCGGTCGATGCCGTCGAATACGGAATCGCGCAGTTCTCACTCCCGGCGTGAACCGTCGCGTTGCTGATGATCAGGGTGTTGTACGCCCCTTTGTCGCCGATGCGGAGCCGGAAGGCATACAGATAACCGTTGTTGAGGACCGCGAGCGTGTTGCTGTTGGCGGTCCCTTCGGTATATCCCAGACAGAAGGTCACATTGCTGGCGAGAAAGGAGCTGTTGTCCACAATCATCGTGTTGAAGGAGGAAAGCGAACCGAAATTGAACGCGGTGGTTGCGGTGAACCGCGAGCCGCCGGTCAGGAGCAGTCGGTTCGAAACCGCGGAATCGGTTCCGCCCACGCCTCCGCCGGACCAGACGCGTGAGCCGTCACGGATTTCGATCCGGTTTCCCGCACCGTTGTTTCCGAGCCCGCCGGTGTTGGTGATAACACATCCGAAAAGTCGGAGCGTGTTGTGGTTCGCTCCCGCATTCTGACCGGACGCGAGGGTGGTGACGCGGATCTCTTCCCCGTTTCCATAGAGGCTGAGGCTGTTCTCCGAGCCGTTCTCCCCAACGGAGAGCGTGCCGGCCGGGCAAACCCAGGCATTACTGATGACCGCCGTGTTGCGGTTGCCCCAGATGCCGACACGGATGCCGCCGGCGGTATTCGTCACGGTGCCGCCGATAATCTCCAGCGCATTCGTGCCCTGGGACGCGGAATCCCGCCCCATGTAGATTCCGCCGGACTGAAGAACCGAATTGGTCAGCCGTACGGTATTGCCGCTGCTGTAAAACCCGATCGTGCAGAGTGAGGCCATGCGCAGTTCGGCCTGATCCGCCATGAGCGTGTTTCCGGCGCCGGATCGGCCGATCACGGTTTCCGACTGGCCGGTCGCCGATGCGCCGGAAAGGAGGGCCGCGGTGTTGCGGTCGGTCCCCGCGTTGGCGCCGATAATCAGCGAGCCCCCTTTCATTACCAGGCGCGCGGAATCGGAGAGAACCAGACGGTTCGAGACGCTTCCGGCCTTGTCCCCAACGTAAAATGTCGCTCCGTTGGTGGACCACAGGGTGGTTCCCGAGCCGGAAGCTTCCACCCGGTCTTCGGCGGAAAAACTGTTATTCCCAATGTAAAAATTGCCGTCCACGTTTCCGCCGTTGTAAACACCGAGTACGCAATTCATCGAGTTTGAGGCGTATCCAAGCAAAATGGACAAGCCGGGTGCCAGATAGCGTGCCGTGGGGCCGTCCACAAGAAAGAGGCAGTTGGTGTTGTTCCTTTCCTGGCCGATGTTGAGTTGATTGGCTGTCTGCCGGATGGTGCCGCTAATCAGGCGGACATGGGTGTTGGCCCAATTGAGCTTGGTTTCGCCGCCCTGGCCGAGAGAGAGTGTCCGGCCCGCGCCGAGATTGAAGACGAGGTTAGTGCCGTTCAGGACCATCCGGTCAAAGGCCGCGTCCTGGCCCATCCACAATTCGGGGGCGGCCGCGTTCAGGTGGTTAAACTGGATCGCCTTGTCGGTCGCGATGGCTGCGGGCCAGTTGTCCAGATTGGCGATGTCGTTTTGCGCCGGGTCGGTTTTGGCGACCCAGTTTACGATGGCCCAGGCGCTTTGGACGGTCAAGGCCAATAACAACATGATCCGTTTTGTCATAACCTGCTCCTTGCCTTTCGGTTGCGTGTCGCGTTCTTGGGGATGAGCGTTCCATTACGGTTTGGCGGGTTCCGTCGCCGCAGGATCGATCTCGAGTTCCAGCCAGGTGGCAGTCTGGGGAAGACCGCCGGTCTGGGCGAGTTCGATGGCGTTGTACCCCCGCGTCAGGGCGGCGGCGGGCGCGTCGAACACCAGGACGCGGGCGGCCAGTTCGCTGAGGTTACGGCGGGGGGGCGTCATCCAGTTGTCGGGTTGGGGTTTTAGGTGTTCGGGATTCTCGGGACGGGGGAGGCCGGGGAGCGGCTTGCAGGCGGTCCCGTTGACGCGCGCGGCGAACTGCGCGGACTCCACGCCGTTGGTGGCGTACAGGCCGATGAAGAGACGGCAGGAGGCGGAGGCTGCGGGTGGGGGGCCGATGTGGAGCCGGAAGGACGCGGCAGGTTTGTCTGCGGCGGTCGCGGCAGGCAGTTGGGGGCGGTAGTCGGTCTTGTCGGGCAGGCAGTCGTGCAGCGCGAGGGGGTGGAGGCGGCGACCGGAGGACGCGCCCTCACGGTCGGCAGCGGCGCGGAAGAGGTCCGCCAGGGTGCCGTCCTCAACGGTTTTCCCCTCGGGCGTGCGCATGCGCCGGATGCCGGAAACGGCGCTGAAAAGGTTGAAGAGGTAGATGCCGTCCGCGCCGCGGTCGGCCATCGAGGCGGTGAAGCCGCGCTGCGAGGCGACGTTGTGGACGAACTGGAAGCCTTTGGGCACACACGAATACGTGCACTGGGTACAGGCGATGATCGTGCAGGCAGCACCGTCGGGACCGATCTGCGCGCGCCAGCGCTCGATCGGAAAATCGCCGCAGCCGCTCCAGAAGTCGCTGGCCACGATCATGTCCACGAGACCGTCCCGGGCCCAGCGGACCGCGTCGAACCCCTTTTTGTAGGCGAATTCCGGGGTGGCCGGCACACGCGCCGCGAGTTTGACCGGATGGCCCAGGCGTTGCGCCGCGGCCCGCGTATGGCGGTGCGCCTCGCGGACGAATGCGGTGAGGACTTCGCGCCCCGCGTCCAGTTCATGCGCGTGAAAGTTGTTGGGGGTCCGGATCCAGTCCAGTTCCACGCCATCGATGTCGTAACGCTCCAGCACTTCGGCGATCAGCTTCATATAGTGATCGCGCACTTCCGGCTTTGCGTAATTGAAGAGCCCGTTGCGGTTGACGCGCAGCTCAGGGTGGTTGAAGAGCAGCGGGCTGA
Source organism: Kiritimatiellia bacterium (assembly GCA_034003585.1). Lineage (GTDB taxonomy): Bacteria > Verrucomicrobiota > Kiritimatiellia > RFP12 > UBA1067 > JAPXSY01. The sequence continues at coordinate 9,674 of JAVEYH010000052.1, forward strand.
CGCGGGAGAAATCATTGAAGTAGTGGTGATCGTTCATGCGCAGCGAGATCCAGGGCGAGATGCCCTTGGCGCGGGAGCGGGGAATCAGGCGCGCGAAAACATCGTCGATCCCCAGTTTGTGCAGGAGGTAATACGTGCGGGGCCATTCGGTGACCTGGGTTTCCGGATCCGGCACGTCCCAGTAACTCGGCCAGATCCGGCTATTATACCCGACGCGCTGGTAGTTGACGTTCCAAAAAAGGTGGGAGACGCCTGTGTCCACATACTGGTCGACCTCCCTGTCGAGCGCCGCCTCGGCTACGGCACGGTTGGTGCCTTCCTTGCGGAATTGATGAGCCACGAAATGGACCACCCCGTCCGCGGCCATGTTCACGAGCACGGGCATGGGCGCGCCGGATGCGGGGCGATCGGACTGCGCCCCGGCGCCGGACGCAACAAGGCAGAAGGCCGGAACAGTCAGTACAGTGCGGAAACAAGTCATCCCATCCTCCTTGCCCCCTCCAGGTTTAGCGGGAGGGGCGGGCCCGGACAAAACACAGGTTTTCAAAAGCTGTATACCACTTTATCTGTTTTACCGGATGGCGTCAAGTGGGAAGCCGAGATTTTGGAGCGTCGCGCGGCGCGGTTCAAACGAGTTGGGAGGCGAGGCGGTCAAGGGCCTCGTGTACCGGGTCTCGCGGGGGTTGGCCCGCGTGAGCCAGATTGATCTGTGTCTGGTCAAAAGCCGTCAGCGCGTCATCCCGGCTCCACGCGATATGGGTGCGCATCCAGCGGGCCGCGCGTTCGGGGTCCCCGAGGCGGACGGCGCGTTCGATCTCGGTGTGGTGGTGCCACGCCCAAGCGACATGGTTGAGATCGCGCCGGTGGCTGTAGTGTCCGAAGAAGTGGTTCCGCTGATAGGCGTGGGTCACAATCTTGATGACCAGGGCATTGCCTGCCGCCTTGAGCAGCAACAGGTGGAACGAGAGGTCCGCCTTGAGGAAGGTGACGAGAGGCTTCCCGTCCAGCACGGCTTTTCCGGGCCGACGCAACCCGCCGGCGACTTCCCGCATGATCTCGCAGTCGCGGCGCAGTTCGGCGCGCTGGTCGCGGGTCAGGCTGCGGACGGCCCGTCCCAGGGCGAAACATTCGAGGGCCATGCGGACCTCATACGCGTCAATCAGTTGACGGCGGTCGAGCCGGGCGACATAGGTTCCGCTGCAGGGGACCTGGTAAAGGACGCCCTCTTCGATGAGGCGCCGCACGGCCTCACGCACCGGGGTGCGGCTGATCCCGCACTCGGCGGCTATCTTCTGCTCGGACAGTTTCTGGCCGGCGAGCAGTTCGGACGCCATGAGCTTACGGGTGATGCTCCGGTAGGCGAGATCACTCAATGCGGGTGCTTGTGCCACGCGATCCTCGTTGTTTCCACACGTTCTGGCAGACGGTACGGGTAAGCTGTATTGATATCACAAATCGCCGCGGGTGTCAGCCATCACGATCCGGTTCTTGGGCGCCGTCGCGAAAAGCGCTGATCCGACGGGATCCGGCAGGGGTTAGAGGATTTCGCATTTGCCGCCCGCGCAGGCCACGGTCTGGGTAACCGTGGTGTTGTCCTGGCGCTCAATGAGTTGGGTGTAGTCCACCGGCGCATAGGTGCGCGTGAGGTCCTCCCACTGTTTGCACGCATTGACGCGTTTGAGGCAGCGGGTCATTTTCAGCGCATCGTTCCCGAAATAGTTCCGGGCGAACTTGTGCGCGCGGCGCACCCAATCTTGTTTGGCCTCGCGCACGCCTTCGACCGCCTCATAGACGCGTTTGGGGTAGATCTTCGGTGTGGGCTCCTCCAGATTCTCCCCGCGCCCCAGCACGCAGTCGCAGGCCGCCCACAAATTGTCATCGAACGCGTGCAGGCCGTCCACGATCAGGCCCGAGGCGAGCAACGCGCCGACGCCGTAAATTTCCACGATCTCCTCGGCCGTGAGCACTTCGCAGAAGGGAGCCTGCGGATAATCGAGGTCCCCGCCGTCCGGCAGCAGCGAGACACCGGCGAACGCGTGGCGGTGTTCGTAGATGAAGGAGGCGACGCTTTCCCATTCGCCATCTTTAACGGAAATGGTGTTGGAGACGTTGTGGCTGAGCCAGGGTTGCACGCACCGTTCGGGGCGTTTGCCCGCATCGATCCAATTCTCTTTGGTGAGTTTGACCTTGCGCAGCAACTCCACGGCGTCCACATCGCGTTTGGTGAGCGCGTCCGGACTCGCCTCCACGCAGAACGTCAGCACCACATCCGTTCCGTTGGGGTTCCAGACCGATTTTTCCACCGCCTTGGGGTTTTGCGCGCCGAAAAAATCAACCAGCAGTTCGTCCTCGTTGGCCTGGGCGCGACGGAAATAGCGTTTCGCATGGTGGGGGTGGATGCCCGACGATGTGCCCAGGATGCTGCTGGTGGTGCCGGCGGGTTTGACACAGGTGGTTCGCGCGGCGGGGTTCACGCCGATCCGGGCGGCCACCTCCGCGTTCACCTCCAGAATCACGTTCGCCATGTCACGCTGGAGTTGCGGATCAAACGAGACGGCCGGGTGTTCCATCATGCCGGTCATCGAAATGCCGAGCAGGGCTTCGCGTTTCGCGATCCGCGTGCTGACCTCGCCGAGGTATCCGAAATCGGTGTAGTCCGCCTGCAGGGTTCCCAGAATGGCGGCGGCACGGCAGGCCTCCCGGAATTTGTCCGCGTTGTCCACCAGGCCCATGTTGATCTCACACAGGTTGCAGAAAGCGAATCCCGTGATGCCGTCGATCTGCGGATAGAGACCGATCTCCCCGCAGGGGTTGAAGGTCATGTCGAGATGGTCGGTCCAAACGAACCCGGGCTCGCCGAACTCCTTGACCGATTTCATGAGCCGGTTGAACTGTTCGCGGGTGGTCTGGTTGCGCAGCAGGACCGCGGAGTTGTTGGACCGGGCGCGCTGCGGGTTTTCGTTGAACCAGTTGCCGGTCTTGGCCGTGGCCATCAGTTCGTCGTCCGGCGAAAAGAGGCAGATGGTGGCACTGCGTCGCACGCCGCCCGAAAGGACCGCATCCGAAGCGTGCATGAGGATGTCGTAGGCGTCGACCGAACGCAGGCGGGCGTGCCCCTCGTCGATGCGCCGGTCAAGCAGCGCGCGGATCATTTCCAGGCTGCGCCGCAACGGCTCGGGCCCCGGCGCGCGCCCCATGCCGGAAGAGATGGGGCGGCCTTTGGGACGGATCGGCGAGTAGTCGAACTGAACGATTTTCCCCGCATATTCCGGGAACGGTTGCGCTTCCGTGAAATAACCCGAGAGCAGCACGCCCAGCGCGTCGGCCCACCCCTCGATGGTGTCGGGGATGGTGAAGGGGGCGTGCCCCGCCGCGGGTTTGCGGATACCCGGGAGTTTGTCGATGTGATGGGTCTGCACCGAAAACCCTACGCCGCAACCGCAGAGCAGCAGCCAGAGCGCCTCCTGGAAGAAGCGGGGGCGGTCACAATAGGAGGTGGTGCAATTGTAGATGCGCGCGTTCTTGCGCAGGATCGGATCGCCGCCGAACTGCATCGCTCGCTGACTGCCCAGCACCATGCGTTTTTTCATCGCCCGTTCGCAGAGGGTCAGCAGATCTTCCAGTTCGATCCCTTTGGCCGCGAAATGGCTGCGGTGCATCGCGATCACCCGCTCCACCGCCTCATCGAACGTCTCCCTCCGCATTTTTTCCGGTATGTACCGGCTGTACTTTGAGGTGAAAACATAATTCTTCAGCGATTCGATGCTCATGGGTTACCCTGCGCGTAAGAAAGGAATAAAGAGTGGAACGATGCCCTGCCCCGGTGGTCTGAAGACCCGAACAAAGTCCATATATAGTGGTTGTTGCCGGGGAAGTCCACCATATTTTGTGGTTTTTGTGTAACTCCTTGCCTCTCAAAGAAATCGGAAAACGGTTTTTGGGCTTTCTACGTCTTGGGGGGGAGGGTATCATGGGAAACACATGGTGAAGGATCAGACAGAACGCCGGGCGGAGGCTCTCCAGCCAGCCGGCGCGCGGCGAACCGAGGTTGGGGCGACCGCACCGGTTCGCGGAAGGCTTGCGCCGAGTCCGACCGGCGCGCTGCACCTGGGCAATGTGCGGACGTTTCTGATCGCCTGGCTGCGGGTGCGCAGCCGGGCGGGTGCTCTGGTTTTGCGCATGGAGGATCTGGACCACCCGAAAATCAAGCGGGGCGCGGCAAGGGAAACGTTGGATGACCTGCGATGGCTGGGATTCGATTGGGATGAGGGGCCGGATCTCGGCGGGCCGTTCGCGCCGTACACGCAAAGTGAGCGCAGGACGCATTACGCGCGCGCCCTGCACAAACTCGTCGGCCGGGGGCGGGCCTATCCGTGCGTCTGTTCGCGGCGGGATGTCGAGGCCGGGCAGTCCGCGCCCCATGCGGAGGACGGGCTCTTTTATCCCGGAACCTGCAGAGGGCGCTTCGCGGATTATCCGGCCGCCTGCCGGATGCTGTCGGCGGGGCGTTTGCCGGCCTGGCGGTTTCGCGTGGCGGCGGGGGAGAGGGTGGCGTTCGAAGACGGGTTTCACGGGCGTGTCGAACAGGATGTCGCGGCGGCAAGCGGTGATTTCGTGCTGGCGCGGGACCCGGACGGCGCGGGCTACATGCTGGCGGTGGTGGCGGATGACGCGGCCATGGGTATCACGGAGGTGGTGCGGGGGGACGATCTGCTGCCGGCCACGCCGCGCCAGATCCTGCTCTACCGCGAGTTGGGGCTCCGGCCGCCGGCGTTCGTCCATGTGCCGCTGGTGGTGAGCGAGGAGGGCCGCCGACTGGCCAAACGCCATGGCGACACGCGGATCCGCGCCTTCCGCGAGGCGGGGGTGCCTCCCGGAAAAATCATCGGTCTGCTGGCCTGGTGGTGCGGATGGGCCGCATGGGGCGAGACGCTCCCGCTGAACGCGCTGCTGCCCCGGTTCGACATGCGGCAACTGCCGCGCGAACCGGCCGTGCTGACGCCCGCGATCCGGCGTGCGCTGGGTATCCGCTGAACCGCCGCGGGGCGTCAGGGCCAAAAGAGGTGGGGCTTGCCTGACATGCGGGCCTCGCGGAGCGAGGCCCTGCGCAGGGCCTCGAAACGGGGCCGCATCTCATTCAGACTGTCCCCTCCCAGCTTTTCGATCAGCGCATCCGCCAGCACGATGGCCACGACCGCCTCCAGCACCACAACGGCACGGGGCACGGGGCACACATCCGAGCGCTCGTAATACGTGAGCGAGGTTTGCCCGGTCGCGAGATCCACCGTTTCCTGCCCTTTCCGGGTGGTGGGAATGGGTTTCATCGCCACGCGCAGCCAGACCGGCGTCCCGTTGGAGATGCCGCCCTCGATGCCCCCGCAACGGTTTGAACCGCGCACCAGATTGCCCTCGGCGTCCGGTCGGATCGCATCATTGGCCCGGGTCCCCGTCTGCCGCGCGCTGGCGAACGCGTCGCCGAACGCCACACCCTTGATGGCCGGCACGCCGCCGAGCGCCTGGATCAGCCGGGCGTCCAGACGGCGGTCCCCGTTCACGTGCGACCCCAGGCCGATCGGGATCCCCTCCGCGACGATCTCAATGATGCCTCCGAGCGTCTCCCCGGCGTCGTGGGCCTTGGCGATCGCGTCGGAGATGGCGGCGTCCGTCTCCGGGTCGGGGCACTGGACCGCGGAGGCGCGGGCCCGGCTGACGCGCTCGGCGAACGTGAGCCCGTCCAGCCGCGCGGCGTGCTCGCCGATGGCGGACACATACCCGCCGACCGTGATCCCGAAGGTGTTGAGCAGGGCGCGGCAGATGGCTCCGACCGCCACACGCATGGCGGTTTCACGCGCGGAGGCGCGCTCCAGCGAAGGCCGGATGTCGTCATACCCGTATTTGACGGCTGCGGCGAGATCCGCGTGACCCGGCCGCGGCGTGGTGTACGCGGGAATCTCCCGGCCCTTCCAGTTGGCATGGTCGCGGTTCGGGATCAGGAGCGCGATCGGCGCTCCGGTGGTGATTCCTTCCATCACGCCGGCCAGAATCCGGGCGGCGTCCTTTTCGATGGCCATGCGTTCGCCCGAGCCTTTTCCGCTCTGGCGCCGCGCGAGGTCCAGGGCGATCAGCTCTTCAGTGACGGCCAGACCGGCCGGCATCCCTTCGAGGATTGCGGTCAGGGCCGGCCCATGGGATTCGCCGGCAGTCAGATATCGCAGAGGCATAGGCAGTTCCGTTTCGTTGGGGATACGGGCAGTCCGTTCCCATGCCCATATCTTATCCGGAAGACCGGACGGATTGCAAGGTGCGGCGCGATGCGCCCGAAAGGAACGGGAAAAGGGAAGCCGAACTTGCGCGGGGGTATTCTGTCCGTTATGATACATTTTTTTTCAACGAAGGGGAGAGCTATGGCCAAGACGTATCGGATCGCGGTGCTGCCCGGTGACGGGACGGGGCCGGAGGTGATTGCCGAGGGGTGCAAGGTGCTGGATGCGGCGGCACAAAAGTTCGGGTTCAAACTCGAAAAAGAATTTTATGATTTGGGGGGCACGCGGTACCTCGCCACCGGCGAGACGCTGACGGACGCGACGCTGGAGGAGTTGCGTCAGTTTCAGGCGATCTACCTGGGCGCGATCGGCCATCCGGACATCAAGCCGGGGATTCTCGAACAGGGGGTGCTGCTGAAGCTGCGTTTCGCGCTGGATCAGTACATCAATCTGCGTCCGGTGAAACTCTATCCCGGCGTGGCGTGCCCGATCCAGGGGAAGGGCCCCGCGGAGATCGATTACTGCGTGATCCGCGAAAACAGCGGCGGACTCTACACCGGAATCGGCGGGCTGTCGCGTCCGGGCACCCGGGATGAGGTGGCGGTCCAGCAGATGATGTACACCTACGCCCAGGTCGAGCGCTGCCTGCGGTATGCTTTTGAGTACGCGCGCCGCAACGGCAAGAAGGCGCGCGGTGTGGGGGCGGAGAACACGCTCGCCCTGATCGGCAAGTCGAATGTGCTGACGCACATGTACGCGTTGTGGAACCGCGTGTTTGACGAGATCGGCGCCGAGTATCCCGATGTGCGGCGGGCGTATTACCATGTGGACGCGACCTGCCTGTACATGGTGGCCTGTCCGGAGATGTTTGACGTGCTCGTGACGGAAAACATGTTCGGCGACATCATCACCGATCTGGCGGCGATCACGCAGGGCGGGCTGGGCGTGGCGGCGGGCGGTAACATCAACCCGCAGGGCGTCAGCATGTTCGAGCCGATCGGCGGGACCGCGCCGATGTGGACCGGCAAGAACGCGATCAACCCGATCGCCGCGATCGGCGCGGGCGCCATGATGCTGACCGCGCTGGGCGAAACGCAGGCCGGCCGCGCGATCGAAGACGCGATCACCCGGACCACGCCGAAGATGAAGAGCCAGATGGCGAATGAGATGGGCTTCACCACCACGCAGGTGGGCGACCTGGTCGCCGGCGCGCTCTGACCGGAAGTCACTTGGTGCTGAGCGCTTTGCGCAGCAACGCTTCGGTGTCCTGGATTCCGGGATCGCTGTCCAGGGCGCTCTGCACCATCTTGCGCGCCTGATCCTGCGGGAAACCGAGTGAGCCGAGCGCGAGGATCGCGTCGCGCAGCATGATGGTCTGCGCGGAGGTGCGGGCTTCGCCCGAGCGTCCGGCCAGCGCCGCGAGCGGATCGATTTTGTCCCGCAGTTCGACAATGATCCGTTCGGCGGTTTTCTTGCCGATCCCGTGGATCGAGCCCAGCCGTTTCGCGTTTCCCTCCGCGATGGCGAGACTCAGCTCGTCGACGGTCAGCCCGCTCAGGGCGCTGAGCGCCAGTTTCGGGCCGACGCCGCTCACCGTGATCAGCCGCACGAACATCGCCTTCTCTTCCGCCTGCGCGAATCCGAAAAGCGTGTGGGCGTCCTCGCGGACGTGATCGTGCGTCAGCAGCCGGCAGGGGGCGCCGCTGCCGGGGAGCCGGTCATACGTGTTGAGGGAGATGAACAGCTCATACCCCACGCCCTGCACGTCGAGCACGACCGACGAGGGGGTTTTCTCGACGACGAGACCCTGGAGAAAAGCGATCACACCCGCGCGTCCTCCTCCAGCCGCGGCGCGTGCGTCAGCACATACGTTTCCGCCTCCGAGCACCAGAGGCCGTTGTTGCGTCCGCAGATGTCGGCCAGCGCGGCGAAAAACGGCTCGGTCTGGCCGCGCGCGGCGAAATCGGAGATGGCGGTCATGGGCATGGAGACATGGGTGTAGACCAGCTTTTTGCCGCCGGGGATGCTGGGCAGCTTTTTGGTCGTCTCGGCCACGGAGTCGATGCCGCCCACATGGGTGATCATGACCGAAGGGGTGATCAGGCCCTGCGCGGCGTAATCCATGGCGTCCTGCAGATCCCGGGTGTTGCCGCCGGAAGAGCCGACCACATGGTGCCCCATGTAATGCACGTCATAAAAATTGATGGCGGCCTTGAAGTCCGCGCGCGCCGGTCCCGCGAAAAAGTTCAGGCACCCGAGATACCCCAACAGGGCCGATCCCTGTTCGATCAGGGCGGGCACGGGGGCGAAGACCATGACGTCATCGAAGCCCCGGTTCCCGTTCACGGATTGGATGTGCGCGACCGGATCATCCTGGCCTGCGGTGTTGACGTAATGCAGCTCGACGCCGCAGGTCTTGGCATGCTCCACCGGGAAGATCTGCGCGGCGCGGTCGAGCCGGGCCTGATCGATATCCGTGATGACCAGACGCCCGGGCCGGTGTTCGGGGCCGTGCAGGGCCACGTCGATCGCGCTGAGGCCCATGGGGCCGGCGCCCGCCAGGATGACCATCGAGCCTCCGTTTTTGATCCCCATCTGGTGGAGATACTCGCCGGCCTTGAAGTGGTAACTGCAGCGGTACGCGCCCACGATGCAGGAGACCGGTTCGGCGATCGAGGACTTGTAGTAGGCGTCGCCGCTGTAGGTGAGCAGGCAGTCCAGTTCCAGCACTTCCCGCGGAATGATGATGCGCGTGGCATCCCCCCCGATGTGCGGGAACGAATAGCCCGGCGCGCGGTGCTCGTGGCCCGGGATGTTGAGCTGGGGCTGCACGCCGTACTTCTGGCCGACCGTGAACTTGTGTTGCCAGTTCTTGCCGACTTTCAGGAACTTGCCGCAGAACTCGTGCCCGAGAATGATCGGGTGGGTGGCCACGTCATCCGGGACGCGTTTGTGCCGGGCACCCTGGATCGTCGCTTTGTGGTCGGACATGCAGATGCTGTTGGTCACGATATCGGCGAGGATCTCGTCGCCCGTGATTTCCGGCAGCGGAAAACGCTCCAGACGAAGGTCATTCTCCCCGTACAGGCGCAAGGCAAGGGTGTTCATTCGCTTTTCCTCAAGTCAGATGGCTGCGGTGACTCGGGTTCTACCCGAAAAACGACGTTAGCATAGCCTTCCGTGTGAGGCGCGGCAAGTTCAAACGGCGCGGTCCCCGGTTCGCAAAAACATAAGATCGGGTCGCATTTGCTAAATTGTCGCGTTCCCGCGGAACGAATACACTATGCGGCATGAATACACGACGAAGGATGCGGCGGGCGCGGCAGGCGGCATGGCTCGGCTTGGGTCTCGCGATCGGTGCGGCGGCGGCCGAAGAGAAAACGGTTCCGGTCGAGATCCGCCGGTTCACCGGCGGCAGCGGGTTGGAGGACAGCATGTGGAGCGGGCTGTATGCGGCACGCAGCGGCAAGCTCTACATCGGACTCTGCACGCATGCCGAGGCGGCGCACTTCTTCGAGTACGACCCGTCGGGTGCCCGGATGCGGCACATCGCGGACCTGACGGTCTTCAAGGGCGAGCGCGGCCAGGGGATCTGGACCTCGGGCAAGATCCACGTTCGCATGAGCGAGGACGAAGAGGGCCGCATCTATTTCGGCGATTTCTGCGAGGACACCGGTCCGGAGTGCATCGATCCCTCCAGTTACCGGGGGCCCCATTGGTTCCGCTATGACCCGAAACGCGACAGGCTGGAGAACCTGGGCCGGATCAACCGGCGCTGGGGGTTGCTGGGGTGCGTGCTGGTGCCGCAGCATGCGCGGCTGTACGGCTTGGCCGAGGACGGGCACCTCTACGTTCTGGACGTGGCGACGCGGGTGACGACCGATCTGGGCCGCGTGGACGACTGGGACATCTGCCGCACGATCTTTGCGGATGATGCGGGCAACGTGTACGGCTCGTTCCCGACCGGCCGCATCTGGAAATATGACGTGAAACGGGATCGGATCCTGGATCTGCGCGGCACCCGCCTGCCCCTCGATCCGCGGGCCACGCCCCGCACCATGTCCAATCCGCTGATCGACCGCAAGGTGTACTGGCGGGTGATTGAGTGGGAACCCCGGGAACGGGTGGCGTACGGGATCATCGTGGGAGACTCGCGGCTGTTCCGCTTCGACCCGTTTGACGGGCCGGAGGGCGCGATTGAACCGCTGGAGCGGCTGTGCGCCGAGCGCTATCTTCAGGCTGACCCGAGCCTCATCCCGGTGGCGACGCTGGCCCTGACGATCACCCCGCAGCGTAAGCTGTATTACGCGCCGGTGGTCTCCGTGGCCTTTGACTACGCCGGAACTTCGTGGGATGTGGCGGACGAGCGCCGATTCACCGCGCATCTGACAGGGAAGGATGAGCCGCCGGAGTCGGTGCTCATCCGTTACGATTTGGAGAAACGCGAGCGCCGCGAGTTGGGCCTGATGCGCGCGGCGGACGGGCGGCGCGTGTTCGGGCTGGGCGGGGCCTGCACGGGGCAGAGGGACGGCAGGATCTATTTTGTGGGCGCCGTGGAGGAACGTGACCCGAAATGTACGGCGAACAAAATCGACGGGAAATGGCCCTTCAGCATTGGGTTGGTTTGCTACACGCCGGAAGCGGGAGGTGCGGAATGAAGAGGGAACCTGCGAAGGTCCGTGCCCGGGGTGTCTCACACGAAGGCACAAAGGGCACGAAGGGTGTTGGGTCAGGTGGCCGGGTACGGTTTGTTGACCGGATTGACGGAAGGGGCGGCGCGGCTGTTGGCACAGAGTGCAGGGCACGGGTGTTGGCGGCGCTTTTCTGCGCTGCGACAGCGGCCCACGCCCAGAAGTGGGTGAATCCGAATTTCGACGCGCACCGCCTGGATTACCGGGATCTGGGGTATCCGGACGTGAACGCGATCGAGGCGGACAACTCGCCGATCACCGCGCTGCTGACCGCGGAGAGCGGCATGGTGTACGGCGCGACCAGCGGCAAGACGGCGTCGTATCTTTTCCTGTATGACCGCGCCATCAACAAGGTTCGTCCTCTCGGGCATATTGAAGGCGCGAAGGGGGTGTACCACACGCTGGTGCGGGACAGCGACGGTACCCTGCTGATCGGCGGCGGGTTGAACATGCTGGCGCCGGTCAAACTCACGCGGGAGTTTCCCGGCGGGTTCCGGGCGATTGAGAAGCAGTTATGGCAAGACATCGCCGCACCGTATGCCGGGTATGCGGGCGGCGCACTGTACCGGTATGACCCGAAGACCGGCGACGCCGGCGCGCGGCTGCCGGGCGAGGCCTGCCCGCTCGTTGCGTTGGGGATCCCGGTCAAAGGCAACACGGTCTATGCGCTGGCGCTGGATGCCCCGGCGCGCGTGCTCTACGGCATCACCTATCCCGACGCGCGGTTTTTCGCTTGGGATCTCAGGAAGAACAGGACCGTCTGCGAGCTGCCGCTGTTGGAGCGCAAGGTGTACTCCGGGCCGGAGCGCCACTGGCGCAGCGTGCCGCGCGCGCTGCACGTGACGGACGACGGGCGCGTGTACACCTCCGGGGAAGACGGCCGGGTGGTGTACTTCGATCCGGAGTCCAAAAAGATCGTGCGGACCGACCTGCAGGTTCCGGGCGAGTACTACGAGGCGTTCAACTACTATGGGTACCCGGTACTGGAAGCCTGGCAGGTGGCGCCGGACGGATCACTCTACGGCGCGACCACCGACGGCTACCTGTTTCGGTTGACGCCGGCGCGCGACCGCTTGGTGAATCTCGGCAAACCGCGTCTTTCGCGGCGCGTGCGCGGCATGACCCTCGGACCGGATAACCGGCTCTACCTGCTGTGCGGCGAATTCGAAGAGCCGTGCAAACTCTTCAGCTACGGGCTGGATGGCGAGGAAGGCTTCCGCGACTGGGGCGGACTGACCGTCGACCGCAGTCCGTACTACGCCAAGCGCGCCTACAGTTTCGACGCCATCACAGCCGGGATCGACGGCACGATCTTTATGGGCGAGAGCGACCGGCGCGCCTGTCTCTACCTGTTCAGCCCGGGAGCGGTGCCGTTCCCCGGCGGCTTCAATCCCAAGAATCCGAGGCACAACTGATGCGGGCACGAACGGGCGACTTTCCTGACCGGATCGGGCCATGTGGCCATCGCTTCGCGGCACCTCTTCGTGAAGGTCGCGGCAACGGCGTTCCCGCCGGGGGCTTTCCGGAAGTCGCGCCAGCGTTCCTTGACCGCACCATAAGGAGGCTCACACTCCTTGCCACCCTGCTACTCGCGCCGTTTGCCGCGCCGCAAGCTGGCGTGATGGAACCGCCATCGCATTTGCTGTGTGAGGATCTGATGAGCCCGACGGGGATTGGTGCTGTCCGGCCGCGGCTGTCGTGGTGGGTTCTGGCCGGCGACGCGCGCGATGTCCGGCAGTGGGCTTATCAGATTGTGGTGGCATCGCGTGCTGAGTTGCTGTCGCCCGGCCAGGCGGACCTATGGGATTCCGGCAAGCGGAAAGATTCCAGCTCCGCTTGTCTCTATGAGGGCAAGTCGCTGGCAGCGCGTCAGGTTTGTTGGTGGGCGGTCCGTACTGCCGATGGTAAAGGGGAGTGGAGCCCATGGTCAACGCCCGGGCGTTTTGAACTTGGCTTGTTGCACAACGAGGATTGGGCCGGCGCGAAATGGATTTGTGGCGCCGCACCGGACAGGAGACACCAACATTTCTATTTCCGGAAGGCGTTCTCGTTGTCGGAGAAACAGATCGTCCGCGGACGCGTGTATGTTTCCGCCTGTCATCAGCACATGCTGTATGTTAACGGCGTGCCTATTGGCAAGGGGCCGAACTTCGCTTATCCGGAGCACGCGTACTATCAGACCTTCGACATTGGACCGATGCTGAAGCCAGGTAGCCAGAATCTCCTGGCACTGCGGTGCCACTGGTTCGGTGGCGGGCAGAACCGGCCGACCGGCCGGCCGGGGGTGATCCTCAAGGCGGTGATCGATCTGGCGGACGGTTCCGTGATGGAAATCCACA
>JAVEYH010000053.1:0-22942 GCA_034003585.1 Kiritimatiellia bacterium
GCCGGCCCGAGCCGGCCGGTCCGGGCGTCAAACGTCGCGCGGTAGATGCCTTGGGCGGGGGCGCCGCCGGTCCCGAAGTACACGAAGCTTTTTTCCGCCCGCGCCGGGACGGCGAAAACGCACGCCGCGCCTGACAGCGTGAGAAGAACGTGTTTGAGGTTGATCATGAGCAGTACTGTAACACGCTCTCCCGTGCCGGACAAGAATGGAGAAAACGCAGTCAAGCCCGTGTCTTCCGATCCGGACTTGAACGGGGATTTCGGCTTGGGGTATCCTTGGGACGGTGTCGTGGTTGACAAAGTGGCGGTCGCGTCACAAATCAAGAGCGGTACGCTCATTCGTCTGCAATGAAGGGGCACGATGAAACGGATCACACGCAGGGAGTTTGTGAAGGCTGCCGGCGCGGCCGCGCCGGTGACCGTATGGGCCAGGGGAGGCGAGTGCCCCGACACCGGGGGGACGGAAACTTTCCGCAAGGCGGTCGCGCGCTATCTGGAGACTTTGGCGCGCGCTGACGGCGGGTACGGATGGGAGGACCAGGAGGACTCCTTTCTGACGGAAACCTATGGGGCGCTCGGGGCGTATCATGCGCTGGGGATGCGGCCGCCCCGTCCCGCGGCGGCGGCGGCGTATGTCCTGCGGGCGCATCCGATCAACGGGCCGCACGCGCAGACGCGGCGGCACTGGGCCGAGATCAAGGAGTTCGTCTTTCAGCAGATTCAGGCCCTGCTCTGGCTGGGCGAACCGCTGGGCGAGGGGCTTCCGCGCCAGGTTGCGGGGTGGCGGAAGGTCTCGGCGTACACGACGGCGTATGAGAAGGGCGGAAATCCGGTTTTCCGTCAGGAGGTGCAGCCCCTCCTGTGCCGCGCGCTGCTGGGCATGCCCTGCGATATGCTGGCCGAAGCGTTCGGCGGGTATCTGGAGGCGCGGCGCAGAGCGGACGGCACCTTCAACAACACGCCCGCGGCGGATGGCGGCGGCGGGCATCTGGTGAACACCTTTTTCGGCATCCGCGCGCAGCAGGCCCTGGGGATCGCCCCCCGGCCCGCCGCGCTCGATTGGGTCCGGCGCTGTCAGCGGCCGGACGGCGGGTTCTCCTGGTGCCCCGAACCCGAGGCGGGCGGGGTCAGCGACCTCTCCTACACGTGGGCCGCGGTCCGGACCCTGGAGCTGCTGGGCGGGAGTCCGGCCCGGCCGGAGGCCTGCCGCGACTGGGTCCGGTCCCTCTGGAACGCGGACGGCGGGTTTGCGGACCGTCCGGGCGCGGTCTCGTCGGCGCTGGCGACCTATCAGGCCTGCGACATCCTCGCGCGCACGGGCGGCGGGTTGCGGGACGCCGGACCGCAGGGACGCCCCTCACGCAGGCGCTCCGTGATCCCTGCGGATCTGCATGCGTTCACCATCCAATTCGAAGCGCCGGGCCAAGGTTCGGTCGCGGAGGCGGTCGAACTGGCCAGGGCCCTCAAGATCCACCTGTGGGGCGCGAAAAACAGTTGTCCCGGCTGGCGGGAGGCCGCGCAGGCCTGCGCGAAGCAGCGGGGTGTGCCGGTGACGTTTTTCGCTTCCGACGAGGCCTACGGGACGCGGGTGAGCCTTCCGGGGTTAGGCTCGTACACCCATGTCAATGATCCCGTGGCGGCACCGGGACGTCCGGCGCCGGCGTGGCCGCGGCGCGACGGGACCTGGCGGGAGTTCCGGGACGAGTGTGCCGCACCGCTCCGCGCGGCGGGCGGCATGATGCTCTGGCAAATCTGCGACAACGAGGAGTTCGCGCGCATCGTGCTGGACGATTCGATCCTGCGCGGCGGCTACGGGGCGGTCAGCACCTTTCATTTCGGATGCCACAACATGGTTTGGGCGCTGCCTTTCCTGATGCGTTACCGGCACGATCTCCCGTTTGTATCCCTGCAGGACGCGCATGGGGAGTCGTGGTGGTGGAGCGGGATGCTCGCCGGGTTCCGCACCCTGTTTCTCGCGCGGGAGCCGGGATGGGAGGGGTGGCAGGAAGCCTTGCGGGAGAAGCGGGTGGTGGCGGTGCGGCGCGACGCGCGGACCGCCGGGCGGGTGCGCATGCTGGGCGGCGCGCCCGAGGTGCGCGAGGCCTTCATGGGGCGCCTCGATGACTGGCGCTGGTGGGATGACGCCGGCACTGTGCTGGACCGGATGCCGGTGTCGGTGGTGACGGTGCGGCCCGGGGACCGGTTTGAGTTCGGGTGTCCGGAGGCGGGCGTGTGCGTGCGGATCCGGGTACGGCGCGAATGGGTGGAGGGTAAGAAACTGGCGGGGCCGCCTTCCGTCGTTTGCGTCGGGGCAACGTTGGACGGCAAGCCGGTCCAACCGGAGCTGCTGGAGAAAAAGGACGCGCAGGGTTTATTGGAAGAGTGTTGCGAGCTGATCCGGTTGCCTGCCGCGCCAAACAAACGCGTTCTGGTCGTGCGCTTCCGTGAACAGACAGCCGAAGGGGCACGGGAGTTCACGCGGCGTCTGGAAGTGTGAGGGGAGACGATCCGGACGCATGCCGCCGGTCACACCTTCCGGACGTAATAGGAACGGTAGGCGCCGGGGCTGAAGGCATAGATTTTACGGAACGCCTTGCAGAATTGCGTGGCGGATCGGTACCCCACGGCGCGGGCGATCACCTCGAGCTTGTCGTTTCCGCTTTCGAGCCGGTTCGCGGCGGCGGCGAGCCGGATTGTTTCCATGAAGTGAGCGGGCGCGAGGCCGGTTGTTTTTTTGAAAATCTGGCTGAAACGCGTGCGGCTCTTCCGATAGTGGCGCGCCACTTCCCCCACGGAAAGCGGGTGGGGGAAACGGGCGTGCACCAGATCGCGCACTTCGCGCAGCAGGGTGTCACGCGACGCGACCGGATAACGGGTTTGCATCATCTGCCGTTCGAGCTGAACGACAAACCGCAGGAGATCCTCCTCCAGCGCATAATCATCCGGGTACTGATCGAAGGCGAGCCGTTGCAGGATCGCGATCATGCGGCACATGACGTCAGAATCCGCCGGCGCGGAAAGTTTGGGGCCGAACCGGTTCCGGATCCCCGTCAGCCGCGATACCGCATAGGGGTGCCACACGTCAAGCCAGAGGAAACGCCAGTCCGGTGACGCCGCCGGAAGATAGTAGAGGTGCGCGGAGGGGACAACGGCGAGGAATCCCTCGCCGGCGCCGATCCGGTAACGTGTGCCGCCTTGTTCAAAAAAACCCCAGCCGGATAGGGTGAACTGCGCGATCACGAACGGCTTGGCCGGATCGCCGCCCCGCTCCTCGCCGTGCCACCAGTACGTGGTGTCGCCGATCACATGCTGGCTGCCGCCTGTGGCATGCACCTGCCAGCCGTTCCGTTTCAGTCCCCAGACCCGTGCCGCGTCCAAGGCCGTGAAAACCTTGTCGTTTTCAAGCTTTGCATAGGGGATGCCGGTATCCATCAAAACGACCATAACATAAGGAATGCCCCGCAGAAAAGGGTCGCTTTCCGGGAAGCTGCCGATAAATGAGTTTTTAACCCCGGAGATTTCGCGGATGTCGCGGTTTTTGCGAACGACATCACGCAGCGGGATGTCTTCTGTAATGAGGCTTCTGTTTCAGACCTAAGCTTTTTGCGGCAAGTGCGGACCGGAAAAGGAGGGCGGGTTCCGCAAGTCGTGCAGGCTGCGTGTCGACGAACTTTTGGGTTGTGGCCTCTGCCGCGCATGCGGTACCTTAGATTCCATCCCATGCGAAAGAACTTTTTCAAACCGATTCGGATTTTGCGGCTCTTGGCGGTCTTGCAGATCGCTTTGGCCGGGTTCGCTCTGGCCGCTCCCGGGATCCAGGATGAGACGGTACGCCTGGATTTCTTCTTTTCTCCGGGTTGCGAAGAGTGCGAGCGGGTGAAACGGGAGGCGTTGCCCGAACTGGAGGAGCAGCTCGACGGGCTCTACGAGCTGGCTCCGCATGATCTGACCGACGCGGAGACCATTCCTCTGCTCGTGGCCTATCAGCAGCGGTGCGGCAACACCGAGAACGGCCGCGTGGCGCTGGTGATCGATCACAGCGTGTTTCTCTCGGGAGCGGAGTTGATCGTCACCGGGCTTCTGGACCGGGTCGGCGAGGCGCTGGTGCGGCGGCAGCAGCCGGGTTGGCGGATGCCGCAGGCTCCGGTTCTGGATGACGGGCGCGCGGAAGAGGTCGTGCGGGAGCGGGCGGGCGCGTTGACCTTCTCGGTGGTGGCGCTCGGCGGCCTGCTGGACGGATTCAACCCCTGCGCGATTTCGACCCTGATCTTTTTCATGAGCGTGCTGGCCGTCGCCCGCGCCGGCCGGCGCACGCGCCTGCTGGTCGGCGCCTCGTTCATCACCGCCTCCTTTCTGGTGTACATGGGGCTCGGACTGGGTTTTCTCTTCGCGTTCCGTCAGGTGCCGCAGTTCGGCACGGTCAAACGGATCATCGAGGTGGCGCTCGGGCTCGGCATGGTGCCGCTGGCGGCGCTTTCCTTCCGGGACGCGATCCGTTTCCGCAAATCGCAGCGGCCGGATGAGGTGACGCTCCAGATCCCGAAAAAGGTCAAAAGCCGCATTCACGCGTTCATGAACTCACGGATGGGTGTGGGCGGGCCGGTGATCGGCGGGCTGGTCACGGGCGCGGGGGTCACGGTGCTGGAGAGCGTCTGCACGGGGCAGAGTTACGTGCCGGTCCTGATGTACATGCTCAAACGGGACTGCTCCGATTTCTGTTCCTGGATGCTGCTGGTCACCTACAACCTGCTCTTTGTCCTGCCGTTGACCGTGGTGTTCGTCTGTTTCCACCGGGGGCTGCAACTGACCTCGCTGATCGCGTGGAGCAAGCGCAATCTGGTGGTCGTCAAGATACTGCTCGGCCTGTTCTTTGCGGCCATGGCGCTGCTGCTGCTCTGGGGAAAAACGTGACGCGAGCGGCGACCCGCAGGGAGGGAAGATGAGTCCGGACCTGGCAGATGACTATGAGCTGCTGGACAGCGGGGACGGCCGGAAACTCGAACGTTTCGGCGCGTATACACTCGCCCGGCCCTGTTCGCAGGCGGTTTGGAAACCGTGCCGGAGCGATGCGGAATGGGCCGCGGCGGCGCACGCCGCATTTGACCGCGAAGAGGGGAACCGGTGGCACAACCGCAGCGGCCTGCCCGCCGGATGGGAGGCGGTGATCGCGGGGATCCGCTTCCGGCTTTCCGGCACGGATTTCGGTCATCTCGGCGTGTTCCCCGAACAGCGCGCGCAGTGGCTGTGGCTCCGCCATGCCGTGCGCGGCGCTTGCGCCGCGCGCCCGCGTCCGGCGCGGGTGCTGAATCTCTTCGCCTATTCCGGGGGTTCGACCCTGGCGGCCGCCTTGGGCGGCGCGGAGGTCTGCCACCTCGACGCTTCCAAGGGCATGGTGGCGTGGGCGCGGGACAACGCGCGGCTCAACCGGCTCGAGGCGCACCCGATCCGCTGGATCGTCGATGACGCGCACACGTTCCTGCGCCGGGAGCTGCGCCGCGAACGGCGCTATGACGCGGTGATTCTCGATCCGCCCACTTTCGGACGGGGTCAGGAGGGCGAGACGTACAAGATCGAGCGCGACCTGCCCGAGACGCTGCGCCTCTGCCGCAACCTGCTCACGCCGGATCCGCTCTTCGTGCTGCTGAGCGCGCACACGCCCGGGTATTCGCCGATCGTGCTGGAGAACGTCCTCGGGCAGGCGGTGGGGGACTTGGGCGGCAAAACCGTCTCCGGCGAAATGCTGCTCACCGGCGCGGACGCGGTGCCGCCCACGCCCTCCGGAGCCTTCGCGCGCTGGACGCGCGGCGCGCGGTGACGCGCCGCGCGGGCTCACCGGCGCAAACGGGTCAGGTCAGCAGGATCGTCGCCAGGCCCGCGGCGAAACAGTAGAGGCCGAACAGCCAGAAGCGGCCCGCGCGCAAAACGCGCACGAGCAAAGAGAGCGCGAGATACCCCACGCCGGCCGAAACCGCGGCACCCGCCAGCAGCAGGTTTGCCGGCAGCGTGTCAGCCGCCGGTGCCGACGCCGTGACGCCCATCCAGTCCATCAGGGCGGCACCCGCCAGAAGCGGCACGCACATCAGGAAAGAGAACTCCGCGGCCTGGTCCGGCGCGATGCCTGCCATGCGGCCGGCCGCGATCGTCATGCCGGAGCGGCTGACGCCCGGCAGCACCGCCAACGCCTGGGCCAGGCCCACCAGCAGCGCGCGCGCGGCCGTAACTCCGCCCTCGCCAAACGCCATCCAGCGCAGCGCGCACAAAACCACGCCGGTGAAGAGCAGAAACCCGCCCACGGCCCGGGGATCCTCGAAAAACGCGTCGATCTTATCGTGACAGAGCAGGTAGAAGAAAACCGCAGGCACGGAGGAAAGCGCGATGTGCCCCGCCGTGCGCCAGCTTTCGCGGTCGCCCCGCGCGGCACCGAGAACCAGCCGCGTGACGCGGACGCGGTAATACGCGAGGATGGAGGCCAGTGTGCCCAGATGCAGCACCACCTCCAGCCGCACGCCGGCGGGGTTGACGCCCAGCAGGCTTTGGGCGAGCACCAGGTGGCCGGAACTGCTGACCGGCAGGAATTCGGCAATCCCCTGCAGCAGGGAGAGAAGCAACACGTCAACGAGTTCGCGCATGGTGGGTGACAGTATACGCGGCTTGTGCCTTGCGGGTCAAATCCGGGAGCTTCTCCTTTTGGCATTGAAATCGCGGCGGGATGGGGATACGGTACGGACCGCGTTTGATGAAGCCCGATTCCCGTTATGCCTCCTTTATCCCTATTCGCCGTGTCCGACCGGACGGCCTCGCCGCTGATTCTGGCGCCGATGGCCGGATTCACCGGTGCGCCGATGCGCGCGGTGTGCCGCGCGCACGGCGCGGATCTGACCTATACCGAGATGGCCAGCGCGCCGGGGCTGTTGCACGCTTCGGACAAGACGTGGCGCCTGCTGGAGACCCTGGACGGCGAAGGCCCGGTGGTCGCCCATCTCTACGGGTCGGAGCCCGCGGTCCTGGCCGAGGCCGCCGCGCGGGTGGAGGCCACGGGACGCTTTGTGGCGATTGACCTTAACGCCGGCTGCCCGGTGCGGAAAATCACCGCGACCGGCGCGGGCGCGGCACTGGCGGCGGACCCGCGGCGCGTTCACGCGATCCTGCAGGCCATGCGCCGTGCGGTTACGCTGCCCCTGACCGTGAAAACGCGCCTCGGGCCCGCCCCCGGCCGCGTCACGGTATTCGATCTGCTGGCCGCGGCGGAGGAGGCCGGCGCCGACGCGTTCGCGCTGCACGCGCGGTTCACCTCGCAGGGACACGGCGGGGAGGCGCGGCTCGATCTGCTCGCGGAAGTCAAACGCCGCGCCCGGATCCCGGTCATCGGCAACGGCGGGGTGGTTTCGCCGCATGCGGCGCAACGCATGCTGCGCGAGACCGGTGCGGATGCGGTGATGGTCGCGCGCGCCGCCATCGGCAACCCCTGGCTCTTCGGCGACATCCGCGACGCCCTCGCCTCCGGCAGGATCTTGCCGCCGGCCGAAACGGCGCGGGGCCGGCCGCGGCGCGCGCTCGACACGATCCGGGCCGTGCTGGAGGCGCACCTCGAAGCCGAGATCGGTCTGGCGAGGCGCAACGGAGGGGATCCGGACGCTGCGGGGGTGGCCGTCTTCCGGGGCCACCTCTTCCGCTACCTGCACGGGCTCAAGGGCTCCTCATATCTGCGCGGCCGGCTGCACACGCTCGGCACGCTGGCGGAGGTCCGCGCGGCCGTGGCGGAGTGCTTTGCGCGCGAGGCCGCGTACCGGGAGGGCGGGCGTACGCCTGGCACGTCTCCCCGCGTCACTCCTTGAACCAGCGCTCCAGCAGGCGTCCGATGATCTGGCAGCCGCGGGCGTTGGCATGCACGGCGTCGCCCATGAACCATCCGTAGGTTTTCCCGCTCTTTTGGATGTACTCCCACCAGGGGCCGGTCATGTCGAAAAAGGCGCAGCGCTCTTCGGCCGCCACCTTCTGGAGCTTGTGGCGGAAGTTCGGGGTCGCGGTGTCGATCTCCCGGGTGAAAGTCCGGATGTGTTCATCGCGCATGGCACCGAAAACGGGCGTGAGCAGCAGCACCTCCGTGTCCGGCTTCGCGGCCCGGACCTGGCGGATCACGGAGCGCACGGCCTCGGCGTCTCCGCCGTTGGAGATGCCGCCGATCACCAGCAGGTCGGGGTTGTGGCGCAGCACATACTGTTGCACGCGGTTCTCGTGCTGGTAGTAGGTGCAGCCGGTGGAACTGCGCAGGGAGGGGATTTTGATGATCTTGCAGGATGGGGCGTTGCGCATCAGCAGCAACTCGAACGAGGAGCCGGAGGTGTTGCCCATGATGCTGTCGCCGAGCAGGACCATGCGCAGTTCGCCGCCCTTGCGCAGTTTGCCCATGGTTTTCGGGATGTGGCCGAAACGGCCCGCGGGCGGCGTGTAATCGAGCGGGTCCATCGCGGCGTAGATCGCGTCGATCCGTTCAAGCGTGCCCATCCCGGCGTGGGGGTCCTTCACGGTGCCGTTGACCAGCAGCCCGCCGATGCGCGCCGTGCCGGCCGAGGCGGTGCGGATGACGATCTCGTGCTCGGCGTCCCGTGCCAGCCCGACCGCGAGCGGGAGGGCGCGCAGGACGGGTTGGCCGGCGGCCTTCGGCGCCGCGAGGGTGCGGAACGCGCCGCCGTCCACCGCGTATTCGAGATCCGCCCCGTCCGGCGCGGCGACATCGGTGAGGCCGACCTCCGAACCTTGGAAACGGAGCGTCAGCCGGGCGCCGGGCTTGCTGGAGACCAGCACATGGCGGAAGGGCTTGATCGGACTCGCCCGTCCCGGCTGCCAGGAACCGGCGGCGCGCACCTCCGGGTGCTCGTACGCGAGGATGCGCCCGCGGTCATCCGTGCCGGGAAACAGGGGCGCGGGGAGCGTGATTTTCTGCGGCTTCTCCGGCACCGGCCCCGCGGCCATGAGCGCGTCGACAAAGGCGTTGACCGCCTCGGCCCACAGCTTCGCGCCCGCGTCCGTGGGATGGACACCGTCGGCGGAGAAGGCTTCGGCGGTGATGGTGCCGGAGAGGATCGCGCGGGCCGCGACCTGGGCCAGATTCAGGCTCGGGATCCCGTAGTGGTCCGCGATCCGCTCGCAGGCCGTGATGTACGCGGGCGTGCGGCCCGCGCGGTAATCGGCCAGCATTTCAGGGGTCAGGGTATAGACCAGAAGGGTGCTGTGCGTGGCGCGGTAGAGCGTGATCTGCCGGATCAGGGCTTCCAGGGAGGTTTTGACCTGTTCGAGGTCGGCGCTCCGGTCCTCGGCCGCGAAATCCAGGATCGCGAGGTGGCCGCTGCAGATCACCTCGCCGAAAACCGGCTGTCCGCGGCTGCAGCGGTACTGGGCGAACCAGCTGCCGCCAGGGTACATGTGGCGCGTCTCGCGGGGCGAGGCGTCCGGAAAGTGCCGTTTGAGGGCTTCGGTCATGCGTGCGGAGTAACGCAATTCCGGGTTCTTCAGTCCGGTTCCGGCAAGCACGGAATGGCCGATGAAAAAGAGATACTGGTTGCCCACGGTGTCGTTTTGGAGAAAGTGCCGGCTGTTGGGGATGCCGCGGCGGATGCGGAACGCTTCGGTCTCGGGTGCGGCCGGCAGCAGGACCGCGCATGCGGCGAACAGGGAAGGGATCGCGAGAAAACGGAGGGTGCGTGTCATGAGTCGTGCCCTTTCTGAAACGTGTCGGATTCGGCATGAGGATAACGGATGGCCGGAGCGGGCGCAAGCGCCGCGCCCGCGGTTCCGTCCTCCTCGGGTTGCAGGTCGGGGTAGAGCGTACGCAGGCAATCGGGACAGAGCCCGTGGCTGAACTCGGCCTCGGAGTGCTGCCCGATGTAGGATTCGATCTGATTCCAGTATCCTGAATCGTCGCGGATTTTTTTGCAGGCGGCGCAGATGGGCAGCAGCCCGCTCAGGACTTTGATTTCCGAGAGGGCTTTCTCGCGGTCGGCGAGCAGCCGTTCGCGCTCGGCCTCGGCCTGTCTGATCTCCGTGACGTCCTCGAGACTGTACAGGATACACGTCTCCTGGTTGAGGGTGACGATCTCTGCGGAGTAGAGCGCGGTGATGGGTTCCCCGTTTTTCCTGTTCAGACCCGTTTCGACATGGTGGAGCCCGCCCCGCCTGCGCAATTCGGCCACCATGGCCTGGCGGGCTTCCGGATGCGGCCAGAGGTTCAGTTCGCGGGTCGTCTTTCCGAGGATCTCGGCCTGCGGGAACCCCAGGGTGCGGGCGAAGCAGGCGTTGGCATCGAGAATCGTCCCGTCCTCCAGCCGCGTGATCAGCATGCTGTAGGGAGCGGAATGGAAGATCTGCGCGAACTTGCGTTCCTCCGCCTCCGCGGTCACGATCAGACGGCGATTCACCATCAGGCAGAGCGAATAGGTCAGCAGCACGAAGAACAACTGGGCCGTGAGCTGAAAGAGGGATTCGTACAACCCCGACCGATAGTAGTCCTGGCTGGCGAACGGGCGGAGGGTCAGCGTGACGGCCCGGTGCAGGAAGAGCAGCGTGTATCCGCCGTAAACCCAGCCGACCCCCCGCGTGAACGGGCGCAGGCCAGGTTCCGCGCGCCGCACCATCAGCCAGAATCCCTGTGCGCACAACAGCGCCAGCACGCAGGCGATCAGCACGGCGCGGGAGGTCAGATCGGGCCGGACAAACAGCAGGTGACTCTGGACGAGCGTGAAGAGCGCGAGCAGCAGCAGGTTGTGCGTCTGCCGGTACGCGATGCCCGCGAACCGGGCCAGTCCCGCAAGGGTGCCCACCGCGCCGCCGATCACCAGCAGATTCCCCGCAAGCATGGAGCCCCATTCCGGCACCACCGGACGCAACAGGATGAGGGTGAGTCCGGCAGTCTGCATCACCGCGCCGCCGAACCAGTGTGCGAGGCCGTTGACATGCCTGCGGTTCTGCCACCACAGCCATGCGGCGAGCAGGGTGCAAAGCGTGTGGCTCGCGATACTGGTGAACAGCACGCTTCGCAGATCGAGCGCGGGCAACGCCGTGCCGGAGGCAATATCCATATGTAAACCTTGATCAGGAAAACAGGTGTGGCGGTCACAATATCAAAAAGACTAAGGGCCGCGAAACCCCTTTTTCCGTGAATCGGACTGGCGTTTCATCCTGCGATGCGTTATTCTAAAGACGAATGGCATGATTCAGGGTGGAGGCCGGTTATGGCAGAAGCGGGACGTAGCAAAGGGAAGGCGCGGGCTTGGGGCGCGTGGCTGGGCACGATGGGGATCGGTCTGGCTGCGGGGTGCGCCTCGTTGGATTCGGGGCCGGGTGCGGCGGAGGGCGCGTTGGCGCAGACCGTGGCGTTCGGCACGCCCCAGGGGGTGCAGGTCTCGTCGAACGGGTTGCGCGAGGCGGTGGTGACGTGGTCGCCGCAGACGGTCAAGGCATACCGGTACCGGATCGAACGCGCGCCGGCGGCCGACGGTCCGTTCGTCACCATTGCCGAGGTGTCGCCCAAGGTTCTGTCGTATGCGGACGGTGCCGAGCCGTCCGCGCGGCTGGAGGATGCCGCAATTTATTACTACCGCGTGCTCGCGGTGCTGGAGAAGAACGGCCCGGTCAGCACGCCTTCGCCGGTAGTGCAAAGTGTCACCGCTCCGCCGCCGGCGCCGCCGGAAGCGGTCCGGGCCGAGTCGACCGGTTCCCGCGCCGTGACGGTGACGTGGCAGGCTTCGGGTTCGGACGGGGTGACCGGCTACCGCGTGGAGCGCGCGCCGGTTGAGGATCCCGCCGCGTTCGCGCCGGTTTCCGGCGAGGTCAGCGCGCTCTCGTTCACGGATGGCGGCACACCCGCTTCGACGCTCAAGGACAGCAGCGAGTATCTGTACCGCGTTCTCGCCGTCAACCGGGTCGGATCCTCGAGCGCGCCGTCCGCCGCCGCGCGCGTGAAGACCCTGCCGCCGCCCGCGCGGGTCAGGGGCCTCACGGCCGTGTCGCGCGAGGTGCGCTGCGTGCCGCTGAAGTGGGAGCCGAGCCCCGAAGCCGATGTGACGCACTACGCCGTGTTCCGGGCGCGTTCGCCTGACGGCCCCTTTGAAAAGATCGGTACCGCACAGGGCCGCACCGGAGTGGAATACATCGATGGCGGGGCCAACCCCGGGAATCTTGAGGATGAGGGCACCTACCACTATTTCGTGCGGGCGGTGAACGCGGTGACCGCGGAGAGCGCGGATTCCGACGCGGTGCGGGCCGTGACCCGCGAGGTGCCGCCCGAGGTCAGGCAAGTCGCCGCCGTGTCGGCGCGGCCGCGCGAGGTGCCGCTCGGGTGGGAGGCCTCGCCCGATACCGCCGTGGTGGGGTATGAGGTGTGGCGCGCCACCGCCGGGGGCGACGACTGGACCCAGGTGGGCCGCGTGAGCGGGCGCGAAACGACCCGCTTCCTCGACCGGGGCGGCGAGGAGGACGCCGCGCGTTTGGGCAAACTGCAGGACGGGACCGATTACCGATACCGGGTGGTGGCCTTCAACACGGCCGCGGTCCGCTCGTCCGCCTCCGCGCCGGCGGCCGCCAAGACCAAGGTTATTCCCGTGCCGCCCTCCGGACTCGCGGCGACCACCCGTCTGCCGTACGCGATCCGGCTGACCTGGCGCCCCAATCCCGAGCCGGATGTCGACGGCTATCGCATCGAAGTCTCCAAAAAACAGGAGGGCGGATTCAAGCGGTGGATGGAGTTCAGGCTGAACGAGAAGACGGAGCTGAGTGCGGAGGAGAAAGAGCTGGACCCCTCGCAGCTCCGCTACTACCGCGTGATGGCTCTGGACCGGGAGGGCCTGGAAAGCCTGTGGAGCGAAGCCGTTGAAGGCCGGGCCAAACCGCTGCCGGATCCGCCGGCCGGCCTGCAGTCGCAGGCCGAAGGCGCGTCGCGGCGCATCACCTGGCAGCCTCCGCCGCAGACGGATGTGGTCCGGTATGTCGTCTGGGAAAAACGGTTCTTGGGCTGGAAACGGCTGGCCGACACCGACAAACCGGAGTTCATGCTCACGCCGCCGCCGGATCAGAAGACGCCCGCACTGGCGGTGTCGGCGGTGGATCAGGATGGGCTCGAAAGCCGCCGCAGTGATGCGGTGACCCCGTAACCTCAAAACCGGGAGCGCCATGGATACGCCTTTCTCCTACCTCGAATCCGCGGCGGTGACGGATGTGGGCCGCCGGCGCAAGAACAATGAGGATGCGCTGGTGGCGCTTCCCGCCTGCGGCGTCTTCTGTGTGGCGGACGGCATGGGCGGCGCGAAGGGCGGGGAAATCGCGAGCCAGGCCACGGTGGAGGCCCTCCAGTCGGTGTTCGAACAGTCGCCGGACGCGCCCTTCGCCGTGACCGCCGCCGCCGCCGCCCGGCTGGCGGCGCGCGCCCTGAACCAGGCGAGCGCGTGGATCCGGGAGAATGCCGAGGAGCGCGGGCTGACCGGTTGCGGCAGTACTGCGGTGATGTTGCTCTTCGACCGGGTCAACCCCGCGTGCGCCCGCGTGCTGCACGCGGGCGACAGCCGCGCCTACCGCCTGCGCGGCGGCAGGATCGAGCAACTGAGCCAGGACCATTCCGTGGCCGCCGCAGCCGGGCTGAAGGATGAGAAAGAGCTGCCCGCCATGTTCCGCGGGGTCATCACGCGCGCGGTCGGCTTGGAGAAGTCGGTGCGGCTCGAGGAGACGCGGGTGGAGGTGCGGGGCGGTGACCTCTATCTGCTCTGCTCGGACGGGCTCTCCAAAATGGTGAGCGACCGCCATATCCAGAAGTTGCTGCACAAGAACGCTGCGGAGCCGGCCGGGACTCTGGCGCAGCGCCTGATCGACGAGGCCCTCCATGCCGGCGGCGAGGACAACGTCTCGGTGATCCTCGTGCGCGTGGCCGACACGCTGCCGCCTGCGACGGTCACGGATCTGGCGCCGGAAACGCGCGCGCTCGAAGCCCTCGACCTCGACGGTGTGCCTTCCGCCCCGGCGTCCGAAGAGGCCGAGCCGCCTACGCGCGATACCCGCGATACCGCCGACACTGCGGGCGGCGGACGCGCCAAGACGCCCGGGAACCCCGACACCGATCACGCGCTGCAAACCCCGCCCACGCCTTTTTCCAACACCGGCACCACGCCGGAGGAGGTTGCCGACGAGGCGGACGCTGCGCCGAAATCGCGGCGCCGCCTGCTGTTGCGGATCCTGATCGTCTGCCTCGCGGCGGCGCTCGCGGCCGCGGCATGGGTGCTCTTCCGGACACTCCGGACCCTGTGATGAAGGAGCGGCCCGTATCCCATGGACGAGACACCTAAAGAGCGGATCGGCGAGTATGAGTTGCTGGAGCTGATTGGCGACGGCGCGCAGGGCCGGGTCTACAAGGCCCGTCATGTGGCCGGGCCGGAAGGCGATCCCCAAGAGTTGGTCGCGCTCAAGGTCGTGCGCATCACCGGCGAGGACGAGAAGCTGCGGCTCAAGTTTCAGGAGCAGGCCGAGATCCTGCGCCGGCTCAGCCACACCCATATCGTGGCCTACCGCGATTGCTTCGCCTGGCACGCCGGCGAGTGGGACGAGGCCCAGTGCCTGGTCATGGAGCTGCTCGAAGGCGAGACGCTGACGGAACGGCTCAAGAACGCCTCCTCCGGACTGCCCTGGCCGCAGGTGGAGCAGATTTTCGAGCAGTGCCTCGCCGGGCTGATCCACGCGCGCGAGCGCGGCATCACCCACCGCGACATCAAACCTTCCAACATTTTCCTCACCCAGGACGGGCAGACCAAGATCATCGATTTCGATATCGCGCGCCGCGATGACTCCGGGCAGATGTCCACCGCCGGGTGGAAGGGCACCTTCGATTACATGGCGCCGGATTTCATCTCGATCGACGGGTTCCGCGGCGACGAGACCTCCGACGTGTTCAGTCTGGGCGTCTGCTTCTACCAGGCGCTCACCGGTTCGCTGCCGTACGAGAAGCTGGGCGAGGCCGCGCACATCGGATACCTCAACCGGTGGCGCGATCAGGCCGCGCCCGCGCCGTCGTTCCGGCCCGGCGTGTTCCGTGTGCTGGCCCAAGCCAAAACGGTGGTCGCCAAAGCCATCGCCGCCCGCCGCGAGCAGCGCTACGCCACCTTCGCGGCCTTCCTCGAGGAGTTCCGCAAGATCCGCTACCGCCGGATCCGCAACAAGAGCAAGGAGGAGTACGAGCTCCTTGCGGTCCTCGGCCGCGGCGGGTTCGGCGAGGTCTTCAAAGCGCGCCGCGTCAGCGACGGGCTGCTGGTGGCCGTCAAGTTCCTCTTTTCGGAGAAGCAGTCCGACCGTTTCCTCAAAGAGGCGAAGATCCTGCAGCAGTATCCGCACCCCAACCTGGTCCAGTATGTCGATTTCATCACCATCGAAGGACTTACCGGCGAGAAGCAGTTCTTTTTGGTCATGGAGTTCCTGGAGGGCATGCCCGGCTGGACCCTGCGGCCGCGACTCAAACATGAGGGCAAACTGGAGGTGGGGGAGGCGGTCGCGCTTTTCAGCGGTTACCTTTCGGCCCTGCAGTTCCTCCACGGCAGCGCGCGCCCCATCATCCACCGCGACATCAAACCCGGCAACCTCTATGCGCCGGTCGGGCAGCCGGAAAAAGGCAAGATCTTCGATCTCGGCGTGGCGCGGGATGTCTCGGGCACGGTTACGGTCGGCGGCGTGCCGGGCACCCTGGATTATATGGCCCCGGAATTCGCGGAGGCGGGCGGGGACCGCGGGTCGCCGCAGTCCGACCTCTATGCGCTCGGCCTTTGCCTTTATGAGTCGCTGGCAGGCAAGCCGGTGTTCGAACGCCTGCCGGGCGATCTCAATTCCGCCTGGGTCGCTTTTCAGGACCGGTTGCGCAAGCCGCCGGAGATTTCTTTCGACGCTGAGGCGTTCACGCGCTACCCGCGGTTCAAAGGGGTGATTTTCCGCGCGCTGGCCCCGAACCCCGCCGACCGGTTCCGCAGCGCCGAGGCGATGCGCAAGGCCCTGCAGGAGGCGCTGCTGCCCGAGAGCGCGCTGCCGGAGGATGACGGGTTTGACGCGGGCGAAGGGCTCACCATGGCCACCTTCGCCGGCGCGCGCCCGGCCGAACCGGAACCGGGCGCCACAACCGGAACCCGCGCCGTGTCGCCCGAGGCGTTTCAGGAAGCGCTGGACGAGCAGGCGCGGCAGGCGGACCGGCGCCGGCCGCGCGAGCGCGCCGGCCGGAGCGGTCCCGGCCGCCTGGTCGCCGTGATCGCCGGAACGGCGGTTACCGTGATCCTGCTCGTCGGCCTCGCGGTTTATTGGCTGGGTCGGGAGGAGCCCGAGGCCGAGCAGACCGCGCGCATGGAGAAACCGGTCTCTCCGGCCGCCCCGTTACCCGCCGCGCCGACCGTCACCCCGCCCGCCCCGGAACCCGTGCCGCAAACGGCCCCAATCCCGGTTCAGGCAAAACCTGAGGTCGTTGCCGTGAAACCGGCCGCGCCGGAAAAGCCGGCCGCGCCGGCGCCGGTGACGGAAAAGGCTGCGGCGCAGCCCGCTGCCGCAACGGAAACCGGTAAGCCGCCGGGGCCGGTCCGCCAAGCCGAAGCGCGCCCCGCGCCGGTTGAAAAGCCCGTTGCGGTTCAGGCCGCACCCCCGGTCCGACCCGCGCCTGCCGCCCCGGCCGTTACACCGCCCGCCCCGGCTCCGGTGGTTCAAAAACCCGATCCCGCCGCGCTCCGCGCCAAAGAGGTGGCGGAGGCGGCCGCGCGGGTGAAGGGCGCGGCGGCGCGTCTCCGGCAAGAGGGCTTCGCGGCCTGCGCGGGCGTGCTGGACGCGCTCGCCGCCGTTTCGGCTCCGCTGCGTGCGGAAAAGGCGGTCAAACCCGAATGGGACGCCGCGCGGGACGTGTGCGCCGGGATATTGGAACAGGAGATCCTGAGGAAAGACCCGCTCGCGCAACGCGCGCAACGGCTGAAGACCGCCGGGGAAATGGTTGCGGGACGATCCGCTGCCGCAGTGCTGGAGCCCTCGCGCGCGGCGGAGCTGGGCAAAAGCCTGCGGCAGCAGCAGGGCGTGTGCGTGCTCCGGCTGGTCAATCAGGGCGCGCAGACGGTGCGGGTCTCGGCGCGCGAGTGGCCGGAACCGACGGCACTGGCCGGCGGCGAGGTCAAGGATTGGCTGATCCCGGTTCCGGGCGAGACCCTCACGATGTCGATCACGGTGGATGAGGGCAGCCGGTTCCGCTCGCGCATGGAGACCGTCCGGCTTCCGCGCGGCGGCGGGGTCGAGCGCGCCATCGTCGGCGCGGTCGCGCAGACGGCGGCACCCGTGCCCAAACCCGAGCCCGCGCCAGCCGCCAAGCCCGCGCCAGCCGCCGGACAGGCCGCCGTGCCAGCCGCGACCGCCAAACCGGCCGCCGCGCCTCCCGCTGCCGCGGCCGCGAAACCGCCGGAGGCCGTGCCGGCGGCCCCCAAAACCTTCTTCCAGCTTTCGGTGTCGCCCAAGATCGGGATTCTGATGGTGGACGGCAAGGTGGTGGACGCCGGTCTGGTCGAGGTCGAGCCCGGCGTGAACCACAAGGTCGAGGCGGTGTGCCAGGGGTACAAACCGGTCGAGCAGTATTACAAAGCCAAGTCCGGTGAAACGCGCAAGATCGACATCCTGCTTGAGAAAGAGGTCAAGCGCTCGCTCTTCGGGTTCTGAGCCGTTGGGATGCGGCACGCGTTCCCTTTGAAAGACGCGCCGCGCAAAGTGGCCCGCGATTTCCGGGCGCGGAGGCGAAGGGACGGCGAGTCCAAAGGGGGAACGGCTGAGCCCGCTCATGTCGCGGGCTTGCCAGAGATCATCCCGTTATGTTATCACTAATCTTTCAGAGGCCAGTAGCTCAGTAGGACAGAGCACTAGATTCCTAATCTGGGGGTCGCCGGTTCGACTCCGGCCTGGCCTACCACCCTTCTTATCTTGTCTGAACCTGTCGAAACGACGCGTGGAGTCGCAGTATATGCCGGAAAAGACCTTGCCGCTGTCGCCTGCCGAGTTGGAACGCCTGACGCAAACCTATCCCACCCCTTTCCATCTGTACGACGAGCGCGGCATCCGCGAAAACGCGCGTCGCCTGAAAGCGGCCTTCGCCTGGAACCCCGGGTTCCGGGAGTACTTCGCGGTCAAGGCCTGTCCCAACCCGTTCCTGATGGCGATCCTGCGCGAGGAGGGGTTCGGCATGGACTGCAGCTCGCTCCCGGAACTGCTGCTCTCCGAGCGCGTCGGGGTCACGGGCGGGAAGATCATGTTCACCTCGAACGACACGCCCGCCGAGGAGTTCGTCAAAGCCCGGGAACTCGGGGCGGTCATCAATCTCGACGACCTGACGCACATCCCCTTCCTGGAGGTGAGCGCGGGCCTGCCGGAGCGCGTCTGCCTGCGGTACAACCCCGGGCCGCTCAAGGGCGGCAACGCGATCATCGGCCATCCCGAGCAGGCCAAATACGGATTCACGCGCGAACAGCTCTTCGAGGGATACCGGCAACTCAAGGCCCTGGGCGTGACGCGTTTCGGGCTGCACACGATGGTGGCGTCGAACGAGCTGAACCCCCAGTATTTCATCGATACCGCGGAGATCCTGTTTGACCTGGTGACCGAGCTGTCGCGCGATCTCGGCGTCCCGTTCGAGTTCGTGAACCTCGGCGGCGGCATCGGCATCCCGTACCGGCCCGAGCAGGAAGCGGTGGATCTGGAGGCCGTGGGCGAGGGCATCCGGCGCGCGTACGCCTCGCGCCTGCTGGCCCAGGGTCATCCCGAACTCAAGCTCTATATGGAATGCGGCCGGATGGTCACCGGACCGTACGGGTATCTGGTCACGCGGGTGCGCCATATCAAACAAACCTACAAAACCTACGCCGGCCTCGACGCCTGCATGGCGAACCTGATGCGGCCCGCGCTCTACGGTGCGTACCACCACATCTCCGTGCCCGCCAAGGCGGACGCGCCGCGCGACACGCTCTACGATGTGACCGGGTCGCTGTGCGAGAACAACGACAAATTCGCGATCGACCGCCCCCTGCCGAGGCTGGAGCCGGGGGATCTCGTGGTGATCCATGACGCGGGCGCGCACGGGCACGCCATGGGCTTCCAGTACAACGGGAAACTGCGCTCGGCCGAGGTGCTGCTGCGCGGGGAAGGCGGCACGCTCCTGATCCGGCGCGCGGAAACGCCCGAGGACTACTTCGCCACGCTGGATTTTGAGGCCCTCAAGGGTTTCCAGGCCTGAGGGGCCGGCAGAATCGCTGCGGGCCGGCAATAAAGAAGGCGCGGCGCCGTTTCTCCCTTCCGTCGTTGCCCGTTGTACGCGGCAACCGCAACCAAGGAGTCATGTTATGAGTAAACTCTGTTTCGCCGCATGTGTGGCGCTGATGCTGGGTCTGTCGGTTCGGGCCGAGGAGAAGCCCGCCGCCGGACAGGAGGGGTTTCCCAAACGGATGAAACCCGGGGCGGGCGTGATCCAGAAGTTCGACAAGGACGGGGACGGCAAGCTGAACGAGGAGGATCGGACCGCGATGCGCGAGGAGATGCGCAAGAACCGCGAGAAGGCGTTCGATAAGAACGGCGACGGCAAGCTCGACGAGACCGAACGGGCCGCCATGCAGGAGGCCCGCAAAGCGCGCGAAAAGGCCTTTGACAAGGACGGCGACGGCAAACTGAGCCCCGAGGAGCGCAAGGCCATGCGCGAGGAGCTCATGAAGAACCGCAGGGGCGGGCCCGGAAAAGGCGGTCCCGGCAAGGGCAGGAAACAGGGGCCGCTGCCCGCCGCTCCCGGCGCGTAAGCGAGAAAGCCCGCAGAGAATAAAAAGCCCGGTTCGCGGAGGTTCGGCCTCTGGAGCCGGGTTTTTCCGTAAGGGGGCGAGGGAGAGGGGCTAGTCGGGAGCGCGGGCGTCCCCGCCCGCAATCGGGTTTCTGGTTTCTGGTTCCGAGTATTTGGTTGCGCGGAGAAACGTTTCGTGACGAGACCTTCAGAATGGAACGTTGTTGCGGGCGGGGACTCCCGCGCTCCCGGCTCCGCGCACTACTCCGTGAGCCAGCGCCACGAGTGAAGGGTCCAGCGGCCGGTGTAGGCGTCGCGGATCACGGTGACGGCTGCGCGCTGGTCCGCGAGCACCACCGGCCGCGAGGGCGTGGAGGCGGGCGAGAGCGTCTGCGCGGCGATGACTACCACGAAGATGTTCTGGCGGAAGGAAACGCGGTCCGGCAGGTGGCGCACGGCGTCCTCGATCCAGTCGTGGGCTGGAGCGTCGGCAAAAGGTGGGGAGTACCTAGCTTGCAACAGTTTATTGGTCGCGATCGCCGGCAGCATATCCGCAAAAGAGCGCCAGCCGATGCCGGCGGGCGGCGTGTTGGTCAGCGCGTCGCGGTAAATGTCAGACCAGTCGGACAGGTCGGACGGGTCGGACAGGTCGGCGTAAAAACTTTGATCCGTGTAATTGGTCCAGCCCAGTGTACCGAAGCTGAAGAGCGTTTCTATGACCGCCGGGTGCTCGGTGTTGGCCTGTATCAATCCACGCATGGGTGTTGTGTGTGTGCGGATCGTGAGCAAATCTAACAGCGCCGCGCCCGACCTGGAGTTGAATGCCACCGTGTCTAGTCTGCGGTACAAATCACTGTTTGATTCGCTATTGTTTGATGCGGGCAGTTCGTTTGGATATTCAGGTAACCGTAGCAAACCGATCAACTGTTTAATGCGTGATTTGCTGGTGTCATCGAACAGCGACCATGTCATATTCCTGCGGTCCTGGGAAGCGTAGATATGACCGATGTCACCAATCGTTGCGAGTGGTGTGTTAAAGTGCAAAAATGGGTATTCCGTAACCTCCGTGCTGAGGTTGGTTGTTCCAATCGCAGAGTTCCATAATGTTGGATCATTTGGGAAATCGGGATTTGGGAAACCGCGCCAGTAGGCGGCGTAGGCGTTGTGACGGGGATCGGCGACGCAGGCGTTGGTGACGCTCCACCAGCCTTGGACGCTGTTCCCGTTTTTGGTAAGAAAGGCGACATCGACAACACCCTCTTCATCCGTATCGCGATTCATTGTGTCGTGTCGATTGACCGTGACGTTGGCCTGCAGCCAGATGTGAAAGTTGTCGCTGGAGCCAAGCGCGTGATAGTTGGTAACCGCAACGAGTTCATCGCCGTTATGGCCTTCCGCCGACTTTTCATATGTGATTTCAGGGAAAGAGACCGTCTGTTTGGGATAAACAACCCACCATGTGCCAAAGTCTTTTTCGCCAGGGTTATATCGTTCTCCAACCAGCGTTTCTCTGAAATCTTTCGGTACAATAGCAAGGCCATTCCATCCGTCGGCAGGATCACACAGCGAGATGCGGTCATCAAGTGTCATGTTGCCAAGGCTCTCCATGCGTCGTGATGGCATAATCGTCTGTTGTATGATCGGGTACTGGTTGAGATAAGCATCCAGTAGCCGTCTGTCAAACTCGTTGAACTGCAGCATCAGGAAGTCATACAAAGCGGTCGAGGTATCGAGGCTGAGTTCAGGCGCGAGCAGGATGCCGAAGAGGGCGTCCAGCGTCTCGCCCAGTTCAACGGGCATTGGAAGGGGCGCCACCGGGAGAATTTCGGTTTCGACATAAAAATTAGTTTCAACCGTGAAGGCCAAAGGCGCGTTTGTTGTCCAAGGCGCAAGTATGAAGGCGGATGCCAGATTTGTGGCGGCGGCGCCCGTTAGCCCGTTGCTGGATACGACGTTGATCCCGTCGGGCGGCGTCGCGTAGATATTTTGCAGGTGATTGGTCGTTGTCCCGTTATAAAACAGATTGGTGTTGCCTGCGGGATCGATGAACCCGTACAGGACGTTAGTCGTGTATTGCGTTTCGGACAGGTCATGCCACATGAGAACCGGATACGGTTCGGGGTCGGTCACAGCGATCTGGCCTGAGAAGCGATTGGTTGTCATCTCAGGTTCCGTGACCCACTGCACATATGCATTCGTCGTGTTCAGGTAGGTGTAGACGTTGGTGGTGACGTTATCGACGAAATTAGTGACGACGGTGTCGGCTTCGTTTGTGACCACCTGTTCAACTTGGTTGGTCTCAACCGATTCATAGGTCTCGGGATAGAAGGCGTTCCAGATGGGTGTGTTCGTGATCGTGACGTTCCCGTTCTCGTCCGCTACAGGCCACGATGAATGGCTGGCCATGTTGGTGGTGAACCACAGGCCGGAATCCGCCGTGACAGTCTGCCAGAGCGGGTGCCGCCAGATTCCCGGCCCGACAGCGTTGGTGTAGGTGTGCGCCCAAGAGTAAAACAGCGTCTGCATGACGGTGTTGGATGTCAATGCTTCGTTAAATCTAAACCAATCGGCACGTTCCGATCCCGATAACGGTCTGTTTGTAGTGGTGACAACATCGGTCTCGTTCGTCCACAGATGCGCGTAAATCGCGGCATTAGCGGGCGGGAAATTCGGTGCGAATGGATACCATATTTCAATCGCCACGGCATAGTGGTTAGAGAGATCGGTAGCGGAGTCCAGTTCAAAATATCGAATGGCGTCCGCATCTCCGGGCAAAGGTGGCGGTGGCGGATCCTGATTGCCTTCTTTTCCACCGAATATGTTGAAAATTGTAACCTTGTTGATTAGAGGTACATCCTCGATAGCGTAGTTGTGACGGGTTGCGATGTCGGGAAAATATGACTCGGCCGCAGCGGATATTTGCGGAATACGGTCAGCATCGATGAAGTTAATGATGTTCCAAGGAAGACTCATAATTTGCATGCTGTCGAATGAAAGCAAATCTTTTTCTTGTTTGCTGTTTGGAGCAGTTCGTCTGATCACATTAATTACAGGAAAGAACCATGATGACCAAAAATCATCTGGAAAGATACGGTCACGCGAAAAAGTGGCATCCGAATTGGTGAGCAACGTAGTAATGTAATGAAGTGGC
>JAVEYH010000054.1:0-22904 GCA_034003585.1 Kiritimatiellia bacterium
CGGTATTGCGCCTGGATCACATGATGCGTCAGGCTGTTCTGCAGGAACTGGATGCCCGGCTCCTCGTCGAGGCGTACGACCACCTCGGCGGCCAGGGCTTGGGTGGCGGGCGGGACGTTCTCCAGACTGGCGCCGTCGGGGCGCCAGGTGATTTGCGGCGCGGCGGGCAGGGGGATGCGGCGGAGCTGCGTATAGAGAACGCCGAGACCCAGCATCCGGACGTGGTGGAGCCGGGGCGGATCCCCGCGCACGGCGCGCTCCGCCTGGCGGAAGGTGTCGGCGAACCCGGCCAGCAGGTCGTCGGTGAGCCAGGGATACGCCTCGGGCCTGTTGAAGCAGGCGATGTGCACATCCGGGTCGGCGACCAGACGGGTCGTGGCGTCGAGGTAGGCGCGGACATGGGGCGCGGCCGCGCCGTAGTACCCTTCCAGAAAATCGGTGACGAGCGGGCCGATCGGCTGGTCGGGGTTCCAGAGCAGTTTGGCGATGACCCACGCCTTCAGCTCGGCGAAATCCGCGTGCTTGCCGGGCCGCGCGCCCTGCTGTTTGACGGCCACCGCGCCGTGGTCGCGGTAGAAGCGGAGGTTGCCCTGGAGGGCGTTGAAGTTGGGGTAGGGGCCCACATAGCTGCCGAAATTGGTGACGTAGTCCCAGATGTAGAGATTGTCGGTGAGCGCCTGCCAGCCCCGGATCTCCTCGATAAAACGCTTGTTCGAGGGTTTGGTGCTGCGGTCAACCGGCAGGGAGAAGTCGAACTCGATGGTGCAGAGCCGGATCAGGATGTTCTTGCGCAGCTTGAGCGTTTTGGGCGGGGTGCGGGTGTACTGGTAGGCGAGGGTGTCGATCATCACGTCCGGATAGACCTTTTCCACCGCTTCGGCGACCTGGTTGAGAAACGCGATGAGCGAGCCTGCCGGGGTCCCCTCGCGCCGGTTGATCGCCTCGCAGGCGGCGCAGCGGCAATACGCGTGATTGTCCTCCTGGCTGACGCTGTAGATCTGCGCGCCGGGATCTTTGCGGATGCGCTCGAGCAGGCGCGCGACGGTGATCTTCAGGACATCGGGGTTCGTCAGGCAGAGCTGGGCGTTCTCCGCGCGGCGCTTGCCGTTGATCAGGCTGTAGTATTCCGGGTGGGCCGCGAAAAATTCCCGGGGCGGCATGAGCGAGTAAAAGGTGTGGGTGACCAGGCCCGCGCCGAAACGCACCTTGCCGCCGTGGCGCTCCTCGAGCAGCATGTCGTGGCCGTTGCAGCGGTTGCGGGCTGCGACATCGCCGGGGATCATGTCGGTCCAGCGGTCCTCGCGGATGGCGAAGGCGGGAGTCTGGCGCTCGTCGAGCGAGGGAAGGGCGAACGTGTCGTGTTTGGGGATGACGCTGTAAGCCGCTGTGTACCAGCGGCATCCGCCGTGCCGTTCGAGCAGCTCGTAGACCCCGTAGAGCGTGCCGCGCACCGGGCTGCCGGCGATGACAAGGTGCGGGGGGGCGGTTTTGAGCAGGAACCCGTCTGTGCCGAGCCCCTCCAGTGCGGGCGGCGCGCCCAGCACGGCGGCGGTGTGGCGCGTCGTGCCGAGCAGGATGGCTTTCGGCGGTAACGGCTGATCGTCGGTGGTGACCGGCAGCCGGACGCCCGTCATCTGCTCCACGAAGGCTTGTAGCTCGTTGGCCGCGTAACGCTGGGAGGGGGATGCCTGTTCCGGGCACACGATGGAATACCCGGCGGGCTGTCCCCTGCGGGCCAGAACGAGTTCCGGGGAAGGCAGATTCACGGCCGCGGCGCAGAGCGGCAGGAGCACGTACGGGAGGCAACGGGTCATGGGTTTCCTTTCCGGACAGGGGCCGGGGATGGACGTATCCCTATCCATGATTCAGTGTACATGTCCGGACGCGGAAAGAACACCGCGGTTTGCGCATAACCTGATCCGGCATTTTGCGCAAAACGCGCTTGTGTAACGCGTGGTGCCCGCGCATACTTCACGGTGCGGAAGGGGGAGGGGACGGCATGGCGAAAATGTTCACCGCGGCTCCGCGGGTGGTCGTGATTCTGGAGACCTGCGTGCAGCCGGACCGGGAGAAACTGAACGGGATTCTCCGGTATGTCCGCTTTTACGGGCCGTGGCACCTGCACATCATCCAGAACCGTGTGGGCGAGCAGCGGCTGGCGCATTTCGATGCGTGGCATGCGGACGGCGTGATCGTGGGGCAGTCGATGCTGGACATGGAGCGGACTCTGGCGCGGGCCAGAATGCCGATCGTGCTGATCGATCCCCTGCCGCGCCATCTGGCGCCGGACTCGCCGTTCCGGAGTTGTTGCCGGCTTCAGAACGACGCGGTCGGCGTGGGGAGGGCCGCGGCCGATTTTTTCCTTGAGCGCGGGTTCGACCGGTTCGCGTATGTCGGCGAGGTGATGGGGCGGTTGTGGTCGGAGGGGCGCGGCGAGGGGTTTTCCGGGCGGCTGCGCGAGGCCGGCCGCGCGTGTCAGGTCTACGCGCCGCCGACGCGCGCCGAGATCCGCGACTGGGCGCTGGAGCAGACCCGGCTGGCGGAGTGGCTGGCGTCGCTGCCGAAGCCGGTCGCGCTCTTCGCCGCCATGGATATCCGCGCGCGGCAGGTGCTCGACACCTGTCTGATCACGGGCATCAAGGTTCCCGACGAGGTGGCGATCCTGGGGGTGGACAACGATGAGCAGCTCTGTCTCGGCAGTTTCCCGACGCTTTCCAGCATCGAGTGCGACATGGAGAACTGCGGATTCATGGCGGCCCGGCTGCTGGACGAGCAGATGCGCGGCCGGCGTCGGCGGAGGGCGGAGCTGGCGTACGGGGTCAGGCGGATCGAAGAGCGTCACTCGACGCGGCGGGTGCCGCGCGTGGAGGACCGGCTGGTGGCCCGCGCGCTCGAATTCATCCGTCTCAACGCCTGCGAGGGGATCGGCGTGCGGGATGTGGTCGCGTATCTCAAGGTCTCCCGGCGGCTGGCGGAGCTGCGGTTCAGGACGACCTGCGGCCACTCGATTCTCGACGCGATCCGCACGGTGCGGCTCGACCGGGTCCGGCGTCTGGTCGCGGAGACCGACCTGCCGGTCAGTGAGATCACCGGCCGGAGCGGCTATCAGACGGATGACCATCTGCGCCGCCTGTTCAAGCGCGAGTTCGGCCTCACCATGCGGGCGTACCGTCAGCGCGGCTGAGGCGCGGGCGGCTTCAGCAGCGCGTGGAGCGCGGGGTCTTTAAGGAGCATCTCCTCGGGCGTGAGGCCTTCCATCTCGTGCGGGAAGACGATCCACTCGTCCGTCTCGTGCAGATAGAAATCGGGTTTGCCGGCGGTCTGGTTCCGGTTGGGTTTCCAGTAGACCGTCGCCAGCCGCGTCTCCGCGCCGGAGGACGCCAGCCGTTCGAGCACGGCGCGCGCGGTGTTGCCGGTGTCGAACACGTCGTCGATGATCAGCACCCGCGAACCCGGCATGACAGAGCCGAAGACCGCTTCGGCGTTCTCGAAGGCGACCTCTTCGCGGTGGGATTGGATCCCGGTGTAGGAGTGGCATTTGAGCACGCGGTGGCGCGGCCGCAGGCCGTGGTAGAACAGGAACTCGTGCACCGCCACGCCCACGGGCGCCCCGCCCCGCCAGAGCGCGATCAGGTCGTCCGGCAGCCAGCCGGAGTCGAGGATGCGCCGCGCGAGGCGGAAGCTGTCCAGCAGGTACTCGTTGGCGGAAACGTAGATTTTGTCGCTCATGGTTCTCCCTCTCCGTTCATCCACTGACGGTATCTGGATACGGGCCAAGGAATCGCTCGCCGTTGAAGTGGATAACATGATCCGGGTCACAGGCAATCCAAACTTCCGTTTCCCATGATATTTGGTTCAAGAAGCGGCCCATTGCGCCCCGATCCTCAAATGCGGTGACGAAAACCAGCCCGCTACGAAATCCAGCGAACAACGCCTTGAGTTCCCGCCGCCGCTTCCCATCCACAACTCCGGCACTTGTCACGGCTTCGCCGATGACCAGCCAGTCGCGCCCCGGATCGTGCACGACAACATCCGGCATCTTGGCGGCAGAGTCGATCTTCACGCCCACACGACCGAAGTACCCGGTTTCGAAATGCTGGAACTTGTTTTCGGCGTCTCCAACGTAAAGGACCACGCCACCCGGCACAAACCGTGTGCAGAACTCCTCGATAAACGCCTTGATCAAAGGATTCTGACCGCCCGGCGAAAGGGTGATTCCCTTGCCGGAGGGCAATCGGACAGGAATGCGCGCGATGTCCCGGGCACGCTGCAACTCCCGTTTGATTTCTTCCTTGGCGGCGAGATACCGCTTCAGAGCCGCGTCCCATGTGTCGGTCTTGAAAGCCCTGCACAGGTTGAGTGCGGTCGGTTCGATCTGGTACACCGTCTTACCACTGTTCGTCGGTCGAGCCGGTTTGTCCGGGTTTTTTGCCAGAAGCCCCTCTTCGACAAAATATTTCACCGCTTCGTCACGGATGGTCTCGCGGGTGTTCGGCGCATATCTCGTCCGGTATTTTCTGGCCACAAAGTCAATGATGGGGGTGATCCCGCGCAAGGGGCCTTGGGCTTTCTCCCACGGGTCATAGGGCCCGAGGTCGAGCATGGCGAGAAGGACATATCCGGCGACCTCGTTGCTCTGCTTGGGACCGAATCCCATACCGCATAAGATCGCGATGGCCTCCTTGAGTTTGCGTGCGCCACGCGGTTTTCTCTTGCCGGTCGTTGGACTCATGCCGTCGTCTCCTTCATCACAATCCGATCCACCTCATCCTGTTCCATCCCCATATCGCCGACATGACTTCCGATCGCACGCAGTTGAGGCTCCGTCGGGAACCGCACATTGCGGAGATCCGTCGCGTTGACTTGGGTGTGCCCGTTGAACTGCCGGAAGTAGAGATCAAGGGCTGACGAGTTGAGGTAGGCCCAGAGCCCTTTCGCAAGAAGCATGTCCAAGCCTTTCCCGTCGGCATGGATGTAGTTCAAATGGTTTTCGAAACCGACCTGCTTCGCCCCGATGCGGTTGGGATCGTAGATGCAAGCCACAACTCTTCGCCGCTCTTCCTTGGACGTGAAGCGCTTTGTCAAAACATACACGGCGGCAGGAACGACTAGGTTTTGCGTCTGCGCGTTGTCGCGTATGGCGTTGGGTTTGCGGTCCCGATGCGCAGGCCAGCTCACGAACAAGCCATTGAAGTGGCAGGGATAGATCAACGGGCACGTACCCGTCTCCGGTTGTTGCCGGATGTGGTCCCGGGCCCGGAAATCCACGACCCGACCGGTCGAGACCGTGAGACCGAGCCGGGCGAGAGTGCCTTCCAACCGTGCGATTTGGGCACGGGCCGCCAGATGCGCCTTGCAC
This sequence comes from Kiritimatiellia bacterium, assembly GCA_034003585.1. Classification (GTDB taxonomy): domain Bacteria; phylum Verrucomicrobiota; class Kiritimatiellia; order RFP12; family UBA1067; genus JAPXSY01. The sequence goes on from JAVEYH010000054.1 coordinate 5,360, forward strand.
GTGGGGATGTGGATAAACGTTTCCGTGTCAGTCGGCGAGACGATCTCGGCCGCCCGAAATGTGCGGCTGCGAATGGCGTCCTCAACGCCACCACCACTCTGTGAAACACGTATTGTGCGGCAGGCCTTGGCGTCTTTGACCGCACGCAGGACTATGTTTTCCTGTAAGACGTTGTCATGCTTAAATGCCGCCGTCCTGGATTCGAAAACGTGAATCCTGCGCAAGGACATATCCTTAAAAAACCGTTGCCGGAATGGCTTAAAATAAGGGCCATTGCAGAAGCTGCGGGGGGTGATCGCGACCAGTTCGCCCTTGGGGTGCAACAGCCCGATAATCAGGTTCAGAAAGGCTGTGTAAAGGTTCGTCGTTTCGGCGCTCACGGCGCGCAGGAGACGATAGCCTTCCGACTTTGCGGACAGTTTTCCGTACGGGGGGTTGACGATGGCCGCATCGAAGAACGGCTGCGTTGTCGAAAACAGGTCGCGCCTTTGCATCTCCGCGGCTTCGGCGATGAAGTCGGTATTGCGGATCGTTGCCAGAAACCCGACACCACGTTTCTGGCACGCAAAACGGCACGCGTCATAGGTTTGTTCGATACCCTGAACAAGCCTCGAGTCCAGTTCGTAGGCCGTCACCTCGATTCGTTTTGGTGGTGTCTTCCTCTGCAATTGGCGTCGGACGAATGCCGCCGACAACATTCCCATCCCGGCCCCCGCGTCCAGCAACCGCACTTGAGCAGAGCGGACGTCGAACATTGCTGCCATGAGGTCGGCAACATGCGGCGGGGTCAGGAATTGCCCGAACTCCTTCTGATGCCGGGTCGAGACCGTGGCGAAACAACGGGCGCGAAGCGCGTCGGCGATGGACAGAAGCGAGTCCTCCTCTGTCTCGTTGGCCGGATTCTCCCCGATTGTGTCCGCCTCGGTGTTCATTTGCCGTGCATGATACGGGGTACAATCGGTCAATGCAATCATAAAACCAAACGAAATCTTGCAGTACACTGTTTGTGGCCTGCAAGATCAACAGAACCCTTTTGCGCAGGTTGTCTCCAAGGTGGACGCCAACAGCCACACACGGCGGTCACGCAGCCGGGCTCGCTGACCGGGGGGGGGGATTTCACCGTTACCCAACCTCTTTTAATGAAAGTTGGGGTTTGTCCGGGTATCGCTGTGAAGCAGGCGCCCCGGAAATCATTTCAAATCGCCGCGCAACCGGAAGAAGGCATTTGTGCCGACCATGTTGGGCACATGCCAGGATCGGTTGGTCGGCTCCGCGGCGGGGTCGACTTCGTGCGTGCCGTTCGTGAACCAGGATGCCGGGTTCAAACTGCGCGTCATCTCGATCAGGATGTCGACGTAGGAAACGGTCGAAGTCATTTGCAGGGGGATGTCCACGATCGGCAGGTTGGTTGAAGCGTAGATGCCCATCAGGATGTTCAGCAGGGGAGCGTTTGACGCCAGGTTCGACCCGAAGGCGTAGTCGAATCCGTTCGGCACGCCGTCAAAATTGTAATCGTTCGTAAAAGCCGTCGGCAGATTCATGCCGGGGCAGTTGATGCGCGCCCACGCCTCGAAGCTCTCGGCCGGCGGATCGTCGTCGAGGATCGTCACGACAACCTGTGGGTTTGCCCCCGCCTCGCCGTTCAGGATGGATGTGGCCGTCACGACAATCGTCTCGTTCGTTTCATCGATGGAGTCATCCACCGCCAGCAGATTGAGCGTGCCGGTCAGATTGCCCGGCCAGATCGTGATGCTGGTTGGGAAGGCCGTGAAATCGTTCGTCTCGGTCGCCAGCCCCGTGTAGGTCAGGTTCACGAGCACGGGATAAATCGACGTCTGCGACAGCGTGGCGACCACGGTCGCCGTGCCGCCGACTTCCGGCATTGTCGGGGCGCCCTGCAGGCTCAGCGAGACCAGCGGCAGGATCACCGTCGTCTCGCCCACCGTGCCATAGCCTTGCCAGGCCGAATTCGCGTAGGCCTGGACCCGGTAGGCATAGACCCCGTTCGTCCGGCCGACTGGCGAGACGGCATACGAAGCCGTCGCGACGGTGTTGTCCAGCGTCGTCCAGCCGCCGTGTCCGGCAATCTCCACGCCGGTGATGGCGATGTCGTCCAAGCCGAAACCCCAATCGGGGAAGGAACTCCACCCGTACGCCTGTTCGGCATTCATGACGAACCGGAGGATGCAGGAATCGCCGACGTTGATCCCTTGGGCATTCAATGCCGCATAGTTGTGCGAGTAGAGCGTCCACGTATTGATGTACCCGTTGTATGTGCCGAGGGTGAACCAGGTGGCGCCGTTGTCCTTCGAGATGTCGCATGCGAGATAGCCCCCGTCCGCATGCAGGTGTGAAGTCAGATAGAACGAGATCACGGAGTTGGAGGTGACCTGGAAGGGGTTTTGCAGGGTCAACGATTGGACGGGCGCGTACCAGTTGCTGCTGGAGTCGAGGAGTTGCAGCAGGTAGCTGTAGCTGCCGGTGCGCTTGCCCGCGGTGCTTCGTCTGGCGCTGCCCGTCAGATGCCAGTTGGCATACATGGCGTTTTCATCCTCGGCACCGTCGGAAAAACTTGTGAGGGTTGCCCGCGATCCCTCCTGGATCTCGTAGAGGGTTGCCTGCGAACAGGCTGGCCAGGAGACGGTGTAGCCTGACGAAGAAACCGTTTGATTGCCCACGGTTGTCTTCAGTGTCTGGATCGTGCAGCTCATGCTGTGGCCCGCCGCCGAGAAGTTGGTCGCGCGCAGATACGAGTAGGAGGCCGTGTTGTCGGTGCGGACATAGGGAACATATTGATACAGCATGGCGTTGGCGGTGGTGTTGCCCGTCTGGTCGCGGAAGCCGCCGGCGAGCCCGCTGGTGCTGGTCCAGACGTCGCCGGCCTCTGACCGGTTGGGCATCGGCGATTCGATCGTGCCCAGCGAGTTGTCCCCGTCCGCCTCCTCGATCTTCACCACAGGATGCGTCCAGGTCCCCAGGTCGTTGTTCAGGCTCTTGCTGTCGACATGGTAGATCAGCACGCCCGGGAAAATGCTGGCGGTGTCGTTGTCGAAGCCGTAGCGCGAGCGGTTCTCCAGCAGGAAATACTCCCCGTTCGACATCCCGTCGCGTAGGAGGATCACGGAGTCGTTCAACTCCACCCGGGGCAATGACGCTCCGGATTGGGAATGCAGTGTGGCCGGCCGCACGAATCCCAGCATGCATTTCGCGTAGGCGCTCAGGTGGGCTGGACTGTTGCCTTCGGAACCGTTCCAGTTGCCGTGCGCCATCACACACCATTTGCCGAGGCCATCGGTCGTATTGCTGTAGTCGTAGAGGTCCGGCAGCCCGAAGGAGTGCCCCATCTCGTGGCAGATCACGCCGATCCGGATGATGGAGGTGCTGGTGGTCGCCCCCCGCAGGGCAGGCTCGGTGTTTGCACGCTTCATCTTCACGCCGTTCTTTGTCATCAAGGAGGTCATTTCGCCTTGTTTGGACCAGATGCAGGTGGCGGGATTCCCCGTGATCTCCTGTCCGTGGCCGGAGTGGATGACGGTCAGGCAATCGACCCACCCGTCGCCGTCGGAGTCGCCCGACGCGAAATTCAGCCCGGCGTTGTCGGCGGCGTTGATGGCATCGCCGATCATCTCCAGCCACTTGAGATCCTTAACCGTTCCGCCGGTGCCGTCGGTCCCGTAGTAGGTTTCGTTCTGCGGCAGCCGGACCCACTTGAAGACCACGGATTCGACCGTCAGTTTGCCATAAGAGACTTCATTGTAGTAGTCCCTGACCGAACCCACGGCGGAATCGGTTGTGTAACCAACCTGGTTGAATAGGTTCGTGTAGTCGTTCGGGGTCTTCCCGTACGCGCTGTTAACCGTTCCACCTGAGACATTCCAGTGGTTGGAGAAGCAAGCGAGCAGAACGATGTTGCGGATGGTTTTGGTTCCCGCGGCGGAAATCAGCGGCTGCGGCGGCGGTGGTCCGTCCGCAGGAGCACCCATCGCGCCAAGTTCTTTTTCCGGCACCTCCAGTTCGATCGGCCATCCCCGGAGCGCCTGCCATTGTGCATGACGCGCCTGCTGCAAGAGCAGCTCGTCGGGCATGGCGTGGGGAAACAGGCCGAATGCATAGGGGTCGGCCAGACCGACAACCGCATCCGGAATGATTTCAAAAAACGGCAGGTCATCCACATCCACCATCGGCCGCGCGTATTTCCACAACTCATCCGCACCGTCATACAGCACCGCAAAGCCATCGTGCGTCTCGGTCCAGGAAAACAGTTCGTCCCCGTGCAATTGCAGGCTGACGATTGCCACCCCTTGCGTCACGATCAATCCGTCGGGACAGGCGGTAACGGCCCACGCGGCCTTCATCCACAACGCGCTGACCAGAATCATGAGCGTAAGCACCCATCGATGCACGCCGTTCTCGTTGCCCCAGCGGTTACGATTGCGGGAACACCGACGCCACTCTTCCTGAGTTTTCATAACGCCTCCTGTGTCCGCATCCGGTTGAAACAACTCCAACCAACAACCATAAGCGTAATGTAGCGTCCGCCTCTGTCAAGATTTGCTTACGTATTTTTGCGGGGGGGCTCGCTGTGCGGCGGCATGGGGAGGCAGTTGGCAGAGGCAAGGCTCCTAGGGTAATCGAAAACAGGTAACCCAGCGGAAGTCCAACGGCGAGGGTCAGGCGCGCGGGTACCGCGGCGCCTGAACCCTCTGGTTATGCCATTGTTCTCCCGATCTTCAACGCTCTGACCTGTAGGCTGATAATCCGGCCTTTGAGCACTTCGTCCGCTTCGGACAATGGGAATAGCCCCTCGGCAAGGACGGCAACGGCCGTGAATCCTGCCAACTCAATGGCATTGAGATACTTCTGCCTTTCGGACCAACTTTCTGCGCGGCGAGGAAGGCGTCAAGTCCGCCGCCGCAACCGAGGTCCAGAACGGTCTCTCCCGCTTTCAGTTCCGCGATTGCCGTTGGATTCCCACAGCCATGAGTCACGGCGGCCCCAGCGGGCACGCTCTTGATCTCCTTTTGCGAGTAGCCGATGGATTTCGCATACGCGGCGGAATCGTGACGCGGACCAAGGCTTGCCGTGGGGGAAGCGTCGCTCGATACGGGGTCCGCATATTGTGCTCTGATGCGCTTCTGGGTGTCGGGAGTTCTCTTCATAATCTACTGCTCGGGTTTATCCGTCGCTTTACGCGCCTTTTTCGCATCGTTCTTCTCTAGCAGCGGCAACAGGGCATCCAGCCATTTGGCAGCCATCTTCTTTGCTCCCGAAGGGTTGGGATGCACTTTGTCATTGATCGTGTCACGGACGATTCCCTGAACAGGCTTATCTTCACTGAAGCTGTTATGTCCAGAATGAAACATTACGATATCGGCTGGATATTTGCTGTAAACGTCTTTCGAGATGCTAAGCAGATACTTCGTGTTCTTTCCCCCATATCCCGCGTGGGCGGATATTTTATCTTTGTTCGGCCCAATGAATTCAAACGCCAACTGTTTCGCAGTTAGGGCGGGGACAAGAACACTGCGGTAAGAATCGCTTCTTGAGGTAATTGAGTCTCCGAAAGCCAAAATCGTGGGCGTCTCTCCAGTACGCGCGTTAAGATTCGTGACGCACAGAGCAATCATACTGATATACAAGAATTTGTTCATTTTCGTTTTCCCTTGTTACGGGCGTCAGCCCTCTTGGTGCGGCGGCCGCAGGTTGTCGATAGTCGTCAGAAGGTCTTGGTCGGATGCGTCCTTTTCTGTCTGACTGTAGACCCACCACCGCTTCTTGCGGTCGCGACGCGATCTGGCCTGACGCTCGAAGTAGATTCGCAGATATCGGCCATCGGCCGTGGTGATGTCATACCAGTGCCTGCGGACATATCTCTCGCCGCTCTTGTGTGTGCAAGGCGAGGTGCTCTTCCATTTCCGGGTGACTTCCGCTATCTCGACCGTGTCCCCGCGCCATTGGAACTTCCGGGGAATGGCCGGTTCACCTGGAGCTGCGCCGGCGATCTCCACCGCTTCGGGGATTGGCCGCAGCGGCTCAGATATGAACCGTTCCTTCATGTCGTTCTTGCAACCAACGTCACACCTTAGGTTTCGGAGCGGAGCGGCGATAACGTGCGGGTGCTGGTTCGGCTGGTTTTCTGACTTCGTGCAGCACGATTGGCAGGCACTTCGCAAAGAGAGGGAAGTCTCCATCCGTGGTGAAGAGAGACAGATCGTGTCGTACCGCAACAGCACAAAGGAGGAAGTTCGTGCTGGAGCCCTGAATTCCTTTGGCTCGACATGTGCTGTAGAACTTTGCTGCCGTCACATAGTCCTCGGCTGTCAAAGGCAGGTCCACAAAGGCGTCGAGACACGTCTCCAGACGCTCAAACTGAGCATTGTCCCGAACCCCGGACAAAACCTCCTGTCGGACCGGACCTATAATTTCCACAACATGGGAGGCGATGAGCCGACCCAGTTCCTCTGCCTCCGGGTTCTGTGCTTGTTTGCGACGCCGCAGGGCCAGAGACCAGATACTCTTATCAACCAGCACCTTCATCCTTTTGCCCGTTGACGCTTGTGGTCGTAGGACGGGTCGATGTCGATCTTGCCAAAGAGATCCAGAATCCGTTCCTGCCGCAGGTGCCGAACGTAGTCGGTCAACGCCTGCGTCACGGCATCCTTCTTGGTTCGGTGTTTCCCGAGTGTTGCAGCTTCCGCGATCAGCCGGTCATCAAGTTGAAGATTTGTCGCCATGGTCCGCCTCCACACATAGCGTCACACATCGGCTTGTGTCAGTCAACGGGTTTCCTTCTCGTGTCGGTCCCCGGTGCCGAACCCCTTTTGCTTGACGATACCGATGCCGATGCCGACCCCGACGCCGAGGGTTCCGTCCCCAAATCAGAATTGCCGGCCGCAAGTTTTATCGACAACGCGGAAAGAAAAGGGGAAACTGGCGGCAACACTGCGGAACGGGAAAGGGGGCGGGCGTGATGAATGCGGAACAGCGGGGGATGTTGTGCGTGTGCGCGATTGCGGTCGGGACGGCGTGCGGGATGCCGCCGCGGCCCGCGGGCGTCACACCGCCGGGCGGCGCGCTGGAGGTGCCGGCCTGGCCGACGGCCGAGGGCGCGCCGCGGATTTACGAGCACAGCCGCGAGGCGGGACCGGATGAGACGCTCTTTCTGGTCGGCGCCAACCTGACGCGCGAGGTGGCGCTGTGGGGAACCCATCCGGATCATCCGGAGGGCAAGGCGCAGAGCCCCGCTGTCCAACTGGTGTCGGAGACCTCGCTGGCGCTGACCGTGCCGGAACGGGCGTTCGACGGCCCGCTGGTGCTGGCGGTCAAAAACGGGAAGGGATTTTCGGAGCCGATCGTGCTGAACGCGCCGCAGCCGTGGTGGACCTCACCCTCGGTCGCGGAGCCGGGTGCCTTGCTGCGCGTGTTCGGGCGCAATCTGGCGCGCCGCCCCGACCTTCGCCAGGCTTTTGTCTGGCTGGCGCCGGAGGGTGCGCGGGGCTCCTGGCTGGAGGTGACGGAAGCAGGGAAATACGCGCTGACGGTTCGCCTGCCGACCGGTCTCGCGCCGGGACGCCATGCGCTCTGGATCCATGCCGGACGCGGCGGGGATTGGGGCTGGGGCGGGCCCGTGGCAATCGAGGTGACGGCGCCGTCGCGGCCGCCCAAGCGGATCAGGCGGCTGCGCGCGCGGCAGGACGCGTTGTTGCCGATCCAGGCGGAGATGGACGCGCTGGCCGCCAAGGGGGGCGGCACGCTGCTCCTGCCAGCCGGAACATACGGGTTCCGGGGGACGCTGAAGATTCCGGCCGGCGTGACCTTGCGGGGCGCGGGACGGGAGGCCACCACGCTCCAGCTCGCACCCGGCACCGCCGGGGATTTCGCGCGCTTCGCGGGCGAGGCCTGGGGCGCGGGGCCCGGCAGCGTGCATACCCCGGGGGATGAGATCACGTACGAGGTGACGATCCCGGAGTCGGGCCGGTGGCAGATCTGGCTGCGCTACGGCACCGAGATGTCGCCCTGGAAGATGCCGGGCGTCAGCGGGCATGCGACCCTCCGGTTCGGGGACGGCCGGCCCGTGACGCTTGAGAACCTGCCCAACACCGGCGGGTTCGGCGTGTTCAAGTGGTCCCGCTCCGCGGAGGCGGAGCTCAAGGCTGGCCGCCAGACGATGGTGTGGCGGAACATTCAGGGCAAGGGGATCACGCTGGACGCGTTTGTGCTGCGGCGGGAGCCGGCACCCGCGCCCGCGGACAAGCCGTGGCCGGCGAGTGGTCCGGGATGCGTGGTGATCCAGGCCGAGGCCTGCTCGCGGTTCCAGTGCCGCGAAGGCACGCTGCCGAATTCCAACCGGGCCGCGGTCTGGCTGGCCGGGGACGGGGCGGCGGTCGAAAGCCTGACGGTGCTCGGGCAGCCACAGGTCAATCAGGGGATCGCGATCCGGGCGCCGGGCCAGACCGGGTGGGTGAGCGGCTGCCGCGTGCGGGATGTGCGCGTGGCGGACTGCGAGGGCAAGCAGGCGGAGAACTGCGGCATCTATCTGCGGCAGGTGCGGCACAGCCGGATCTGCGGCAACGAGCTGTGGGGACGCACGCCGCTCTTTCTTTCAGGGGTGCGCGATACGGTGTTCGCCTCGAACCGGCTGGTTTCGGTCACCCGTTACGGCGGGAATGCCGAGGCCGCGATCCTCGGGCGCACGGAACCCGTCGAGCGGTGCGTGATCGAGCGCAATACGGTCGCCTCGCCGACCGGGGCGGAGGCGGGCGGGCCGACCGCGCGCCGGCTGATCTGGCTCTCGACGGGGCACGGCTCGGTCACGTACAACTGGCTGGCCTGGAACGGGACCGAGGCGGAGGGCGGCGCGGGTCAGGCGCGCTTCGGCGGCGTGGCGGGCACGGATCAGAATGTGGGGGAGATGATCCTGTTCGAGGCGAACCACCGCACAATGTATTTCGGCCCGCTGGCCGGCGCGGACGCGCAGGGCGTGACGCTGCCGCTTACCTTGCCGCCCACGCCGGAGCCGCTGCTGGGCAGCGTCAAACGCGAGGCCCTGGCGGTTGACGCGGCGGGGCGCGAAACGCCGTTCTGGCCGCCGGACGCGGACGACGGCACGCCGGAGCCGCCGATCGGCGAATATTACGTCACGGTGTTCGCGGGCGCAGGGCAGGGGCAGACACGGCGCGTGGTGTCGCGCGAAGGCGGCCGGCTGCGGCTCGACCGTCCGTGGCGGGTCGCGCCGCAGGCCGGTTCGGTCGTGGCGGTCGGCACCATGTTCTACCGTAACCTCGTGGTCGGGAACCGCACGGCGGACGGCATGACCGGCATCCAGCTCTGGATCTCGTGCGTGGAGAATGTGGTCGCGGGCAACACGGTCGCGCGCCAACGCAAGCCGGGGCTGTTTTTCTACGCCAACGGAAGCACGCTGGCCTCATCCATGCCGCGTACCTGGAACCGCGGCATCTCTCCGCTCTTCTGGAATCTGGCCGAGGGAAACCGCACGGAGGAGTGCAGCGACGGCGCGCTGGTCACCAGCGGTGACGCGGCGAGCCTCCCGATCACTTTTCCGCGGGCGCTGGGCAATGTGCTGCGCCACAATTCGTTCATCCGCTCGCGGCAGAACGGGGTCATCGTGACCAGCCGCAAACGGGGGGGCGGGGACGACTCGGCCTCGGTGGTCGGCACGGTGGTGGAGTTCAACGTGGTGCGCGACGCGCCGGTGGCCTACCGCGCGGCCGAGGGCAGTGACGCCGTGGTGTTGCGCCGCAATCACGCTTACTCCTGGTATCCCGCACTCCACGCGCCGGAACCGCCGGTGGCATTCCGGATCGACAGCCCCGCCACGCGCTGTGCGCTGGAGGCGAATTCGGTGGAAGGCCGTTCGGGCGTGAAGGACGCGAGCGTGCGGGAGGTGGTGCGGGCCTGGGAGAGGGCCGCGGGCAAGTGAGCGGCGGTCCGCGCCGCAGGACGCGTCAGAGGGCACGCAGCGTCTGGAACAGCGCATCGAGACGCGCGTCGGGCCGGTTCCCCTTGAGCAGCGGGAGGCGGTGCCGGATCAGCAGCGGCGAGCGCTCGCGCGGCCGGAACAGGTAGATCCGGCCCTCGCGCGTCTCGATGCGGCCGATCCGCTTTCGCGCCGCCAGGATGCGTAGCTCCGCCAGCCGCAGCAGGCGGATGACCGCATCGGGCGCCCGGCCGTAGCGGTCCGCCAGCTCGTCGCGCAGCGCGCGGAGCTCTTTTTCGCTAACCGCCTCCGCGAGGCGCCGGTGGAGGATCATGCGGTGCGCCTCATCTTCCACATACGCGTACGGCAGGCAGGCCGAGGTTTCGGCGCGCGGCGCGCCGGGCGAGAGGTCGAGGAAGTCGAGCGCGAGCTCCACATCCACCAGCAGGGGCGGGGCCTCGCCCTTCAGGCGCGCGATCGTGCGGCGCAGCAACTGGCAGTACAGGCCGAAGCCGATGGCCGCGATATGGCCGCTCTGCGCGGCACCCAGCAGATTCCCCGCGCCGCGGATCTCCAGGTCGCGCAGCGCGAGGTGGAAGCCCGCGCCCAGCCCGCTGTGCTTCCGGAGCGCGGCGATGCGCTGCCGCGCGTCCTCGTCCACATGGCCGTGCTCGGGCAGCAGCAGCCAGGCGAAGCCCTTTTGGGAGGAGCGGCCCACCCGGCCGCGGAGCTGGTAGAGGTCGGCGATGCCGAACCGGTCGGCGCGGTGCACCAGGATCGTGTTGGCGCGCGGGATGTCGAGGCCGCTCTCCACCAGCGTGGTGCACAGCAGCACGTCGATTCCGCCGGTCTCGAAATCCCGCATGACGCGGGCCAGCGCGGCGGCGGGCATCTGGCCGTGCGCCACCGCGATCCGCGCTTCGGGCACCAGCCGCTCCAGCCGCTGCCGCATGAGCCCGATGGTGACCACGCGGTTGTAGAGGAGATACACCTGGCCCCGGCGGTGCAGTTCCTGGCGGATCGCGTTGCGGATCACGTCGTCGGAGTCGCGCGCCACCTTGGTCTCCACGGCCACGCGTTCGCGCGGCGGGGTCTGCAGCAGGCTCATGTCGCGCGCGCCGGTCATGCTCAGGTAGAGCGTGCGCGGGATGGGCGTGGCCGAGAGCGTGAGCACGTCCACGACCTGCCGGACCTGCTTCAGTTTTTCCTTGTGCGACACGCCGAAGCGCTGTTCCTCGTCGATGATCAGCAGGCCGAGGTTCTGGAAGGCGACGTTTTCGGACAGCAGGGAATGCGTGCCGATCAGGATGTCCACGCGGCCGTGGCGGGTCTCATTGAGGAGGCGCCGCCGTTTGGCGTGCGAGTGGAAACGGCTCACCACCCCGATCTTCACGGGGTAGGCGGCCATGCGGTCGGAGAAGGTTTCGTAGTGCTGTTCGGCGAGCACCGTGGTGGGGACCAGCACCGCCACCTGGCGGCCGTTCATCACCGCGAGAAACGCGGCCCGCATCGCGACTTCGGTTTTGCCGTACCCGGCGTCGCCGCAGATGAGGCGGTCCATGGGGCGCGGCGCGGCCATGTCGCGTTTGACCTCGGCGATCACGCGTTCCTGGTCGGGGGTCTCCTGATACGGGAACGCGGCCTCGAATTCGCTCATCCACTGCGGTTCGGGGTTGAAGGCGAGGCCATCGACGACCTGCCGCCGCGCCTGGGTGTCCAGCAGGGACGCGGCCAGATCCGCGACCGCGCGCTCGGCGTCGGCCTTTTCGCGCGTCCAGCGGCGTCCGCCCAGCCGGTGGAGCGTGGTCTTGTGCCCCGCCACGCCCACGTACCGGCTGAGCAGGTGCGCGTGCGAAACCGGTACGTGCAGCTTGGCGCCCTCCGCGTATTCGATCGTGAACACCTCGGAGCGGGAGCCGTCGAGCTCCACCTCGGTCGAGCCGAGAAAGCGCCCGATGCCGTGATCGACATGCACCACCAGATCGCCCGGTTCGAGATCCGCCGCATTTTCCACGCGTCCGCCGCGGGCGGCGGCCTCGGGCGCGCGCCGGCTGCGCACGGGGTTGCGCGCGGCGTACAGGTCGGGTTGCGCGGCGACGGTGAGGCCGGGCAGGGTGAATCCGCCGGAGAGCGGGGCGCGGCGCACTTCGACGCGCGTGCCGGGGTCGAGCTCCCGGGTCAGCAGTTCGCAGGCGCCGGGCGTGTCGGCATAGAGGAGCACGGTGTGGCCCGCGTCCGCGGCGCGCGCGAGTTCCGCGAGCAGCCGCTGCCGCACGCCCGCGAGCAGCTCCGGGTGATGGGCGTTTTCGGCGCCCCAGCCGGCGAGACCGGGCAGCGCGGCGACCGCGAAATCCAGCGTCGGCGTCCGCGCGGGCGGCGGGTCGCCCGCAAAGAGCTGCAGCCACGGCTCGCGCGCGCCGACCCGCGCGGCGAGCGCGTCCCAGGCGGCGGGGGCGCGGTTCCCGGTCCGGGCGTGCCCGTCGGCGCGGGGGGAGGGGGCGTCCGCGCCCGCGCGGATGAGGTCATGGTCCAGCCACAGCACGGAGGCGTGGGGCGGCAGCAGCGCTTCGAGGCGCAGCGTCGCCAGGCCGGTCTCGGCGCAGGGCGGTAGCCAGGCCTCCTGGCCCCGTCCGACCGAACACTGGGTGGCGGGGTCGAAGGTGCGGAGGGATTCCAACTCATCGCCGAAGAACTCCGCGCGCCACGGCGCGGGCGCGGCCGGCGGCCAGATGTCCAGCAGGCCGCCGCGCACGGCGAGCTGGCCCGGAGTCTCCACATCCGTGACGCGCGCGTATCCGCTCTCCACCCGCCGCGCCACCAGATCCTCAAAGGGGTAGCGCCCTCCGACGCGCAGATGTACGGAGGCCGCGGCGAGGGCCTCCGGATCCGGCACGGGATGCAGCAGCGCGGCCAGGGAAGTCACGATCACGGTCGGCGCGTCGCCGTGTCCCGCGCGCGGGTCGCGTCCTGTTTGGAGGGCGCGGACCACCCGCATCCGGCTGCCCGCGGCTTCGGGGTCATCCTCCTGCAGGGAGGGAAAGAGCAGGGGGGCGGTGCCGCTGTCCCGGCCGAGTGCGCAGAGGTCGCCGTACACGCGATCGAGCTCGGCCGGCCCCGGGGTCACGGCCAGGGTGAGGCGCGCGGGCGCGGCGCGCGCGAGGAGAGCGGCGGTGAGCGCGGCGCTCGCGCCGGGCAGGGCGGGCACGGCAGCGCACGCCGGTTGTTCCGGCAGGCGCGGCGCCAGCAGTTCGGCAAAGCGGTGTGACAGCGAGACCACAACAGCGGCGAGTATAGCACAAACGCCGTGCGCGGGGAGAGGAGGGAGAGGGGAAAGGAGAAAGGAAGAAGGGAGAAGGAAGAAGGGAGAAGTGTCCTGTCCTGATATAGATTGACACTTGTCTTTAAGGAGAGAAGTGCGATGCGGACACGCATCCGGACGCGAGGATAGAGCGTTTTCGCAAAAGGTGTGCCGTTCCGGGTAGGGACGCCTCCCCGAGGCGTCCGCGGACGGTTCGGGGAACCGTCCCTACCGGCAATCGGACCCCGGCCACAAAATAACGTAAACCGATCTGTCTCTGCGCCGCGCTGATCACGGACTTCTGGTCGCGGAAGATCGTGGGCATCCACATCGGCGACAGCCTTGAGGCGGAGGGTTGTCTGACGATTCCGATTCCGATGCCGACCCCGACGCTTCCTGTGGAGACGGCGGACGAACGGGACGAGTTGAAGCGGTTGAGACAGCGTGTCCGGAAGAGAGATTCTTCTTTGCCCGCGTTATACCGGAGGGCTACATGTGGAGCGCTTGCTTCCGTCCGGCTTGCGGCTCCATGTTCGGGTCGAGCGTGAGGGGCGGGAGGCCGGGCTCATCGGCGGGCAGCGTGCGGTAGGCGCACGCGCCGATCGGCAGGCCCTGACTGCGGAAGAGGCGCTCGAAATCGGTCTGCTCCTCGTCGGTGCGCGTCATGGCGGGGATCTCGGCGAAGCGGGAGTCGGCCGCGAACCGCGCGCGGATCTCGGTAAAATAATCGGGATGGTCCGTGGCGATCTGGATGGCGCCGCCGATCTCCAGGCGCGCCCAGAGCGCGTCGAGAAAGAGCGGCGAGAAGAGGCGGCGCTCGTGGTGGCGGCGTTTGGGCCAGGGATCGGGAAAAAAGACGTAGACCGTGCGGACGCCGTGGCGCGGCAGCAGATAGTGGAAGGTGTAGAAGGCCTCGAGCCGCAGGATGCGGAGGTTATCGAGACCGAGGCGGATCGCCTTTTTGTCGAGTTTGCGGACACGGCCCAACAGGCGTTCGATCCCGAGGTAGTCGGTGCCGGGGTTACGGGCCGCGCGGGCCGCCAGAAAACGTCCGTTGCCGCAGCCGATCTCGATTTCCAGCGGGCGCGCGGCATCGCTGGACAGGGTGTCTGGCGGAAACGGCCGGGTGGGGTCGGACACCGGAATCACGCGCGTGCGCGGTGCGGCGGGGGCGGGCGTCGGCGTGTCGGGTACGGCATCCATCGGCATACGGGTCCGGTTCTTCAGCGCTGGCGGTGGAAGAGGATCAGGCCCGCGGCGAGGAACACCGCGTTGGCGCACCAGGCCGCCGGGATCACGGGCATCAGCCCGTTCTTGGCGAGCACCATGCAGCCGTTGGCCACGACATAGAAACCGAAGAAGAGGGCGACCGCGAGGAGGACGCCTTTGAAAACGCTCTGGCGTCCGGAGGCCACGCCGGCGGGGATCGCGAACAGCGTGATGATGAGGCAGGAGAACGGCGCGGCCAGGCGGGCGTGGACATCAAACGTTTTCGCGGCGGCCTCTTCCCTTTCGAGATATGGGTGGTTCCGGAGGTAGTGCAGCATGTCGCGCACCGAGTAGAACTCCCAGCTTTTGTTCATCAGCAGGAAATCGCGGGGCGACTCGTTCAGGTCCGGCATGGCGCGGATCACCAGGTCGGCCAGTTGGGGCGTGGGGTTTTCGATCGGGTTGTTCAGCTCGTCGAAATACTGGTACTGGGGATAGAAGAGCCACCAGAGCCCGTCGAGATACTCGGCGGAGCGGCAGGTGATGTCGAGCTGCCGGCTGCCGTCCGGCCGGTCGAACGAGATGCGGACCCCCTCGATCCGGTTCGGCCGGTCGGAGCGCATCCGGTTGATGCGCCAGACGCGGCCGGCCTGCTGGTTGTAATAGGGGAGATTCAGGATCTCCGTGTCGGCCAGGGGTTGGAACCGGTTTTCCCGCATGGCGCGCGCCTGCTCCGCGGCGTGCGGCGCGTAAAACTCGTTGATCGCGGCGACGGCGAGCGCCATGAGGCCCGCGACCACGAGCAGGGGCCGCACGATGGCCGTGAAGCCGATGCCGTTGGCGCGCATGGCGGTGATCTCACTGTGGCGGCAGAAGTTCCACATCGTGTAGAGCGTGCCCAGCAGCAGCGCGGCGGGGAAGAGCCATTCGAGGTAGGGCGAGATGTACCCCGCGAAAAACGCGGCGATCTCGCGGAAGGGCGGGCGGGCCTCCATCAGCCGGTTGAAGGAGTCGAAGAGCTCGAACAGGACGTAGATGCCGAGGAAGCCGGTCAGGCAGTAAAAAAGCGGCACCAGGAACTCGCGCAGGACATATCGGGACAGGATTCGCATAGACGCCAGTCAGTATACGGCAGGGCTCACCGCTTCGACAATCCGTTTTATTGTCCGCGGGATTCGGGTGGCGGGGGCGAACCTGCCGGTCAGCGCAGCGCTTTCATCTTCAGATTGCGAAACTCGATACGGTAGCCCTCGCCCTCTAAACCGAGGCGGCCCTTTCCCTGGCCGCAATTTTCAAACTGGCACGTGACCGCACCGTTAACCCAAAGCTTCAGAACTTGGCCCTTCGCCGTGATCTCGATCGTGTTCCATTCGCCCGAAGGGTTCACGCGCGAATTCGTCACTTGTTTGGCCAGCGTGAAGAATTTCTTCTTGCCATCCGCGCCGGGCGTTTCGCCGAACAGGTAACCGCCGCGGGCATCGCCGATTTGCGCCTGATGCCAGACCGCGCCATCCTTTGAATTGCGCACGTAAATGCCGCTGTTGTAGCCCGATTTGCCTTCTGTTTTCGTGTAGCAGAATTCGACGTGAAACACTGCGTCGCCGATTTCCTTGTCGAGCAGCAGCATGTCATGGCCGCCGCCGCCGCCACAGACCAACACCTTTCGTTCGGTGTCCACGTGCCACTGCTCACAGCCCAACTGGCCGGTGGGCGGCACGGGCACGCGATACCAGCCTCTCAGATCTGCTGTCGGCATAATGTCCACCCAGCCTTCTGGTTCGCTTTGGAGTCTGCTCTTGATCTCCTCGCTGCCCGCTGCGGCGACCAGAACGGCAAGCCCAGTGGCGACGAAAGCAACTGCCGTCCCTTGGAGACGTGCGTGAGTTTTGTTTAGCATGTAGGCACTCCTTTCTGTGTTCGTTCCTTGCTGGCATCAGCCGCTGTGAACGGGCTCCGCCGTTCGAAAACCCTTGGGAATCCGTAATCATGGCCTCCGGTTTGGCGGGGCCAGCTGATAAGAAATTGCTTTCTTGGGAAACAATGCGAAAACACCGGTTTCAGCGCCCTTGTCCCTATTCGTATAAAGATAGAGAGCCTCACGGTTGAGAACAAGATCTTTCTTAATTCTTTCGATGGCCCGGGAATCGGGCGCGCCTCGTCTTCACCAGCCCCCGTCGGTGTCGAGTTCTTGACGGATCGACGCCACTTAAGAAAAAGCTACGGTGTCTTTTCTGTTTGACGAACCGCTTCGGATGGCGGGGGCGACAGCCTCGCGTTCCTGGAAAAGACGAACGAGAAGGTCTTGCGGGAAAAGGAGGAAGGAAGAGGATGGGAAAACGCTGAACGCAGAACGCCCAATGTCGAACGCAGAAGTTATGAACCTTTCCGATAAAGGGGGATAAAGGGGGACAGACCCTCTTAAAATCCGCGGTTGACGGCGCCGGCGGGGCCGGTTGGGGTGCGTGTGGGTGCGGCCGGGTTGGCGGGTACGGGCTTCCCCGGCCGGATGCGGGGCCGTTGGCGTGGCGGTTGCCTTGGCTCGGCGGGCGCGTTGTGAGCGGCCAGGTGGCGCGAGGCAGCCGGCAAGGACATCTACTGCGAGAAGCCCGTCTCCATGACCGTCCGCGAGGGCCGCAAGCTGGTCGAGGCGGTGCAGGCCAAAAAATGTGTCTTCCAGACCGGCACGCAGCACCGTTCGAAAACGTTAATCCGAACAGCGCTAACTTACGTTCGGGAAGGGGGCCCCGGAAAAGTGAAGCAGGCGTTCGCCCTGTGGCAGAAAATGCCGGTTCCGACGGTTGGTCCGTCATATACCCCTTGAACCCGAAACTGCCGGAAGAACCCGTTCTGAAGGGACTGGACTGGAAACAGTAGGTCGGCCCCGCACCGATGCGCCCCTATAACAGCTTGTACCATCGCAATCCCACCCCTCACTCGGTATTCTGGGCCTGGTGTTCTGATTTCGGGATGGGCCCTATGACTAAACAGAGTGTCCATTACTGCGACAACATCCAATGGGCACAGCGCATGGAGGAGTCAGGGCCTGAGCTGCCTGTTCAGGGATGACTTGCAGGTGCAAACACAAGTTTGTTCTTTCAAAG
>JAVEYH010000055.1:0-10563 GCA_034003585.1 Kiritimatiellia bacterium
TAACAACAACACGCCCGGGGTGAAACTGACCTTCACCGGCGATGTGAGCCTGAACGCGACCAAGGACAATGTCGGCGGGCGCATCACGGTCGGCGGCGCGGGCGACGGAGTGATCGCGGGCAACTTCACCTCCCCGAACCTCGCGCTGTATAAGAACGGCGCCGGCACCTGGGAACTGGCCGGAGCGTACGCGTCGACCGGCGTCGTGACCGTCGCGTCGGGCACGCTCGTCGTCAACACCGCGTTCCCGACAAGTGCGCTCTGCAGCGTCACCGCCAGCACCCTGTGCGGCACAGGGACGCTCCACCGGGCGACACTGAGTTCCGCCGCCCAAATCACCGGCGGCGTTCCCGGCGCGCCGGGAACACTGCGTTTCGGGGACGGAGGCGGCGTCGCGCTCACGGTCGTGAACGGTACGCTCGTCGCCCGGCCGACGGCGGACGGCACGCCGTCGCTCGTCGACATCGAAGGCACGGTCGCGCTGACCGGCGCGCTGACAGTGAATCTCGACGGCGACTTTTCCGCTCTCCCTGCCGGGACGTATCCGCTCCTCACCTGGACGGAAAAACCGGGACGGGAACGTACTCCGCGGGCAGCGGCTTTCCGTCGGGCGCGAGCCTTACGGAGACGGCCGGCGGGCTGTCGCTTTACGTGCCGGGCGCGGTTTTGAGCTGGACGGGCACCGTGAACGGCGACTGGGACACCGCCACAGCGAACTGGAACGACGGCCAGGTGTTCAGTGACGGCACGGACGTCGTGTTCGGCGACGATGCCGCCGACGGACGGACGAATGTCACCCTCACCGCCGCGGCCGCGCCGGGTTCGGTGACGGTTGCGAGCGATGTCAACGGCTACACCTTCTCCGGTGCCAAGATGACGGGGACGATGACGCTTACGAAATCGGGGAGCGCCCCGTTGACGCTGGAGAACGCGAACGACTATACAGGCCTCACCACAATCAATGGCGGCACGTTCCGGCTGAACGGATCGCTCGACGGTTCGGGTGTGCTCGTGCAGCCGGGCGCGGAATTCCAGCAGGGGACGAACGCCTCCATCCGCGGGGACGTGAACGTGAACATCCTCGGACAGGCCATGTTCTACGGCTCGAACACCTTCACGGGCGACCTGGTCTTCGGTTCGGTCGCGGAAGAGAAAGCCACGGGCACGGTTTACAACGTCTCGTCGATCGGCGGGGACGGCGGAGAGGTCGCCGTGATGCACAACGCCAGACTCACGCTGGATGCGGATGGTGTCTATCCCAGCCGCACGCTCCGTTTCCCGGCCCGGCAGGCCGGCGGCAACAGCAGCTTCTACATCAGACAGCCGTCCGGCAGAACCGCGACCTGGCCCGGCGGCGTCGCGTTGGACACGCCGGCGAGTGATTATTTCTACGACATTTCCGGGACCCTGAACTTGGGCACCGGTCCGGATGCGGTGATCACGGACGCGGGGTGCGCCTCGTCTTCGTCTTTCATGATCCGCGGCGTCGGGCGCCTCAACCAGTACGCCCGGACGCAGCTCAAGGGCGGCTGCGGAAAGACGGACGGCGGAACATGGCACATCTACTCCTCCAGCAACGTGCTTTCGCAATTCGGTATCGCGGTCGGCACTGTGTTTCTGCACGCCCCGGACGCTTTTTCGTCGAATTGCACGATCAGGCTGGGGCAGGTTTATTCAAGCAACAAATTCAGCTCCGCGATCGATTTCGGGGGGTTCGACCTGACGGTCGCCAGTCTCGCCGTCGACCAGGGCATCACGATCGAGGGGAACACCCAGGTGTTCACGACGTCCGATCCGGCCACGGTCACGCTGCTCGGCCCCGGCGACACGGCGCTGAACCGGACCGGCACCGAGCTGAAGGGCGCGCTTTCGATCCGCAAGCGCGGCGCGGCCACGACGCTCACCCTCGGCCAGCCGAATTCGAACACCGGCGACTTCCTGCTGGAGGAAGGCTCCACCGTCGCCAGCACCAACCGCGCGTTCGGTCATTCCACGAACCTCTTCGTGGGGGCCGCGGCCACGCTCACGGTTTCCGCTTCCGACGCGTTGCCGCCGGAGGACGGCGTGTGGCTGCGCGTGGCCGAAGGCGGCGGCATCGTGCTCTCCAACGGCGTCGCCGCCACAGTCTACGGTCTCGAGATCAACGGGCAGCCTCGCGGCGCCGGCACGTACGGCGGCGAGGGGAGCGGCGCGCGGATCATCCTGCCGGACGTCTTCGGCGGCACGGGGACGCTCCGCGTGCGGAACGGCGCCGGGTTGACGGTGCTGGTGCGCTGAGCCGAATCGCCGGGGCGCTATTCATTTTTGTTGAATCCGTACCCTTGTCGCTAACTTGAGCGTTCAAGTTACCCCTTCGTTTTACCCGCTCTGGCGGGCGGCGGGCTAACTCATAATTCCTCCTTGAGGCTTGACTGTCATCCCCCTCCCCCCATAATAAGAGGCGAATATGGGAAACGGAACGTTTCCGGTTACCCCGATTCAGAAATGCGTAGCCGCAGAAATCCGGTTCGGGAACGCTCGGACGGGATGCGCGGAAACAAAGGGATCGCGATGATGAAGACCTGGTTGAACCAACTGAACCGCCGCACGTTTGTCAAGACCGCCTCCGCCGGGGCCGCGCTCGGGAGCCTGCCCGGAATCCTGCGGGCGCAGCAGGCGCCCGCGCTGAATGTCAGCGGCGCCAACAGCCGCGTACGCGTGGCGTGCGTCGGCTTCTCCGACCGTTTTAAGGACGCCTTGTTGCCTTCGTTCCTCAAATCCAAAGACGAACTCAACTTCGATCTGGTCGCGCTGGCGGACCTCTGGAGCCAGCGCCGGGAGCAGGGCAAGGCCAAACTGGAGGAAAAACTCGGGCACGGCATCGACCTCTACCGCAGCGACGAGGAACTGTACGAAAAAGCCAAGGACGTGGATGCGGTCATCCTCTCCACCGCCGACTTCCAGCACGCCCTGCACACCGTGCATGCGGTGAAGGCAGGCAAGGATTCGTACACGGAGAAACCCTGCGCCGAGGACATGGACGCCGCCAACGCGGTGCTGGACGCGGTGACCGGAGCGCGTCGCGACGGCAACCGCGGCGGGGCGGTCGTGCAGATCGGCTCGCAGCGACGCAGCGGGCGCGCGTATCACATCGCCAACGACTACATCCGGTCCGGGAAGTTCGGCGATATCACCTATGTGGATCTCTGCTGGAACGTGAATCAGCCGCGGCGCTGGCGCCGTCCCGAAGCGCTCGTTTCCAGTTTGAAGGCGAAGGACACCGACTGGAAGCGCTGGCTGCTCGACCGGCCGTTGGTGGATTTCGACCCGCGCAAATATCTGGAGTTCCGTCTGTTCTGGCCCTACTCCTCCGGCATTCCGGGACAGTGGATGTGCCACCAGATCGATACCGTGGCCTGGTTCACAGGCTTCGCGTACCCGCGTTCGGCCATGTCCTCCGGCGGCATTTACGCCTGGAAGGACGGCCGCCAGAGCTGTGACACCTTCACCACCATCATGGAGTACGGCCCGGAAGAGGACGCCGCCAAAGGTTTCCAGGTGGTCTTCAGCTCCCGACAGACCAACTGCGCGCGCGGGAACGTGGAAAAATACCACTCCGCCACGGGCACGATCGACCTGATCCGGGGCACCGTTTCGAACGAGGGCGTTGAGAAGGTTGCGGAAGAGACCCGCAAACTTGCCGAAACGGAAGCCGCCGCGACCTCCGCCAACACCGGGGCAGGCGGGATGGAGGTGGCGCACATGCGCAACTGGATGGAGTGCGTCCGTTCGCGCAAGCAGCCCAACGCGCCGATCGAGGCGGGGTACAGCCATGCGGTCGCGCTGATCATGGCCAACGCCTCGTTGCGCACCGGCATGAAGGCCGTGTTCGACAAAAAACTCCGCCAGGTGGTCGCCGGCGGCAAGGTCTTCAAGGGGTACTGAACGAAGAACGGCCTGCCATGCAACTCACTCGCAAAGATTTCACCCGCTCCGTCACCGCCTTCGGGGCATTGGGGGGGTTGGGGATGATGCGCGCCGGAAAACCGGAACCGCACTTTCTGTTCGGCATCTGCGCCGGCCCTGACAAGGCGGAACGGCTGAAGGCCATCGGCTACGACTTCATCGAAGGCGGCGTGGCCGGCACACTCAAGCCGGCCATGCCGGACGCGGCGTTCGCCCCCGAGTGCGCGAAACTGAAAACCTGCGCGCTCCCCTTCCGCTCCTGCAACGGGTTCATCCCGCGGGAGTTCCGGCTCACGGGGCCGGCCGCGGACCATGGCCCCGCGCTGGAGTACGCGGCCAAAGCCTGTGAACGCGCTGACGCGCTCGGCATCCCCTTCATCGTGCTGGGCAGCGGCGGCGCGCGCAATGTGCCGGAAGGCTTCAGCACGGCAGAGGGCAAAGCCCAGTTCATCGCGTTCTGCCGAAAGCTCGGCGATCGCATCCGCGACCGCAACGTGACGATCGTGCTCGAACCGCTCAACAAGAACGAGTCGAACATCCTGAACTCGGTCACGGAGGGGATCGCGTACGTGGACGAAATCAACCGGCCCCGTATCCGGCTCTTGGCCGACTTCTACCACATGATGAAGGAGAAGGAGGGTCCGGACGCGATCCGCAAAGCCGGCGACCGGATCCGGCACTGCCACATCGCCGAGCTCGAGGGACGTAAAGCCCCCGGAACGCGGGACGAGGATTTGAGCGGTTACTTCATGGCGTTGCGCGATATCGGCTATACCGGCGGCGTCTCCTGCGAGTGCGGCTGGCCCAAGGAGAACATCGAAAACGCCTGGGAAAAGGCGCTCGCGACCATGCGCCGGCAGGCCGGCCTGTCCTGATCCTCCGTGCCTTGCGGGCTGCATACAGCAAGGCAGAACGGATAAGCGCTCAATTCGCGGCACGGCATGCAGGGCGGTCTGGACTGGGAGCGCGGGCGTCCCCGCCCGCAACAGCGTTTCGTTCAACCGGGCCGGCGCAGAGGGTTGGCCGGAAGACCGTACCCGTTCACAGCGAAGCGGCACACGTTCCCGTACACGAAGACACGAACGGAACGCGACTTGGATGAGAGTCATCGACGAATTATGAATGGCACAATCCTTTCGCCTTCAGGATGTTACAACTCCTAATTCCTCCTTCCTAACTCCCCCTTCGGGTACGGATTCAACCAAGTTGAATCGCACCCGTATCGCGTTTGCCGTTTACTCGCCCGCGCAAGCGGCATATACTGCGCCTCATGAAAGGCAGTGATCCTTTTGCCCTTGCGGACTCCTATGCGCGGATGCTGGACGCGGATTCCTTCGCGCTCCGCGAGGCGCCGGCCGCATACCGTTCCGGTTTCCCCTGGAGCGAACGCCATCTCCAGTGCCTGTGGTTCGACGCGCGGTACCGGCCGCCCGCCTTCGCGCTTCCCGGCGGTGAAACCGCGACCGTGCTGGATCCCGGCGAGTGGAATCTGGAAGCCGGACCCGATTTTCTGAACGCCACACTGCTGATTAATCCGGGCGCGCGCCGTGTCCGCGGCGATGTCGAAGTGCATGTCCGTCCCTCCGACTGGGACGCGCACCGCCACGGCGTTGACCCCGCGTACGCGCATGTCATCGCGCACGTCACCTGGTTCGAAGGACCGGTCTCCGGTTCCCTGCCGGCAGGGGCCATTCCCCTCTCCCTCGCCGCGGCCGTGACGGCGCGCCCGGATCTCTCGCTGGACGACATTGACCTCAAAGCCTACCCGCACGCCGCGCTGCCGGAAACGCCGCGGCCCTGTGGGATTCTGATGCGGAACCAGCCGGAACGGGTCAAAGCCCTGCTGGTTTCGGCCGGGCAGTACCGCCTGCGGGTCAAAGCGGATCGGCTGCGCGCCCGTTTGGAACAGAGCGGTGACCGGACACAGGTGGTGTACGAGGAAATCATGGCGGCCCTCGGGTACAAACACAACCAGGCGCCGTTCCGCGCGGTCGCCCGTCTTCTGCCCGCGGCCGCGCTCAATACGCCGCGCGAATCGGCTTTCGCGCGTCTGCTCGGAACCGCGCGCCTTCTGCCCCAACCGGATGCCGCGCCGGACGAGGAGGGACGCCGCGTCATCCGCCGTCTCTGGGACCTGTGGTGGCGGCACGAGGGGCCCGTGCTGCCGGATTCGGTCTCCTGGCGCCACCACAACGTGCGGCCGCAAAATGCGCCGGTCCGGCGCCTTGCGGCCGCGGCGGGACTCTTCAGCGGCATCACCACCGTGCTGCACGAACTCGACCGCCTGCCGCGCGGGGAGGGCGCGCGCTGGTTTGCCCAAGCGACCGAACGGATGGCCGCGCGCGTCCGGTGGCCCTTCTGGGATCAGCGTCTCACCTTCGCTTCGGCGCCCGCGCCCGAGCGCCCGGTCGCGCTGCTGGGCACCTCCCGCGTGTCCGCCCTGCTCGCCAACACCGTGCTGCCGTTGTACGCGGCGGAGAAGACGTTGCCGCCGGATCTCCTCGAACACATGCCCTCCGAGGATCTCTCCTCTTCCATGCGGCTCGCGGCCCTGTATCTGCTCGGACGCGACCACAATCCCGCCCTGTACGCCGACAACGGCCTGTTGCAGCAGGGCTTGCTGCAGATCCACCACGATTTTTGTCTGACGGCCCGTCCCGGATGCGAAGCCTGCGCCCTGTGCGCCGTGCTGCGGAACCCCTCCGGACGCCCCCATCCGCTTCGATGAAACAAGGGTGCCCGCACCTCATTGCCACCGTATTCCCGCAAACGCCTGACGTTCCTTTTCGATACGCGGCATTGACTTCCGTCGGCCGGATTATTAAGCTATGAATCAATTTTTCAGCAAAGGTGCGTGATATGGCTTGCCTGATTGTGATGGACGGCCCGTTGAAGGGGCAGCGCGTGGCGTTGGATCAGCCGGTGATTCGAATCGGACGCAGGGAAGGGAATGACTGGGTTTTGCCGGACGGCTCAGTATCCGGAACGCACTGCGAGATTGAAAAGCGGGAGGAAGGCTTTCTGGTTCGCGATCTGGGTTCCACCAACGGCACCAAGGTCAACAGCGAACCAATCAAGGAGTCGCCGTTATTCCGCAATGACATCATCCTGATGGGTGAGATCCCCGTGATGATTGAAGGCGAGGATGTGCCGCAGGGCAACAAGGCGGAGTCCTTTGCGATTCCCCGCACCACGATCGTCATCCAGCAGAACCGCCCCATCGAGCCTCCGCCCAAGGAGTTCGTCCGGAAAACGAACTCCAACGCCATCTGGATCGCCCTGATCGTTTTGCTGCTGCTGGTCATCGGCGGGATGCTGTATCTTTTCTTCACCGGCAAGCCGGTGTAGACGGACTGATCCTCAGCACAGCCAGGCCGCGCCCCGCGCCCGCTCCATCGGCGCCACGCGCTGATCCTCGGCGCCGCCCGCCGCATGAATGCGGACCGTGACGAGGGACCGTCCCTGATGATCGCCATACGCCGCACACAGGGCCGCCGCCGTCATCCGGTCGCTCGTGTCCGCGCCCCGCGGGATCAGCACCGTCGGACCGGGGATATCCACCGTGTGCAGCCAGAGGTCGCCGGGTTCCGCGATCCGCTGCAGCAGGGCGTTCTCCCGCGCGTCGCGCCCCATCACACATTTCGCGCTTCCCGGGAGCCGGAAATGCCGCCCGACGGTCAGGATGCGTACCAGGCGCTCGTCGTCCAGACCCTCCCGGTTTTTCAGATCCGCCAGTTTGCGGCAGAACCCCTTCTCCGTGAGCAGACATCCGCCCGCGGGTGCGGGATACTCCTTGAGTCCGTAACGCGCGGCGAGCTCCACCTGCGGCTTGCGCGACCGGCCGCTCAGCCCCAGCAGGCGGTTCCGGTCCACAAGCCCCAATGTTTCCGGCAGCGTCGGCTCCAGCAGCAGCGCGCTCAACGGCCGCAGCAACCGCCCGTTCAAGGCGGCATCCTGTTCGACCGTGGCGAGCGAGCGCCGGGTCTGGGACATGGGGCGTTGGTTCAGCACCTCTCCCGTGGCCACGAAATCAAAACCGTGCTGCCCCATCCACTCCCCCGCGCGCCGGATCATCCGCGCATGGCAGTCGATGCAGGGGTTGAGCGCGCCGCCGAATCCGTGACGGGGATGCTGAACCAACTCCAGTATGTCGGCAGTGAAGGGAACCACATGCAGCGTCAGGTTCAGATTCGCGGCGCCCCGCTGCGCGCCCGCGATCCGGAAAAAGGGGCTTTCGAAAACCACGCCCTCCACGTATACCCCCTGCTCCCGCAGCACGCATACGGCAAGCTGACTGTCGAGTCCGCCTGAAAACAGACAAACTCCGCGGCCTTTCGCGGCATCCGCATGTGCGGTCCGCCCGGTTCCGTCATCCTCACACATCGAGATTCACGCTTTTCAGGAAGAGTTTCCGGAGCAGACTCTGCTCCGCCACGAATCCTTGGTCAATCAACACGCAGAGGAGACTCACGGCCACACAGGCGATCAGCACGCCGAACATGTTTGCCACCAGAAAACGACGCCGGTCCATACCCAAAAGGAACGCGCCGAACGCGCCGGTGTACGCGCCGGTTCCGGGAAGCGGCACCCCGATGAAAAGCGCCAGCCCCCACTCGCCGTAGCGCTCGACGTAGGGATGCAACTTGTGGCGGGTACGCTCAAACCGGGGCCAGACCGCACGCTCAAACCACGCCCAGCGCCGGAACATCTGCACCACGGGGCCCATCAGCCAGAAGGTCAGCACCCCCACCAGAATGTTCGAGACCAGGCAAACGGCCAGCGCGGACGGCAATCCCATGCCCTGCCGGATCCCCGCATGAAAAAACGCCAGCGGAATCGACGCGCGCGCCTCCAGCCCCGGAATGCAGGTGCACGCCGCCAAAACCGCCGCCATCCCGAACCAGCCCATCCTATGACACCCTTTCCTTCCGCCCTGCATTGGGCTAAACTATGCTCCGTGAAAAGGGAAGGAGCATAAACGATGGTCTTCCGCCTGTCCACCCTGAACCTGGCCGGGCTGTTCGGCGCGTGCGCGCTCACCTGTCTGCGCGCGCAACTGACCGCCATGCCGGTCCGCCAGCCGGGCGCGGCACTCGACACCTCGATCCGGAATGAGGCCGACCGGGCCGCGGATCAGGCCGCGGCATGGCTGGTGGCGCAACAGCGGCCCGACGGATCCTGGGGTGTCTCCAACCGCACGGTGCGGAGCACGGCGCTCGCGTTACTCGCGCTGCACGTTTTCCCGCGGCCGACCGCCGCCCGCTCCGACGCCTGCGCGCGCGCCGCGCTGTGTCTCGATCGCTCGTCGCATCTGCCGCAAACGGACCCCGAAACGCACGCCTGGCGTCTGCTGGCCCTCGCGGCCGCCCTGCCGCCCGGCCCGGAACGCACGTCGCGTTTCCGACGCCTCGCGCAACAGGCGGAACCCCTGCTGCCTGACGCGGCGGAAGGCCCGCGCCGTTTCTGGCGCGAAGCCCTGGCCGCGGCCGGTCTGGCCGACAGCACGCCCGCCGCGCACCCGGACGATCCCGCGCGACTCGCGCGCCTGGCGAACCTTTGGCCCCCGGATGACGCGGCCGGTCACGCCGTTCTCTGGCGGTACGCGCGCCTGATCAACCGCGCGGGAAAAGGTCAACTGGTGCGCGGCGAGTCGGTCCTGGACTGGCGCGCGGATCTTGCCGCGCGCCTGATCCGCACCCAGCGCCGCGCGCCGGGCGCGGGCGGGTATTGGCCCGCCTCCGCCACGCACGACGCGTGTGAGGAGACCGCTTTCGGCATGCTGATTCTTCAGGAACTCTGATCGGCCTCATCCACGGAAACCCGAAATATGAAACTCATCCGTTTTCTCACTCCCTCCTCCCCCACCCCCCTCACCGGCATCCTTCACGAAGACGGTTCAGCCGAACCGATCGAAGGCGACCTTTTCGAAACGTGGCAGCCGACCGGACGCCGCCTTAAGGTCACCGCCCTGCTCGCGCCGGTCCGGCCGCCGCTCATTCTGGCGATCGGACTCAATTTCCGGGCGCATGCCGCGGAAACCGGACAACCGATTCCCGAGTTCCCGGTGTTGTTCATGAAAAGCCCCTGGGCCGTGCTGGACCCCGGCGCGCCGATCCGGATCCCCACGCGGCTGCCCAGCACCCGGGTGGATTACGAGGCCGAGCTGGTCGTCATCCTCGGAAAGACCTGCACCAACGCGACGCGCGAAAACGCCCTGTCGCATGTGCTGGGGTACACGTGCGGCAACGACGTGACCGCGCGCGACTGGCAGAAGAGTTTCGGCGGCAACCAATGGTGCCGCGGCAAATCCTTCGACACCTTCGCTCCGCTGGGGCCCTGGATCGTCACGCGCGAAGAGATCCCCGACCCGCAGGCGCTGGAGCTGCGGGCGGTCGTCAACGGCGAAACGCGCCAGTGCTCCAACACCTCGGACCACATTTTCAGCGTCGCGGACCTGATCGTGTTCCTGAGCGGCAGCACAACCCTGCCTGCGGGCACGGCACTCTTTACCGGCACGCCCTCCGGAGCGGGCTTCGCCCGCACGCCACCCCGGTATCTCGCGCCCGGCGACACCGTGACGATCGACATCCGCGGCATCGGTGAGCTCACCAACCCCGT
>JAVEYH010000055.1:10663-22853 GCA_034003585.1 Kiritimatiellia bacterium
AGGACCGATCCGCTCCAATCGCGGGCAGCCAACCGGAGCGCGCGGCCGCGGTGGGAAATCCGGTTCTTCGTGCCGCCGTCCAGTTCGGCGAAGGTGAGCGCATACCCGTCCGGCACAAACAGCGGATCATAGCCGAATCCGTTGGCGCCGCGTTCCGACTCCAGGATCCGGCCGGTACAGCACCCCTCCACGGTCCACTCCCGTCCGTCCGGCGCACACAGCGCGATGACGCAGCGGAACCGGGCACGCCGGTCCGTGACCCCGGCCAGTTCCCGCAGCAGCCTGGCATTGTTCGCACGGGGATCGCAGGGCTCGCCGGCGTATCGCGCCGAAAGGACTCCCGGCGCCTGATGAAGCGCGGCCACCTCCAGGCCGGAATCGTCCGCCAGAGCCCACAAGCCGGAGGCCCGGCAGACCTCACGCGCTTTTTTCAACGCATTGCCCTCAAACGTGTCCGCATCCTCAACCACCTCGTCCGGCACGCCGGGCACCTCATCCAGCGTCAGCCACTCCCACGACGAAGCGGCTAGAATCGCGCGGATCTCCTCCAGTTTGTGACGGTTCCGCGTTGCGATCACACCTTTCATGCCCTGTCTCCCCCCTTTATCTGCCCGCAAGGGCCTGGACCGTGACCCGTTCCCATCCGGGCAGGCCGAGCAGGTGTTCGAGCACCGCAGCGCAGGCGAACGCGTCAAAAAGCGCGTCATGCGCGTCACGGCCGGGACACAGGACCCGAACCCGTTCGGAAAGCCCCAGGGCGCCGACCACATCGGCCAGCGCTTTCGACCTCAGCGACGGATACGCACCGCGCACCAGCGCCAGGGTATCCACCCACGGCCCCAACGGGTGCAGCGGCGCGAAGCGCCTCAGCACACCGCGTTCCGTGCCGACGTGATGCGCCACCAGCGGCACGCCCGAGAGCCAGCCGCTGAGGCGCGGCCACACCTCCGCAATCGCGGGCGCATCACGCAAGACCCCGCGCAGCACGGCGTGCCGACCCGGCGCGCGCGGGTTGAAGGGCCGATCGCCCACCCGCAACAGGGTCTCATACGCCTCTTCCGGACAAACCCGGCCGCCGCGCACGCGGACCAGCCCCACCTGCCACGGCTCGACCGCATATCCCGGCACCGAACCGGTGGTCTCGAAATCCAACACGGTGAAACAGGCCTGCCGGGCCTCTGTGTACGCGGGCGTCATGCGTCAGCGCAAGTTTCCGATATCCGCATGAATGCACCCGCACAAGGCGAGGAACACCAACGCCGCGAAAGCCAGCACACACCCGAATCCGATTGTCCGCATCGTCATCAGCAGCCCTTTCTATTCCTGTAGCACACGTTTCAGATCCGACACACTCGCGTGTCCCGGAAAAACCGTCTCGGCCTCCGCGAGACAGGCCCGCGCGCGGGCAAGATCGCCCCGCTGTTTCGCGAGATACCCGAGATAAAAAAGCGTGCGGACCCGGAGAATCCGGTCGCTCTCGCCGGCCGCGCCCTCCGCGGGACGGCATAGGGAGCGCGCCGCGGCGAACCAGGGCTCCGCGCGCGCCGCATCGTGCAGGCGCGTGAGCCACATTTCGCCGAGCGAGAAGGCGATACCCGCATCCCGGGGATTCCGGCGGTACCCTTCCTCCAGCAGGCGCACGCCCTGCTCGGAATGACCGGTCATGCGCGCCAGCACATAGGCGCCGGTCTGATACGCCTGAACATTCTGCGGCGACGCGCGGCAGGCGGCCCAGATCCACGGCAGAAGCTCCGCCGCCTGATCGTCGCGGAGATGGCGGTGTTCCTGCACGTGGACACGCCCGTTGATCCACTCCCACGGATCACGCCCGCGCGCCGCCTCGTCCCCGTGAGCCTTTTCGCGGCACGGTTCCCCGTGCGAGGGATCATGATCATGATGATCCCGCGCCTGCACGTCGGAGGAGGTCATGCCGTGCTCGCACGCGACATCGCTCACCCCGCCGTGAAAATACTCGTCGGCTTTGACCAGCAGCGCCGCGCTGAGTTCCTGACGGGCGTCGCCCAGCACAAGGTGCAGGACATCCTCCCCCGGCACCTGCGGCATCGCACCCCCGAAGAACCGGGGAAGGAGCGAACCGCACGCGACCGTCCCTCCCGCGGCCAGCAGCCACATCATCATCCGGAAATGCTGACGCATGGCCTTCTCACACCTTCTTTCCGCGGAACACCCGTCCCGCCAAACCCAGACAGGCCGCGGCGTAGCCGATCGCGTACAGCAGCACCGCGGCGCACACATCCCACCCCACACGCGACCACCCGTGGATCACGCGCTGGCGCAAATCAAAGAACTCCACGTGCGGCCCGAGGACATGCACCAGGATCAGGACCGCTTTGCCGGGATAGGGTTGCGCCTCGGCCAGAGACGGCAGACGCTGCCCGAAAACGAGCATCCCCACTATCAGCAAACCGCACAGCGTCAGATTGGCCGAGGGTGTCATCACCAGAGAGCCCAGCATCGCGAGCGCCGTCACCACGGCCAGAAACCCGATGTGCAGCAGGAATGCCTGAAACAGAATCACCGGGAACCAGACGCCCTGGCGCAGGCCGCACAGCAATCCGTACGCCACGTAAAATACCGTCAACGCCGAAACCGAGGCGGCCAACGCACCCAGATATTTTCCCAGCACGATCCGGCCGCGCGTCACCGGCTTGGCCAAGAGCGGAAAAAGCGTCCGGCTTTCGAATTCGGCGGGGAAGAGACGCGCCGCCACACCTACCCCGATCACGGCCGAGAACAGCCAGACCAGCAGCAAGGCGATCTCATTCAGATACCTTCCGGCACCGGTGATGCCGAACGGCGAAAAGAACGCCAGCGGCAAAAGGATCACCAGGCTGAGCACCAGCACCACGATCAGATCCTTGCGCCGGTACAAATCCAACAGCGCCACCCGCACGAGCGCCCCCGTCTGACGGCCGCACATCCTCATGGCGTCACCTCCCCCCCGAGCATCTTGAGAAAGATGCGCTCCAGATTCTGCTGCCCGTCACCCGCCACCTCCCGCAGCGTGCCGCACCAGACCGTCTGGCCGTGCCGGATCATCGCCACGCGGTCGCAGATCAATTCCGCCTCCGAGAGTTCGTGCGACGAGAAGAAGATCGTCTTGCCCTGTGCCCGCAACTCCCGGATCAGGTCGCGGAGCTGAATCCGCGCCAGCGGGTCGAGTCCGGTGAACGGCTCATCCAGAATCAGCAGGTCCGGTTCATGCAGCAAAGCCTGGGCGATGCCCGCACGCTGCAGCATGCCCTTCGAATAGTGCCGCAACAGGCGTTTCCCAACCCCGGCCAGCCCCACCCGCTCGATCAGGCGTTCCGCGCGCGACCGGATATCGGCCTTGTTCATCCCGCACAATCCGCCGTAAAAATCCAGCAGTTCCCGGATAGTCAGAAAAGGATAGTAATAGGCGGTCTCCGGCATGTACCCGATCCGTCGCCGGACAGCGCACGACCCCGGGTCACCTCCCCAAACCGCGATCCTTCCGGCGTCCGGACGGAAAAAACCGAGCAGCATTTTGATCGTGGTGGTCTTCCCCGCGCCGTTCGTGCCGAGAAAACCCAGAATCTCGCCCTGCCGGATCGACAGCGTCAACCCGTCCACGGCGCGCACGTCACCGAACGTTTTCGCGACCCCCTCCAGCGTGACCACATCCATATCGCCTTCCCTCCGCACGGCTCATTCCTCCTTTTCCCGAATCACCTGGGCCTCGAACACGAGAAACGCGGCCCCCTCGCGCCAGGCGTCCGGCGGCAGGCCCGCCTTGCGGGAGAGATGCGTCAGCGTCTCCTCGATCCCCCAGCCCTGTTCCGGCGCGACCTGCGGCAGGAACACCGCGCTGCGGCCCGCCTTGCTCAACACCATGCCGTGCCGCCCGATCACAATCTCCCGCCACGATTTCACCGGTTTCGGTGAAGTGAGCATCGAGATCTCGATTTCGACCTCGTCCAGCTCCGCCGCGTCGAGGGCGTTGAACCGCGGATCGTGAAACGCCGCGTTCAACGCCTGCTCGCGCACCACTTTCCAGATTTCGCGCCGGGGCACGATCTCGCCGATGCAGCCCCGCAAGGCACCGTGTTTGTGCAGCGTCACAAAGCCTCCGCGCACCGCACACATCCCCTCGGTCAACTCCGGCGGCTCCGCAACGGCGGCGCGGCGCTCGCCGGTTTGCAGCGCCCGCGTCAGCGTGTCGCGCGCCAAGGCCAGCAGGCGGCCGCAATCCTCGCGGGGAATCGGACTGTCCGCCGCAAGCGGCGCCGCGCGTGGCGTGCCCGGGTCCCACCTGCCGCTCACCACCGCCCCCACATAACTCACCGATTGGCGGGTATCGCCCGTCATCCTGCCGGAGGTATCATATCCGGTGCGTTCCACCTGGGCCTCCTGCGGCAGCATGGCCAGCAGCAAGGCGAGCGGGTCGCGCCCGCACACCGTGGCGCCCGTCTCGTCCAACCGTTTCAGGAACCCCTGCAGATCCTTTTGCGCGAACTGCTCGAAGATCCCCATATCCAACGTTTCGAGACTGTGATCCACATCGCGCGTGAAGGGCACATAGCCGTAACTCGCGCCATAGTGCGTGAAATCGGAACTCGCCACCACCAGCGTCCCCTCGTCCAGCAGCGGCCGCAGCGCCGCCGCCGCGTCAAGCAGGCCGGCCGCGTCGAACTGACCGCAGACCATGCACACGACCGGCAGCTGTTTCGACAGGCACGCCTGAATGAGCGGCAGTTGGATCTGATCGCTGTGCTCCTGCGCGTGGGCCTCCGGGACATGCGTCACGAAAGGCAGGGCGCGAAGCCGTCGGAGGAACGCGGAATCCGCCGACAACTCGCCGAGCGGCGTCGCGAAATGCGTCGCGTCCGGCACGCTGATCTGATTCCGCAGCGCGGCATAATGGCTCGGCCCCATCACCACCACCCGGCTCAGCCGGGACGGGTCAATGCGCAGATACACGCCCGCCGCCACACGCCCGGAATAACGGTATCCCGCATGCGGCACCACCGCCGCGCACACCGCTTTTTTGCGCACGACCGTGATGTCCCTGCAGCATGCGGCGATCTCCTCCCGCAAGGCCCGTTCGCTGTCCTGATACCAGCGTCCCGCCAACGGCGAGACCATCACTTTTTTCGGCATCCCCGCCTCCTCCGGCACGGGGCTGCCGCGCTGGCATCCCGCGCCCGCGCACAACACCGCGCACAAACCTGACAGCATGCGTCGCATCCGCATCACCCCGCCCATTTCGCCATGTGGCGGACCCGAGAGGCCCGCAACGGCTGGACGCGCACACCGCGTCCCCGGCACCCGCACCCCAGCGCGGCGACCGTACCGAACAAAAACTCCCGCCGCGCACACCGGGAACGCGCTTTTCCCGGGCGCGTCACGACCAAACCCCGTACACCGTCCTCCCGCATGCGGGACAGGCCCCCTGCGGCGTCAGGCGGTTTTCCGTCACCACATACCGCTGCCGCCGCACCACCGTTTCGCCGCAGCCCGCGCAGCGGGTGTCCTCCCCCCCGGGCACCTCGGCGTTGCCGACATACACGTGCCGGAGTCCCGCGGCGCGCGCGCGGTCGCAGGCATGCCGCAGCGTCTCGATCGGCGTGGGAGGCAACCGCGTCATGCGGAAACTCGGGAAAAACCGCGAGAAATGCGTGGGGGTCTCCGCGCCGACGTGGTCGCGGATCCACGCGCAGAGCGGGTCCAGAAACGCGTCGCTGTCATTGAGGGTCGGGATCAGGAGATTGGTGAGTTCGACATGCACGCCCGCCTCTTTCAGCAGCAGCACGCTCCGGAGCACCGGTTCCAGCGTGCCGTCGCACACCTTGCGGTAGAACTCGTCCTGAAAGGCCTTGATATCCACATTCGCGGCGTCCACGAACGGCGCCAGCGCGCGGAGCGGGGCCTCATTGATGTACCCGGCCGTGACCAGCACGTTCCGCAGTCCGGCATCCCGCGCGGCCCGGCAGCAGTCGCGGACATACTCGTAGCCCACCAGCGGCTCGTTATAGGTGTAGGCCACATGCGCGCACCCCTGCCCGCGGGCGACTCCGGGCAGCGCCGCGGGCTGGAGTTCATACGCGGGCATGGTCTCGGGATCACCCTGGGACAACTCCGCGTTCTGACAGTTTTTACAGTGGAGATTGCATCCGACCGCACCCAGCGAAAGGATCGGCGCGCCCGGGAAGAAGTGGAACAGCGGTTTTTTCTCCATGGGATCGACATGCACGGCGTTCGGACGCCCGTAGGTCACCGCCCGCAAGACCCCGTCCGCATTGATCCGGACACGGCACTCCCCGCTGTGTCCGGGAGGAATCGCACAATTCTTCGGGCACAGGCCGCATCGTACACGCTGTTGGGTCCACTCTGCCATCACGCCCCCGGGGTTGCGTGAAGAAGGATATCTGATCTCCGCGAAAAAGTGAAGCGCCCGCATCCGCAGCCGTTCTCTTTTTCGGCCTCAAAAAAAGGGCGCTCACAAGGCCGGAGCGGAAACCGCATCCTCCGGACGCGGGATTTCCAGTCGGACCCGGGTCGGAATCAGCACCGGCAGTGCGGACCCGTTGACGTGCCACTCCGTCCCCGCAATCGAAACAGCGGCCCCGATATGCGGGCCGTACGTGGCGACCGGAAGAATCAGATGGCAAACCGGAGCCATCTCCCCCCCGGCCTCGCGTTGCCCCACCAGACAGAACGGCGTCGAAACGCTTCCCACGCCACCCCAATCAAGAATCCCGCGCCGTTCGGTCGGACGCCCCTGCTCCCGCGCCTCATCCAACACGAATGCGCTGAGCTCAGACGGAACGGGGGGCAGAATACGTTCCGCAACCGGCGGGGGGACGGGGGAAGAAATCCCCGACACCTCCTCCGCAGGCTCCTCCCCTTCTAAAACGGAGTCCTCCGGCGTATCCGCGACGTCCGGCTCCTTCTCCGGCGCGGGAAGGGCCAGCGGCTCCACATCGCCGCGCGCCATCCAAAAGGACTGTTGTGCGGGCGGCGCGATTCGGAGCCAGTCGCCGTACGTGCCGCGGACCGTCACGGGGTCACCCCGGCCCAGTTGCGCCACCACCGGAAAGGCCTGCCCCGGTCCGGTCCGGACCTGGCTCTTGTCCGCGGTCACATGACCGTCCCGCACCAGCTCCCGGTAGACCCATAACGCGAGGGCAGGGGGCGCCGTTACCCGCACCCACTCCTGCCCGTCGGCCAACGCCCCGAACAGCTCCACCTCCGCGCCGGCCGGCAGCCACAACACCGTTTCCCGCGTCTGATTCGTCGCGGTGCAGACCGGCGCGCGGCCTTCGATGACCCGCATCCGGATCGGCATGCCCGACGCGACAGCCGATCCGGCCGCCGCCAACAGGATCAGGCCGATCCGAACCGTGAGGTTTCCCGCAGACATCTCCTCCCCTCCCCATGCCGCATGCATCCGAAACGGAAAAACCGCAGGCGCTCTGCCCGGCAACGCGGGCCGCGCATGCGGCGAAAACCGACACGGAAAAAACGTCAACCGGTGAGGCTACACATCCGGCTTGGTCTTGCGTAACCCCAAGCCCCGATCCCCGTCTTTCCACTGGCCACGCTTTTTGAGCAGATTCACGCGTTCGAAACGCTTCAACACGTTCCGTTTCACGGTAATCTTGCTCGAACCCTTTAAGCTGGTATGCTGACTCATGACTGCTTCCTCTCCTCCGAACGAACGCCTTCTCTGACAGGCAGTAAAAGATCTACAATACCAAAAAGGGGATGTAGATCAACCGCAAAAAGCCGGATCAAACCGACCAGCCGCCACGGTACCCTCCCTCGCGGCTGAGCCAGGACGGATTTCCCGAACCGGACGCGAAGGTGTTCCGGACCGGATCCCAGCCGAAACTCGCGTCGCGCATGTACGACAGATTGCACAGATGACAGAGGATCGCGGCGCGCCCGCCGACATCCTCATTGGAACACGCGCGCTGGCGCGACTTCGCGCAGGTCACGAAGTCGGCGGGGTGCCCTCCCTTGGTCCGGTACAACTGCACCTTGTACGTGCTGTCCGTCAGAAAGGCTTTGCGGGCTTTCATCAGCGCGCCTTCGAGCGAACCGCC
The DNA here is from genome assembly GCA_034003585.1 of Kiritimatiellia bacterium. GTDB lineage: Bacteria > Verrucomicrobiota > Kiritimatiellia > RFP12 > UBA1067 > JAPXSY01. The sequence continues at coordinate 18,754 of JAVEYH010000055.1, forward strand.
ATCCTCCTTTTTGGTGAAGCGGCTGATCAGCTCCTTGTCGCGCGTCATCTCAAATTTGCCGCGGTTCACCGAAACGGTGCCTTCGGTGCCGTGGAAGACTGTGCCGAAGACAGGCACCGGTTTGTGTTGGACCGTCACGCCGTTGGCGAACCGCAGCACCACACCGGATTGCGCGCGGCCGCCCAGCACCGCGTTGGCCTTATCCTTCTCCGTGCGTTCCGCCCGGATGACCTCAACCGGTCCGCCCGCATCCATGCCCAACCCCCATTGCGCGATATCGAGATGGTGCGCGCCCCAGTCGCCGCACATCCCGGACCCGAACAGGTCGTCCATGCGCCAGACCATGGGATAAAAATTGTGGATCCCACGCGGCGACAGCTTGTCGTTGTATTTGACGAGCGGCGCGCCGCCGCACCACAGATCCCAGTCCAATCCCGGCTCCATCGGGATCTCCTCCTGCGGGTCGGCATGCGGCCGGGACGGGCCGCCGAAGCTGCACTCGACATGCGTGACCTTGCCGATGCAGCCGTTGCGCACCAGCTCGGCGGCCGTGTAAAACTCGAACCCGGAACGCTGCATCGCGCCGGTCTGGAGAATCCGGTTGTACCGTTTGGCCGCCGCCATGACCGCCACCGCCTCGCTGATGGAGTACGTCAGCGGCTTCTCGCAATACACATCCTTGCCCGAACGCATGGCCTCGATGGTGATGTAGGCGTGCCAGTGGTCCGGCGTGGCGACGCAGACGAGATCAATGTCCTTGCGCGCGAGCACCTCCCGGAAGTCGTTATACGCCTTGCAGTTGCCGGGCACCCCCTTTTCGGGATGCTCTTTGTAAAACGCGTCCACCTTGACTCGCGCGTCCTCGCGGCGCGTCGCATCGACATCGCACACCGCCAACACGTTCACGTCCTGGTGCAGGAAATTCTTCAGGAGGCCGCGCGACTGGATCCCCATGCCGATGAAGGCCATGCCGGGCTTGTCGTTGGGCTTCACCGCATCGGCCCAGATCCGCGCCGGCAACAAAAAAGGGGCGCCCGCGAATGTCGCCCGTTTGAGAAAACTTCTGCGTGATGCCGTCATCCTTCCCCCCTTGTTTTGATTCACGTTGTTTCCGCAAAAAGTGTGAAAAGATTATCATGCGCGCCTGCGGGAAGGCAAGCGGGTTTCCGCGCGACCGCGCGTGAAACGCCCGCCCGAAGCCTTGACGTGCTCGTTGTGCCATGTTGTCGACGTGCCCACTGCGCACTACGAGGCCTGTACGTCGCGCACTTGGCAGGGATCCACCGCGAAAACCGCGCACCCGCCGAGAAACATTGCCGCCGACGCACAACATGCACTTGCTTTGCTGTTCATCGATCACCTCTCCTTTGCCATTCTTTTGTCTGGACACCACCCGTTCCGGTCCGCGAAATCGAGAAAACGCCGCCAGTCCGCTGCCGTGAGCTGATGTTTGCCGGTGCGCAGATGGTACCCGATGCAGCCGGTGTGGTCGACGGTGTCAGGACGCGGATAGGCCGTGAGGGTAAGCCCGCTGAGTCCGTACGCCGTCCACAGTTCGCCGGCCCGGCGCGCCGCCTCAAATTCGCCCTGGGGGCCCGCCCCCTTGTCCTGGGAGGCGCTCGCGACGTAGGCGAGGCGCGGTGCGATGAGCCGCAACAGATCATCCGCGTCGTGCTCGAGCACGGTCTCGCGGCCATCGAGCTTGAGGAAATTGGGGCAGAAGAAGTTCCAGCTCCCCACTTTTTTGAAGATCGCCACCTGCTCCGAACCCGGCGTCGCCGATTCGTTCAGGTGCGCGCCGCCCGTGCCGGAATTGTTCGAAACCCCCATCGCAATACGCGGGTCGCAGGCTGTCGCCCATAGCGCTGTCTTCCCGCCGCGGCTATGGCCAACGACCGCCACGCGAGTCTTGTCGAGCTCGGGACGCGTCTCGATCCAATCGACGACACGCGAAAAGCCCCACGCCCACGCGGCGACGCGTCCCCAGCCGTCCGGCTTGTCCCACCCGCCGTATTCCTTGAAAACGCCGTCGATGCGATTCGGATCGTCCACATCACGATCCGGGGCGGGCCGCTTCCCATTGGGCGATGCGGAGGGTATTCGTCCCCGCCGAAACGGAGGCCGACGCGGCTGCCGCGACAACCGCCGTTGCCAGTGCTTGTATGGTCGTCTCGTAAACGTTGCCCCTCCGCGCGGGCATGGTCGCGATGATCCTCGACGTCAGCTCAGCAAGCCACATGGCTCCCCCCTTGTTATAAATGCGAGCATAATAATCATAAAAAAGAGTCCCATGCGACCATTAACTCTCATCAAAATCCCTTAAAAAAAATGGGGAACGCAGTGTTGTAGCGGGCGGGGACGCCCGCGCTCCCGACTCGCCTCCCCCCTCTTCCTTATTCCTTCATCCCTCTTCCTTCTTCCTTATTCCTTCACCCTTCCTCCCTGCCGTTTCCGCGTCACCCGTGCTTCAGCGGGCGGAACCGGACCCGTGTCGGCCGGTCGGCGGCCTCACCGAGAAGCTTGCGGCGCTGCTCGTGGTAATCGGCGTAATTGCCTTCGAACCACGTCACCGCGCTATCCCCCTCAAAAGCGAGGATGTGCGTGGCGATCCGGTCGAGAAACCAGCGGTCGTGGCTGACCACCATCACACACCCGCCGAAATCCGCGATGCCCTCCTCCAACGAACGCAGGGTGGCGACATCGAGATCGTTGGAGGGCTCGTCGAGCAGCAGCAGATTGCCGCCGCTGCGCAACAGTTTGGCGAGGTGCACGCGGTTGCGTTCACCCCCCGAGAGCACCCCCACGCGCTTCTGCTGCTCCGCGCCTTTGAAGTGGAACCGGCTGCAATAGGCGCGGCCGTTCATCCGGGAACCGGAGGCGGACGCGCCCCCGTCGCCCCCCAGGGTCACGAATTCCGATCCACCCGTGATCTCCTCATACACCGTCCGGTCCGGATCGAGCGCGTCTCGGAGCTGATCCACATGCGAGAGCTTCACCGTGGGACCGACCGTCAACGTGCCGGCGAGCGGTTGGAGCTGACCGGTGATCAGCTTGAAGAGCGTGGTTTTGCCTGCCCCGTTGCCGCCGATCACCCCGACGATCCCGCCGCGCGGCAGATCGAAGCACATGTCCTCGAACAGCAGGTTGTCCCCAAACCCCATCGTCACCCGGTCGGCTTTGACCACCAGGTCGCCCAGCCGCGGACCGGCCGGAATCCGGATGCGCAGATCCTCTTCGCGCGTGCTCACCTCCTGGGCGGCCAGCTCCTCGTACCGGCGCACGCGGGCCTGGTTTTTGGCGCGGCGGCCGGAAGGGTTCGTGCGCACCCAGGCAAGCTCGTTCTCAATCAGCTTGCGGCGCGACTCGGCCTGCCTGGATTCGCGCAGCATGAGTTCCCGCTTCTGCTGCAGCCACGCCTCGTAATTCCCTTTGTAGGGGTAGGCGCGGCCGTTGTCGAGTTCCAGGATCCATTCCGTTACATGACTCAGAAAATACCGGTCATGCGTGACCACGATCAGTGTGCCGGCGAACCCCTTGAGATAGGTTTCCATCCACGCGACCGAATCGGCGTCGAGATGGTTGGTGGGCTCGTCCAGCAGCAGCACGTCCGGATTGGAGATCAGCAGCCGGCAGAGCGCGACACGGCGGCGCTCGCCGCCCGAAAGCGGCGCGACCGGCGCGTCGGCGGGCGGCAGACGCAGCGCCTCCATCGCCATTTCGATCTGATGGTCGAGACTCCAGAGATCGTGCCCGTCGATCGTCTCCTGCAGCCGCCCCAGCTCGTCGTTGAGTTTTTCCGACTCGGCGGCGTCGAGATCCCCGCCCAGCAGATCGCAGATCTCGTCGTACCGGGCCAGGATCGCCTTGGAACCCGCAACTCCCTCTTCCACGCACTGCATCACGGTCTTCGTATGATCCAGGTCCGGCTCCTGCGGCAGATAACCGACCCGCGTGTTCTTGGCGACCTGACATTCGCCCATGAATTCCGTGTCGAGCCCGGCAAGGATTTTGAGAAGCGAGGATTTGCCCGAACCGTTCGCGCCGATCACACCGATGTGCGCGCCGTGGAAAAACGAAAGGTTCACATCATCGAGAATCGT